>NZ_JABEKS010000001.1:658954-988431 GCF_012985205.1 Planctomonas sp. JC2975 | reverse complement strand
GCCGGAGATCTCCGCGGTCAGCGATCCCGCCACGTCGACGACGATCGGAGACCCGAACCCCGCCGCGCGCTGCCACGACGTCTCCGTCGTGGCGAACAGGTAGTCGGGCGAGGCGACCGACTCCCGGCCGCCGCACGATCTCAGGAGCCCGCGGAGAGCATCCGCTCGTCCCTCGTCGCCGAGCACGGTGAACGATCGCCCTGGCACGAGCAGATTCGTCGCGCGCGCGAAACGGCGCAACGCGATGCGTGCGAAGGCGAGGTCGGCGGACACCCCTCAAGCCTAAAGAAGCGCGAGCCCGAGGACGTTCAGCCCGAAGATGCTCAGCGGCGCTTGACGCTGCCGGTGAGCTCGGCCAGGGCATCGAGGCGCGGCGGCCGCAGGAGCGCCGCGGCGATCGCGATGACGACGAGCGAGGCGACCCACACGATGAGCCCGACCCAGCTGGAGTCATCCCTCAGCCCGTACATGTGGTTGAGGTTGCGCAGCGGACCGGTGAGCAGCACGAGCGCCACGTGCACGATGGTGAAGGCGACGAACCAGATCATCACGACGTAGTGAACGACCCGCACTCTCGGCAGCGGGAACGCCTTGTCGAACCTGCGCAGCCGCACTGACAGCCCTGGTGCGAGGCGGATGCCCGTGAGGACCGCGAGCGGAGCCGCGAGGAACACGGTGGCGAAGTAGGTCAGGAGTTGCAGCGCGTTGTAGTCGACCCAGCCGTTGGTGACGGGCCAGTCCAACGACGCGTACTGCAGAGCCGCCGAGACGGCATTCGGAATCACGTCCCAGCTGGTGGGGACGATCCGCACCCACTGGCCCGTGCTGAACAGGAGCACCACGAAGAGAACTCCGGTGAGCACCCAGAGTGCGTCGAGGGTGAGATGCCACCACGAGGTGAGGGTGATCCGCACCGGCGGATTCTTCGTGCGCACGAGACGGTCGTTGTCCCGGATCCAGAACTCTCGCGGCCGAACGCCTCCTCGCCTGGTGCGCCGAACGGACCAGCCGGAGAACACGATGAAGAAGAGGAAGGCACCGCTCAGGAAGTGCAGGATCGCGAGCCACAGGGGGAAACCGACGGGCGCCCATACCGGGAGCGCGCTGGTGCCCGGGTACGTGCGGATGAAGTCCGCGACCGCGGGGAGCGCGATGAACCAGCGGGTGACGAGCACAATGATCGCGGCTCCGACCACCACGACGGGGACGATCCACGCCAACGGACGCCACCTGCTCGCCGGGGGAGTGGCGGCCTGCTCCTGAATCGACATCGGCTTCACGGTAGCGCACCGCTGTCGGCCGCTGCCGTGAGGGGTGAGTCGGCCGTAACAGTACGCAGCGAGAGGGACGGAACGTCTCCGGTCAGACGTCCCACGTGAGACTCAGATCTCCCACGGCAGGCGCTGACCGTGCGAGACGGGCGCGATCGGAACGACGATCACCGGTCGGCGTTGGCGATGGGCGAGGTGCACGGCGACGGAGCCGCTGAAGAACTCGTGCGCCGTGGTGCGCAGCCCCGGCTTGCGTGTGCCGACGACGATCGCGATCGCATCGAGCTCGTCGGCCAGCAGCGCGAGTTCCTGAGCCGGATCGCCGGCCATCGCGCGCAGCGACCACGGCACGCGGGTCGGAGCCAGCATCGAGCGCAGCCGCTCCTCGAGTTCAGGATCGACGTGCTCCGTGATGACGTCGCTCGCATCAGGATCGACGGAGAACGCGGTGACCGTCCCGTCCTGGTTGCGTCCGGTCGTGTATCTGGTGGGGTCAACAGCGGCGAGCACGAGGGAGGCGCCGAGCATGCTGGCGAACCGTGCGGCCTCGTGGATCACCTCGGCTGCCTGCGACGGGGCGACTCCGACGACCAGGCAGTTCCCGTGCTCGCCGGTGTCCGACATCGTCATCGCCCCCTCCACCAGGATGCTCCGACTTTGCCCAGGATGCGAGGGCCCCGGTATCCTCTAACCCTGGGTGATGGGGTATCCACCCGGGACGGCGCACGTGAAGGCCGCGCCCGAACCGCCACGACGGCTGATGACTCCTACCGCACTCATCGAGAGCAAGGTAGGTGAACCATGCCCAGCACGTCCCCCGACCAGGACGCGCCCCGCACGCCGCCCGGATCAGCGGAAGCCGCCGCCGAGGTGCAGCACGCCGGTTCGCGCGCCGCATTCGAGTCGCTCCCCGTCGACAGCGACATCGAGGTCGCCGATGCCCGCCCTCCCGCGCGTCCGCGTCCTGTGCACCTCACGTGGCGGTTCGTCGGTCTGGTCGCGCTCGGCGGGGCGATCGGCACGGGAACCCGCGAGGCGCTGAGCCTCGTCATCCCGGCGGCGGGCGCTTTCCCGACCGCGATCTTCATGATCAACCTCACCGGTGCCTTCGCCCTCGGCGTCGTGCTGGAGTTCCTGCTGCGACTCGGACCGGACGAAGGTCGACGCCGCGCCCTGCGACTGCTGGTAGGCACCGGCTTCATGGGCGGCTACACGACCTACAGCACCCTGGCCGTCGGGATCGCCGTGACCTTCGGCAGCGGCCAGGAGCTGGTGGGCATCGGGTACGGCCTGGCGAGTGTGGTGGCCGGCGCCGCGGCATCCGTCGCGGGCATCCTGGTCGGTGCCCGGCTGACGCGTGCGGCCAAGCTGAGGAGCTCCGGGCCGAAGCCTGGTGCGGGAAGGCGGGACGGGTGAGTCCGGGAGTCTTCGTCGCGCTCTGCCTCGCCGGCGGAGTCGGCGCAGCGATGAGGTTCGTGGTGGACGGGCTGGTGCGCTCGCGGGTGCGCTCACCGTTCCCCTGGGGGACCGCCGTGATCAACGTGTCCGGCTCGTTCATCCTCGGGTTCCTCACCGGACTCGCTGCGAGCGCGCTGCTGACGCCGCAATGGGTGCTTGTGCTCGGCACTGGCCTGATGGGCGGCTACACGACGTTCAGCACGGCGAGCATCGAGACGGTGCGGCTGATTCAGGAACGCGAGTGGGTGATGGCCTTCAGCAACGGCATCCTCGTGCTCGTCGCAACGGTCGCCGTCGGATTCGGCGGCCTCTGGCTCGGCTCGGTGCTCTGACCGTTGCCGCGCCGCCGGCTGAGGGACGCCTCACCTTCCTCGACCGCCAGGGGCTCGTGTGGTGTGCTTCTGGTATGTCTGAGGAATCGGAGCCCGCGCCGGGCCAGCATCCGGATGAGCCGCATCGTGCGGGACTCGCGCAGCGCCTGAACTGGCTGCGCGCCGGAGTTCTGGGCGCCAACGACGGCATCGTCTCGGTGGCGGCCATCGTGGTCGGCGTCGCGGGAGCGACGTCGAGTGTTGACGCGATCGTCGTCGCAGGGCTGGCCGCCCTGGTCGGCGGCGCGGTGTCGATGGCGCTCGGGGAGTACGTCTCCGTGAGCAGTCAGCGCGACAGCGAGCGGGCACTCATCGCGAAGGAGACCGAAGAGCTCGCCACCATGCCGGAGGAGGAGTTCGAGGAGCTCGCCGGGCTCTACCGGGCGAAGGGCCTCTCTGAGGCGACCGCCTACAAGGTGGCAGAAGAGCTCACCGCCCACGACGCGCTGCGGGCACACCTCTCCGCCGAGCTGGACATCGATCCCGACGACGTCGTGAGCCCGTGGCACGCCGCGCTCGCGTCGGCGCTGTCGTTCCTCATCGGCGGCGCTCTTCCGATGCTGACCATCCTGCTGCCGTCTGCGTGGCGAGTGCCCGTGACCTTCGTGGCCGTGATCGTGGCGCTCGCCGTGACCGGCTACGTCGCGGCGGCCATCGGCGGAAGCTCCCGCGGCAAAGCCGCGCTGCGCGTCGTGATCGGCGGCGCGATCGCGCTCGCCGCGACATTCCTGATCGGTCGTCTGTTCAACGCGACGGCCGGGTGAGAGCCGGGTCCTGCCAACGGGCGAGCTCGATGCTGCCCGCCCAGCGCCTGATCTCGCCCGAGGGTGAGATGAGGATTCCGGATCTCACACCCTCGGCACCGGTCCACGAGAGGTCGTCGAAGCCGGCGATCACCGCGGTCGTCGCCCAGAGGTCCGCGGTGGCGAGGCCGTCGGCCACGACGGTCGCGCTGGCGACCGTGGTCGCCGGGGATCCGGTCCGCGGATCGATGATGTGGGATCCGCGTTCAGCGATGCCCGAGGTCGCCACCGCGCCGGTGCGAACCTCGATCGTGGCGGCGACGCTGCCGGGAGCGGCCGGATCCGCGATGCCGACGTGCCAGCGCCAGTCGGATCCCTGAGCAGTGAAGAGCTGCACGTCGCCGCCCACACCGATGCCCACCGCATCCACGCCGTCCATCTCCAGCAGCGGCTCGAGACGGTGGCGGGCGGCCGTCTCGGTCGCCCAGCCTTTGACGTATCCGGTCGGGTCGAACCAACCCTGATGCCAGGCGTCGAAGAGGCCGTGCGTGAGACGCTTCGCCTCCTCGCATTCGCCGCGGACGACCGCCACACGGCAATCCGCATCGGCCGGAGCGAGGACGCCGGCACGAATCCGGGAGATGTCGGAGTCGGCGCGGAATGGAGAGAAGATCCGCTCGAGGTCGGCGAGCTCCTGGAAGCAGGCATCGATCGCCGGCTGCACCTCGCGCTCGTCGACCGGGCCGCCTCCTGCGTCCCCGAGAACGTGGATGCTCGCAACGGTTCCCATGATGGGCGCCGTGCGGACGAGCCTTGCGCGATCCCGCACCGATCTATCCGGCCCGGTGCGATCAGACCCAGAAGGCTCCATCACGCGTGCGCCTCGTCGAGTGCGCTCTGCAGCGACTTGAGGTATCCCTCGCTGGTGAACGTGGCGCCGGAGACCATGTCGATGTTCGAGCTCTGAGCGTTGAGCGTCTCTGAGACGAGCTCGGGCACCGCCTGACGGTTGATCTCCTCGTCGCGGAAGCTCTCCGTCGGATATACCGGAACGTCGACCTTGGTGATCTTGCCGCCGGAGACGGTGACGGCAACCTGCACCGGTCCGTAACGCGTGTCGGCGGACGCGCCCGTGAACGTGCCGTCCTTCAGGCCGTTGGATGAAGCGGATGCGGAAGCCGAAGGCGAAGCGGACGCGGACGAGCCTGTCGACGACGACCCACTCGAGCTGGAGCCCGAGGACGAACCCGAACCCGTCGTATCCGATCCGGTCGAGTTGGACGATCCGGTCGAGCCCGTTCCATTGGTGGCACCACCGGTGCCGGAAGTCGAGGCGGTCGGACTCACCGCGTCGAGCGACGTTCGATAACTGAACAGCAGCACGATGCCGGTGATCGTCGCCAGCAGTCCGTAGATGATCTTCTTCATGGGTGCCTTCTGCAGCTGTCGTCAGATCGAGAATCGCTCGGTGTGGATGCGGGATGGGCTCAGCCCGGCGGCGCGCAGATCCTTGGTCACGCTGTCCATCCACGGCTCGGGTCCGCAGACGTACGCGTCGTAGAGCTCGAGGTCGGGCGCGACGTAGCGGATCAGGTCATCGCCCGCCCACTCCGCGTGTGTCTGCGGCAGCCACGGCGATGCGCCGTGCGAGCGATGCCCGTCGAGCCTCGCGTAGCGCACACCCCGGTTCTGCACCAGATCGCCGATCGCCTCGCTTCGGAGTGCATCGCGTGCTTCGTGGTCCCGCACGATGAGTGCCGCCTCGCCGTCGGCATACTCCTCCGACTCCAGCAGCGAGACGAGCGGCGTGACGCCCGCGCCCGCGCCGATCATGAGCAGCTTGCGGCCGCGGCGCTCGCGGCCCGTCAGCCTTCCGAACGGACCCTCGAACGCCACGCGCGTCCCTGAGCGCAGGCCGAGCAACCTCTGCGTGCCGTCACCGAGCACCCTGGCGGAGATGACGAGCTCGTCGCCCTGCGGAGCGGCCGCGAGCGAGAACGGATGCCCGCGCATCCATCCCGGCCCGTCCAGGAAGCGCCACAGGAAGAACTGTCCGGACTCGGCTCGGAGCCGCTCCAGCGCGCGACCGCGCATGCGCACGACGACGCCGCGGCCGCCGTCCGGCTCGACCGAGGCGACGCGCACGCTGTGCCTGAGCGAGCGGATGACGGGCACGAGCACCCTGAACATCACAAGGCTCACCGCGGAGACCACCCAGAGGGCCCACCAGTACACGGTCGCGGGCAGAGAGGTCAGGAAGTCGGCGCCCGTCCACAGCATGTGCGGAATGGACAGGCCGACCCCGACATACGCGTACAGATGGAGCAGGTGCCACGACTCGTAGCGAAGGCGCTTGCGCGCTCGCCGCATCGACGTGATGACGACCAGGATCAGCAGGAGCGTCCCCGCCGTGGCGAGGAGCATCCCCGGGTAGTCCCAGACGAACTGCCAGGCCTGCACGATGACATTCGTACCGCTCTCCGCCGCGTATCCGATGGTGATGAGCACGATATGCGCGAGCATCAGCCAGAACGACCAGAAGCCGACGAGGCGGTGCATGCGCGTCATGCCGTCGCGACCGAATCCGCGCTCGAACAGCGGGATTCGCGCCATGAGCAGCACCTGGTACAGCAGCAGGTTCGCGGCGACGAGACCCGTGATGCGTCCGAGGGTGTTGAGCGTGTCGGCGTCGAACCGCACGAGATCCTCGAGGCCGCCGCCGGACACCCACAGCGCGACGACGAACAGGCTGGTCAGCCAGACAACGGCGACGGCGCCCAGACGCCACCAGTCCGTCGGCGGCCGGCGCTCGACGTCCGCTGCGGTCCAGGAGGCGTGCGTCACCGGCGCATCCGGCGTCAGCGACGCCCGCTCCTGTCCGAAGGTGGTCATGGTTCGATGCTGCTCACGCGATTATGAGGAAGATGCAAGAATCCGCTCCGCTCAGAGACCTCGGGGACGATCCATAGGGTTCGAGGCAGGCGGCCAGGTTGGCGGAACGACCGAGACGAGCATCCGCGAGGGTGAAGCTCGACCACCGCCTCAGGGGATGTTCTTGCGGCGGGTGGAACGCGGCCGCCCGGCCAAGGGGAGGCTCAGGATGCTCCGCCGCGCGACATCCGCGATTCCGAGCGCTCCGAGCGCCACGATCGGGTACGCCACGATCGTCGAGACCAACGGCGGCCACGAGTTCAGCAGCCCGCCGGCCACCAGGAGCAGCAGCCAGAGCACGAGCGGATGCGCCAGGAAGACGCCGAACGAACGGTCCGAGAGGTAGTCGAGGGTGCGGTGCGGATCCTCCGGCCGACGGTCGACCCACCACGCCCCGATCGCGAGAAGCGCCACGGCGACCACGGCCGACCACACGAGAACGGCCGGCTGGTACGCGGTGGACGCCGCGTACACGCTGTACCCCCAGGAGAGCTGCAGCAGGTACGCCCCGATGGTGAGGGCGGCGGCGATCGGCGTGATGACGGCGATGAGACGGCGGTGCACCCGAACCCACTGCAGCACGGCGGTCGAGTGGTACGCGCCGACGGCTCCCGCGATGATGAACGCCTGGTAGTTGATGACGTTGCTGAACAGGTTGATCCAGTGCATCGACCCCGGCTTGTACTGGTCGAAGGCGCTGATGGTCAGCTGCAGCGCGAACGACAGCGAAACGAGCAACCAGTGCCAGCGGCGGGTGGCCTTCACCAGCCAGACGAGCAGCGGGAACAACAGGTAGATCTGCATCGTGACCAGCAGGAAATACATGTGGTAGTACGCCGTGCCGGTGAGCGAGGCCCAGAAGTAGTGCTGCAGGAACTGCCAGAGGTCGAACGGCTTGCCGATGGCGCTGATGATGCAGTAGATCAGCGACCACACCAGGTAGGGAACACCGACGAGCAGGAACCGCCGCGGCCAGAATTCGCGCATCGGTTTCGGCTTGCGAAGGTAGCTGAGGGTGAGCACGAACCCGGTCAGTGCGAAGAACACCTCGCGGGTGAAGTGCAGCAGGATCAGGCTTCCCACGATCGGCGCGCTGCCCTGTGCCGTGTGGCTCACCACGTGCACCCCGATGACGCACGCGAACGTGAGGACGCGCACGACCTCCAACTCGTAGAGCTTGCGCCGTCTGGTCGGGCGCTTCACGGTTTCCGGTGAGTCCACACCCCAGTCTTACGCGACGGCGGCTATGCGTTCGGTGACCGGACCGGCGGAGGCGGAACGTCATCCGCTCTCCGGCCGCGTCGCCGTCGCCCAGATGGGCGGTTTCTGTGAACAGCCGCGCGAAGCTGACGATCCGAGGAAGGGGAGCGACATGATCTGGACGCTGGTGACGGTCGGTTTCGTCGTGGCCGCCGTGGGGCTCGGCGCGCTCTACACCGTGGCGGTCGTCGGTTCGGCCGACGAGCACAGCGCTCACCGCGAACTCGCCGTCGACGAGCTCAGCGACTGAGCCGGGTCGAGCCGCTCGGCGCCGGACGCTCAAGAAGACGGGACAGAGGTGTGCGGCAGTAGCGTGTACATCGCTGTGGCGTGACCGTCGAGGTTGACGGTGATCGTCGACCCGAATGTCACGCGCTCGCCGGTCTCCAGATCGTCGCCGGATGACGCACCGCCCAAGCCCAGCGCTCGGCTCGACACCGAGATGCTGGACGTGGTCGCGTCCAGCGCGGTGATCGTCACCGCGATCCCGCCGTCCGCGAGCGGCTTGGCGAGCACGAGCGCGTGGTCGGAGGAAGCCGCGACCGTGACAGGATGCGCGCCGAGCACATCCTGGTCGACAGCGATGATTCTCGTGTTGCCGAGGATGTCGCGCGTGGCGCGCGAGGCCTTCGAGAGGTCGTTGCCCATCAGGAGCGGCGCAGAGAGCTCGGCCCACAGTGCGAAGTGGCTGCGCTGCTCGGTATCGGACATGCCGCTGTTGCCCACCTCGAGCATGTCCGGATCGTTCCAGTAGCCGGAGACATGCGTGGTGCCGCTCGCGAGCGTGCTGCGCACGATGGACACGACGGACGACCAGGAATCCTGGATGTCGGGCGTGGTGCGAGACAGATCGGCCACCCAGTGCCGCCAGGCCGGCGCTGGCTGTTCCGGCTTGTCGTGGATGCTGAACACGATCCGCCTGCCCGTCGCGTCGAGCGCCGCTCGCATCTGCGCGAAAGCCTGTTCGTGACCGACGCCGTCGCGATCCGCCGCGCACCAGTCGTACTTCAGGTAGTCGACGCCCCACGCGGCGAAGATCCTGGCATCTTGCTCGACGTGTCCGAAGCTGCCGACGCTGCCCGGATATCCCTGGTAGCGCTCGGCGCACGTCTGCCGGCCCGGCGCAGCGTAGAGACCGAAGTGCAGGCCCTTCGAGTGCACATAGGCGGCGAGGGCGGCTATGCCGTGCGGGAAGCGCTCCCGGTTCGCGCGGAGCCGTCCGCTCGAGTCACGGGTCGGATCCTGCCAGCAGTCGTCCACGTTGACGAACGTGTAGCCGGCAGCACGCAGCCCGTCCGCAGCGATGGCGTCGGCGGCCGCCCGCACGTCGGCCTCGGTGACCGAGCATCCGAAATGGTTCCAGCTGTTCCAGCCCATCGGCGGCGTCGTGACCTCGGCGCCGACCTCGGCGCGGCCAGCGACCGATGGCACAGCTGTGCATCCGGCCAGGAGAAGGCAGACGGTCGTGGCCAGAGAAGCCAGGAGGACGGATGCCCGCCGCCCGTTCATTTCACCGGCTCCGGCTTCACGCGCACCGGTGACATCCAGGTCGCGACGATCACCGCGGTGATGGCCCCCGCAGCCATGATGGACGCGAGCACGACGATCTGGAATCGTCCGGCCTCCAGCGGTGAAACGCCACCGAAGATGGCTCCGACGAAGGCACCAGGAAGCGTGACGAGCCCCGTCGTCTTGGTCTGATCCGTCGAAGGGATCAGCGCGGCATAGACGGCGTCACGGGCCAGGTCGTGCGTGGACTGGCGCGGGGTGGCGCCCAGCGACATCCACGCCTCCACCTGGTCCCAGCGATCCCGCACCAACTCGACGAAGCGACGCCCCGCCAGCGTGGCGATCGTCATGGAGTTGCCGATCACGATGCCGCCGATCGCGAGCACGTAGCGCGCTGAGAACTCGATCGTGCCCGTCACGAAGACCACCGTGAGCGTGACGGCGATGCCGGTGGCCATCGCCGTGAGGATCATGAAGGCGTGGTCCCTGCTCCAGCCGATGCGCCGGATGGCCGTGAAGCTCGCCACGCCGAACATCACCAGGAGCGCGACGGCCACCCAGTATCCGCTCGTGATGACGCCGGCCAGGATGACGCTCACGACCGCCAGCTGCAGCATGCCGCGCAAGACGGCCAGAGCCGGCGCCCAGCGCTTGGGTGCGCCGTAGAACCAGAGAACCGCCGTGGTCAGCACGATCAGCACGCCCACGCCGATGAGGCTGTCGAGCAGCACAGTGGTCATGGCAGGAGCCTACGGATGCCCGTGTCCCAGCGCCCGCAGCGGCTCACGATCGCCCGCTCCCGGTCAGGGACGGAGTCACGGCCTCAGCACCCTTAGGACTGCACGTCGATCGCCTGCGTCCGTCTCGGCGAGCGCAGGTACATGGCGCAGACCAGCACCACCATCAGCAGCACGAGCACGAGGGACACCCATCCCTCGCCGAACCCGAGACCGCCGTCGACGCGCTCCTTGCCGAACCAGTCCGCAACGGATGCCCCGAGCGGTCTGGTCACGACGTACGCGAACCAGAAGCAGAACACGGAGTTCCAGTGCGCGAAGCGGTATCCGAGCGCCGGGATGAGGATCACGACGGCGAAGACCACGATGGAGGCGAGGTAGCCGAGCCCGAGTCCTACCGCGGCGAGGTCGCCGAGCGCGGTGCCCATCGCGAAGGTGGCGACGACGGCTGCCCAGTAGAGCAGTTCGCGTCGCGTGGTCGTGATGTCGTGCACCGAGAGGGTGCGCTCGAGGCGCCACCAGACGAGGAAGACCAGGGCGAGCACGACGGCGTAGAACGCCGAGCTGACGGCGTACGGCACGCCGAGCGCGACGTGCATCACGTCGGCGGCCATGGTTCCGAACACGCCGACCATGCCGACGGCGGTCCAATACGCCCACGGGATGTATCGACGGCGAGTCAGCTGGATGAGCAGCGCGATCACGAACAGGGCGAATCCGCAGAGCACGGCGACCACGGGCGGCAGCACGTGGATCGAGAAGTCGGAAACGGCCTCGCCCATCGCGGTCGAGACGGCTTTGGTGATCCAGAAGAGGGGAGTGGGATCGGGTACCCGCTGCGCTCTGGTGCGCACCGCGGCTGTGGCTGTTCGTGTCATCGGGGCTCTCTGCAACGGCGGATACCGCGCGGTCGGTGTACGGACGGAAAGAGGGATGCGGCCGGCGTCACCGCGTGAACAGATACGTCACGCTGCGATTGGAGGAGTAGTGGGCGGTCTTGTGGAAGCCCAACTGCTCGAGTGAGGCGATGCCCCACGCGTCAGTGTGTCCGGGGACGGCGTACTCGACCACCCACACGCGATCGACTCCGGTGAACCTGCCGAGCGCAGCGGCATGGGGGACGGAGTAGGTGGAGTCGTACCAGGTCCTGTTCTGGGCATACGGCACGTTCAGCGTGAGGTCCTTCACGTTGGCGAACGCCGCCGGATCGGTGTCCAGAGCGAGGCGGGTGCGGCGCGACGGGCGCACGCTCCCGTCGAACACGATCCCGTCGCCGGGATGCGCCTGCGCCTGTACCGTCGCCGCGATCTCGTTCCAGTCCGAGTTGTTCATGGCATAGGCCGTGCGCTGCGAGATCCACACCGGAGCGGCGGCCACGAGGACGACGGCGGCGAGTCCGACCGCGATCCACGTGCGGCGCGCGAGCCGATCGATGCCGGCCGCCATGAGCACGGCCGCCGCAGGTGCGGCGAACGCTCCGTAGCGCGCCGTGTAATCCGCCATCACGGTATTCGAGGCGATGAGCAGACCCGCCGGAAGGAACAGCCAGCACGCGGCGAACACGACCACGTCCGGGCGGGAAGCCGTCACCGCTGAGCCGCTGATCCGGCGTTGCTGCACGACGCGGTACACCAGGTCGCCGAGGGCGACGAGGATGAGCAGCCACGCCACGATGGCGATCGCCGTCTCGCCGAACCACATCTGCACGAACACCGTCGAGGGCGTCACCTGTGTGCGGTTCTCGAGGTACGACACCTGATTGCGTTCCAGGAAGGCGAAGACGATCACCGGAGACGCGGCGAGGACCGCGGATCCCGTCGCTATCACCCAAGCACGAAGATGCCGCCTCTCCGTCGGGGTGAACGCGAGGAACGCGCCGACGGCGACCGCCATCAGGAAGTCGTACAGGAACAGGTAGGTGCCGACCGCGAGCAGCGCGCCGTAGGCGATCCAGAGCCGTGTCGCGCGTCCGCCGCGCAGCACCGCCTCGGCGACGACGACGCACAGCACGGCGCAGACTGCTGCGTCGAAGGCGTACGGGCGGGCCTCTTCGCCGACATCCGTGAGCCGGGGGAGCACCGCGACGATGAGACCCGCAAGGACCGCGAGGCGGGTCGAGCGCATCCGTCCGCACAGCCAGGCAACGGCGGCGGCGGCCACACCGACCGCGACAGCACTCGGCAAGCGGATCGCGAGGGGACTCGTGCCCGCCAGCTGCACCCAGAAGTGCAGCATCACGTAGTAGCTGCCATGCACGGCGTCCACGTGGGTGAGCATCGCGAAGAGGCTGTCGAGCGGACGCTTCGCGGAGAGCAGGCTCGCGGCCTCGTCGCCCCATAGCGAGGGCACCCATGACCCGAGCAGACTGACGGCCATCGCGAACGCCCCCGTGGCGATCGCCACGACTCCGAGGTGGCGCTTCGGCGTCACCTGCACGGCGGGTGCAAGCGGTGTCGTGGCGTACTCGAGCATGTTTCGCAGTCAAGGCGCGAGACTCCCAGAACCGGCTAAGACGGGGTGTCCCGAAGCCCAGCCTGTCAGCATTCCCAGGACCCCCTCTGACCGGGGCGGCGATCGATTCTTAGACGCGCATGGGTGCGCCGGCGAAAGCATGGCGCCGTGGACCTGGAAGCAATCGATCGGCCGTTGGCGCAGCGCGACGCCGACGACGAGTCGCGTCGGGCCGAGCGTGCCCTGACGGCGATCGGTCACCCCGCCGTGTGGATCGTCACCGGCGTCCTCGTCCTCGCGGCCGTCGTCGTCGCGGGGTTGCTTCTGACGGCCCACCCGGCGTGGTCCCGCGCCGAGTTCGCACTCGATCGGATGCTCGACGCGCACTCGTTCGCCCTCGTGGATGTCACAGCACTGGTGTTCGACATGATGGTGAGCACCGTCGCAGCGCTCGTGCTGCTGTCGATCGCCGGGCTCATGATCTATCTCCTCGCGGATTCCGTCACCGCAGCGGTCTTCCTCGGCTTCGTCGGAGTGAGCTGGGCCGTCTCCGTCGGACTCGCGCACCTCGTCGACCGACCGCTGCTCGATCTGGACGCGGCGCATCCGCTCGCCGGGTCGGGCCCGCTCAGCTTCCCGAGCACCCCGACGGTGTTCGGCGCCGCCATGATCATCGGCTTCGTCGTGGTCGCCCGCCGCGGGCCATGGCGGTGGGGGGTCACCGGAATCGCGACGGCATCACTGGCCGTGCTCATCTGGTCGCGGCTGCGTCTTGCGGTCGGGTATCCGTCGGATGCCGTCGCAGGCGTGGTCGTCGCCATCGCCGTCGCCGCGATCTATTACCCGCTCGCGCTCAATGTCGTGCTGCCGGCCATCCGCGGCAGGGTGCGACGCACGCGCGGATCCGCGTAAGTCCGGTCGGACACGACCTAGTCGTCGGCGCCGTCCGGTTCGTCTGGCGACCACTCGTCGTTGCGCAGCCTCGCCTCGTTGCCGAGCAGAGCGAGTCCGCAGAAGAGTGCGGTGGCGAGGACGGATGCGCTCACCACTCCGACACCGGTGGCCCATTTCGCCTGCATAGCCGGCTCCAATCCGCGTTCTTGCAGTCAACGGTCGGCGCCGGGCTCCCAGATTCGTCCCAGAACGCCGGTCCCTGTCTGCAGTCTCAGACGCGCGAGGGTGCAGTGGGGTCGTCGTCTCGAGTTCTCACCCGTGACGGATGCGATTTCGACCGCACGTGGCTGCGGAGAGGTCCTCAGAGGCGCGGGAGGGTCAGGGTGAACGTGGTCCCGGCAGACGACGTGTCCGTCACCTCGATGCGTCCGTCATAGCGATCGGCGATGTCGCGCACGAGCGCGAGTCCGATGCCGAAGCCGCTGCGCTCGCCGCCGGACGTCGCGTCGGCGCCTCGTGCGAACCTGTCGAACAGGCGACGGCTGTCGATCCCGATGATGCCCGATCCTTCGTCCCGCACCGATACGGCGAAGGATGCGCGATCCCTGGCCGGCGCGACGGCCACGCGGACCGTTCCGCCTGCAGGCGAGTGCCCGACCGCGTTGTCGACGAGGGCGACGATGCAGCGCCGCAGGGTGGTGGGCGGAACCGGAGTGGTGATGCCGGGAGCGGCATCCAGGCGTACCGCGACGTTCCGGCCGGTCGCGATCACCTGCAGATCCGCGATGGTGGACTCGGCGATGGCGACCACGTCCGTCGGAGTCCGCTTCTCCGCGTCGGCAGGGGGAGTGGCGGCGATCAGCAGATCCGTGATCACGTCGCTGAGGAGGCTCACGTCCTGGCGCAGCTCGGTGAGGTTCTGGGTCGGATCGTCCCCGGCGTCGAGCTCCTGCCGCAGCAATTCGACCCGCGCGGCGACCACGGCGACGGGCGTGCGCAACTCATGGCTGGCATCCGCGACGAAGGTCCGCTGCATCCGCAGCGCCTCGCCGAGGGGCCGAACGGCGCGACGTGCGATCACCCAGCTCAGCAGTCCGGCGAGGAAGATGGCGATGATGCCGACGACGATGAGGGCGATGAGCATGTCGTCCGCGTCGACATAGATCTTCGTCTCGCCTGGTGCCGGCTTCTCCAGCAGCTCGCTGGGCTGCGACTGGTCGAAGATGAAGGCGACGGACAGCACGACCACGAGCACGACGATCGCGGCCGCCGCGATGGTGATCTGCGCCGTGACCGCACGGGATGCGCGGGCGATGGCCGCGGCATCCGCTCCGTGGTCACGGGCCCGTCGTGCTCTCATAGTTGGCCCAGCCGGTAGCCCTTGCGTCGAACGGTGAGCACGACGTCCTTGTCGGTCTTGCGTCGCAGGTAGTGCACGTACGTGTCGACGGTGCCCGGCTGGTCTTCGGCGCTGAAGACGGTGCGGAGGATCTGCTCACGCGTGTACGTGCGCTCCGGGTTCTCGGCGAACAGGCGCAGCAGTGCCGACTCGCGGGGCGTCAGCAGGATGCGACCGATGTGCGGCGAGTAGATGCAGGCGTCGTCGGGGAAGAAGGTCCACTCGCCGACCGGGAGGCCTGTGCCCTGCGGATCGAAGCGCCGGGTGAGCGCCCTCAGGCGCGCGAGCAGCTCGTCGTACTCGAACGGCTTGACGAGGTAGTCGTTCGCGCCGGCGTCGAGACCGTCGACCTTGTCGGCGGTCGTGCCGAGCGCCGTGAGCATGAGGATGGGCGTCACCACGCGCGCCTGCCGCAGCTTGCGCACGATGCTGAGACCGTCGAGCGTCGGCAGTCGGCGATC
Source organism: Planctomonas sp. JC2975 (assembly GCF_012985205.1). Taxonomy (NCBI): domain Bacteria; kingdom Bacillati; phylum Actinomycetota; class Actinomycetes; order Micrococcales; family Microbacteriaceae; genus Planctomonas; species Planctomonas sp. JC2975. The sequence goes on along the minus strand of NZ_JABEKS010000001.1, from coordinate 972,946 downwards.
GACCACGAGCACGTCGTGGTCGCCGCTGAGCGCGCGTTCGTAGGCCTTGCCGCCGTCGGCGATCAGCTCGACGTCGAACGATGCCTGCAGAACCTTCGCCATGAGTGGACCCAGCTTGAGGTCGTCCTCGACGAGGAGCAGGAACTGGCGGGGTTCCGTGCTGTCGTTAGTCGCCGCCGTCATCTGTCGCACCTTCTGCCTGGGCTCGTCTCGCGCTGCGCGACTGCGGTAGCGCGACGTTCACGATCAGAGGTATCACGATGCACGCCACGGAGCCTGTCAGAAGCACGGATGCCGCGACATCGGTCGGGAAATGCACCCCCGGATGCACGCGCGACCATGCAGCCAGAGCGACGAGTACCGCTCCGGCAAGGGCGATCGGCATGCGATGCCGGAGCTCGCGCATCGTGCCTCACCTCGTGCCAGGTGCAACACCCGCCCCTGCATCCGCGACAGCGGCGAACTCCCTTGCCACCTCGGCCCTGTACGCGTCGGCGTCAAGGGCGCTGGGCGGCACGGCGCCGTCCAGATAGGCGCGCAGGCCATCGGCGAGCGCCTCATCGCTCTGGCCGACGACGTGGATGGACCCGGACGGCAGCGCATCGTGTACGGACGAGAACGCAGTCGACACGATCGGAAGCCGGCAGACCGCAGCCTCGAGCAGCACCATGGGCTGACCCTCGTAGACGCTGGACAGCACGAAGCAGTCGGCCGCGGCCATGATCGCGAACGGGTTCTGGTAAGCACCGGTAAGCGTCACGGCATCCTGGAGACCGAGGCCGTCGATCTGATCCTGCAGCGCATCGCGGAGGGGACCGGTGCCGACGATCAGCAAGCTGGTGTCCGGCCGCTTTGCGTGCACCTGAGCGAACGCTTCGATCAATCGGGCGTGATTCTTCTCCGGCGACAGACGTCCGACGGTGACGAACCAGCTGCCGCGGTGCTCGTTGAGCCGGTCCACCCACTCGGGCATCAGCACCTCTTCGGTCTCCGGATCGAGCGGATGCCCGTCCAACTCGGTCAGCGGCTGACGCATCCCCTCCAGCACGCGGTCCACATTGGGCAGGTTCCGCACCGTCACGAAGCGCTCGGCGGGCGCGAACTCGGCGAGCTCCCGGCTGTTGAGCTCAGTGAGCCGAGGGGATACCGACACGAGCTCGTCGTACGACCCGTACAGGGCGAACACCCGGCCGAGGCTGCGCAGCATGCGCCGTTTGCCGTTCACCTCCCGGTTGCGGTCCGCCGCCATCTCGTTGTGCAGCCACATCGCTCGCGGGGCCTGCGGCGAGTGCAGCAGCAGAGTGGCCCAGAACGGGCTGTAGCCGCTGAAATCCGCCACCCAGTCGAAGCGCGCGCCCCCGAAGACGCGGGCCCATTCGTCGTCCCACAGCGACTTGTATCCCTGCGGGTCGTTGTGCAGGTCGACGTCTCCGCGCCGCTCCTCCCACTTGCGACGCGCGTGCACGAGCTTGCTGCCGTTCATGCCGCCGATGCGGAAGATCTGACGCACCTCGGGCGGGATGAGCGCCTGGTTGGCCCGGTGCCAGCCTCGTCGGGAGTACGGGATCAGCGCAGTCACGTCGTAGCGATCGTGGTCGATCCCGGCGAGGAGGTTCATCGCCGCCGTGGTGATGCCGTTCGAGCGCATGCCTCCGATGAACAAGAGGAGACGTTTGCGTCCGTCGCGGCGGGCAGCGCGCACATTGCGCCCCTCCGTCAGGCCCTTGAAGACGATGTCGATCACGCGACGCGTCGCTGTGCCGTCGTCGTACGGGGTGAAGCGTTCCTGCCACTCCGCGTAGCGTTCCGCCTGGCAGCCGCAGCTCAGCAGGCCCGCCATGCTGCGTCCGGCGGAAGCGGCATTCTCGGCCACAGGGCCGGGCAGCTCCTCGGGCGGGAAGTACGTGCCCCTGGTCTCGGAGTAGTCGCCGGCGTCCGGCGTGTAGAACACGATCGGCCGTCCAGTGGCGAGGTAGTCGAAGAAGATCGACGAGTAGTCCGTGATCAGGCCGTCCGAGACGCCGAGGATCACGTTCGTCGGCAGTGAATTGGGAACGAGGATGCGCCGCAGCTCCGGCCGCGACGCCGCGAAGCCGTGCACGATCTGGTGCGTCTTCAGCAGCACCGCGTACTCGGATCCGATCGCCGCTTGCAGGCTGTGCACGTCCTCGATGAGCTGATCGACGTCGTCTTCCGGATCGCTGAACGAGTCGCCGTGCCAGGTCGGCGCGTACAGCACGACTCCCCGGCCCTCCATCTCCAGGCCGGCAGTGCGAAGCGCCGCCCGCGCCCGGTCGATGGCTGCGGCATCCAGGCGCTGCCGGTCGATCCTGGGGTATCCCTCTGTGATGATCCGACCGGAGTAGATGTTGGCGAGCCGGTAGGCGCTCTCGTACATGCCCTCGGCCATGAAGTCGTTGGCGGCGAGCAGGTAGTCCGCTGCGAGGAAGTTGCGCAGTGTGTTCGCGGAGTCGAGCGCGCCCTCCGGCATGTCGAAGCCCATGTGCTTGAGCGGTGTTCCGTGCCACGTGTTGAGGTAGACCTGTCCGCTTCGCTTGCTGAACTCGGACGGGAACGTCGCGTTGTTGACCAGGTACTGGCTGGTGGCCAGGGCTCGGTAATAGGCCCGGCTCCGATACCGAAGGAAGTGCACACGCGAATCCCCGGCGAACTCACGCTGCAGTTCGGGGGCGGAGTGGGCATCCGCGATCACCCAGAGGTGCTCGAACTCCGCGAACTCCGGATCGGCCACCAGCCCGCGGAAGATCGCCTCCGGATTGCACAGCGCGCCGTTGCCCGAGAACGACTCGTACACGACGGTGCCGAGGCGGATGGGCTGCTTGCGCCAGAACGCGTGCCAGTCGTATTGCGCGGCACGACGCACCTTTCTGGCTTGTCGGCGGATGCGGGCGATGGGTGACTTCACAGGCGACTCCTGAGCGATGCTCGTAGCAGTGTCCGATGACTGCTGGCAATCATCGGACACGACCTAGGCCCGAGAGTCTGTTCGAGCCGCGCCAAGAATCCACTAAGGATCACACGTCCCCCCGGACCGAATGGATGCCTCGCAGCGCGTCTGCTCATACGGTACGTCGCGCGACGGCCGCGCCGTTACGACCCTTCGGTGATCGCGAAACCCGCACTGGACGACACCGGATGAGGTAAGGCTAAGCTTTGCTCCGGCTGGCGCAGTTCGCTCGTCGACTCGTGCTGCCGCCTCGACCGCCGGTTCGTCTCGCGCGTCCGTTCGCAGCGGCTCCGCGCGCCTCCCGTCCCCTCATCGGAAAGAGACACGATTGTCCCCACTGGGTGTCGCCGCTCTCGGCGCCGTCGCCGGCCTGACGATCTTCCTGGGCCTCCCGCTCGGCATGTTGCGCGCCGACGCCGTGCGGCTGAAGACCGCGCTCAATGCGGTGGCTGTCGGCATCCTGCTGTTCCTGCTGTGGGACGTGCTCTCCCAGGCGTGGGAACCGGTCGACGCGGCGCTCTCCTCGCATCAACTCTGGCCGGCGATCCTGCAAGGGTTGCTCATGGCCGGCTGCATCGGCATCGGGCTGCTCGGTCTGGTCTACGTCGACCGACGCTCGCGCCGCAGCATCGAAGCGGCATCGGCGGAGGGGACAGCGGATCCTGCCGCGGCATCACGGCGCCTCGCGATGACCATCGCCGTCGGTATCGGCCTGCACAACTTCGCGGAGGGCCTCGCGATCGGCACGGCGGCGGCGACCGGTCAGCTGGCGTTCGCCGTGCTGCTCATCATCGGATTCGGCCTGCACAACGCCACGGAGGGCTTCGGCATCGTCGCCCCGCTCACCGGAACCCGGCCGTCCTGGTCCTATCTGGTGCTCCTCGGCGTCATCGGCGGCGGTCCTACGTTCGTCGGAACGGTCGTCGGGCAGTTCTTCGCCAGTGCCGTGCTCTCGATCGCGTTCCTCGGCCTGGCCGCCGGATCGATCCTCTACGTCATCATCGAGTTGCTCGCGGTCGCCAGACGCGCGAACCTCAAGGTCCTCGTGACGTGGTGCATCTTCGCCGGCCTCATCGCCGGTTTCGCGACGGATGCCGTGGTCGCCGCCGCAGGCGCCTAGCGCCAGTCCCATCCCTTCCCCCGAGGGTGCCCGTTCCTCCCCCCGAGGGTGCCCGTTCCTCCGCTCGAGGGTGCCCGTTTCTTCGCCCGAGGGTGCCCGTTTCTGCGCTTGAGGGTGCCCATCTCCCCGCCCGAGGGTGCCCGTTCCTTCGTGCGAGGTTGCCCATTGCTCCGCGGCGGTGCCCGCTCCTTGGAGCGAGGATGCCTGCTTCTCGGCGACTCCGGCCCGGCGATTCGACGATGTGCCGTGAGGATATTTGAGGTCCTCACGGCACATCGTCAGAGGTGCGTTTCCCGTGACCGGGCTGAGCTACGCGCTCACGCGCCTTCGTTGACCTGGAGCCGGATGGTGTCGTACATCACACCGCCGATGGGAGCCATCCAGTTGTCCGATGTCGGCGCCTGCGGCGCGTGCGCCGTGGTCAGGGTGAGCACATTCTCGCCGGCCTTGATGAGGGTGGCCGGGAACGTGATAGTGGGCACCCGCCGATACATCGCCCTGATCGTGAGGCGGTACGACGAGTTGTCGCCCGGTGCGCCGGGTGCGGGATCGATCGTCCCGATCGGCGCGCCGTTCAGCGCGAGGTTCAGCCCGCCGAAGGCGTCGCCGGAGAGGGCGATGTCCAGGTAGGCCGTTCCCCTCTGATAGCGATGCGCATCGAAGCGGATTTTCCACTCCGTGAGCTCCGTCGAGGCCGTCGTCCCGCGCCACGCGAGCTGGGCGGGGGTCCCTGGCGTCTTCAGCATCGGATGGAAGTAGTTCCACTTCGTCGCCGGATCGTCCACGCCCACCGTGAAGTCGACATCGTTCGGGAACTCGTACGGATACTCGAGCCACGTCAGTGTGCGACGGAATCCGTCCTTGCCTCCGTGCACGTAGAACTCCTCGGCCGAGCGATCGGCCGTGCCGATCTGCCACAGGGTCGGCCCGAAGCGGTCCGGATGCCACACGTTGTTGCCGATGTCGACGTGTCCGGATGCCGGGACCGTGATGTTCGATCGCCGGTATTCGCCCATCGCGCCCTTGGTGAACGCCGCCAGCGTGTACGTCCCTGGGCGCACGGCCGGGATCTCGAAGACCCCGCCAGCGCTGATCTTCGCCGAGTAGATGTAGTCCTTCGCCAGATACTGCCAGTCGGATCCGTCGAGCGTGATGCCTTGGTAGGCGCGGTCCGGCTCCGCCTTGTAGAGCACGGCCCATCCGTTGTCCACGGCTCCGAGGCCGGCCACCGTGAACTTCCCGCTCACCGTGGATCGCTGGTGGGCGGCATACGCCGGGTCCTCGATCCAGGCATACGGCCACTGCGCCCGCTGCTGCGCCGCAGCAGACTTGGCGCCCCGCCACAGCGCGGCGACCGTCGACTCCTCGTCGGCAGCGGATGCCTCGCCCACGTGCAGGAAGAACGGCCCGTAGACCTTCTCCCAGCCGCGGTCCGGTGCGAGGTCCGCCTCTCCGTAGTGCGACGTGAACGGATGCCAGAGCAGGATCATCCCGTCGTAGTAGTCGTGGCAGGTGAGTTCCTGACGCGTCGGGCCGCCGAAGGATTCCTTGCTGGCCTGGATCAGCGACAGCCCGACCCTGCCGTTCGAGATCATGAAGACGTGGTTGTCGCCCTCCTGGTTCGAGACGTTCTGGTATTTCGACCAGATGGATCCGTCCGGCAGTGCGTACGTCGTGTCCTGCAGGGTGACGGAGTGGGACAGGTCAGAGATCGGCGGCCGCTGCTGCACGCCCCGCTCGTCGTCGACGACGAACCAGTGGAAGTCGGGGGTGTCCGCGGAGAACGCGTAGCGCAGCTGCGCGAAGTCGAGTCCGTCCGGCATGTCGTCGGTGTACTTGACGATCCAGTACGAGTGCAGTCCCGATGCTCCGCGCTCCAGCGCGATGCGGATGTCCAGGTAGAACCGCAGTACGGCCGGATTGTCGATGAGCAGCGAGATCTCGGTCCGGTCGGCCGTCTGCGAAATCACGCTGTAGACGGCGTTCTTCGCGGATCCGGCTGCTGACACGTTGTTGTAGTTGAACGTCGTGTACCCGTGCCCGGCGGATCCGCCGAGCAGGTTGACATCCTCGTTGCCGAGCGTGCTGCCCACCAGGTGGAGGTTCTTGATCTCCGCAGTGGACTTGACCACGTCGAACTGAACGATTCCGTTGCCGAGCGTCACGGTGCTGCCGTTGTCGACGACTGTGACGTCGGGTCCGGTGCCGAGCGGAACGTCCGCATGGGCGGCCCCCGCCCCGGCGGGAAGGGTGGGCAGCAGCGCCGCACCCGCTGCTCCGCCGATGAGCCCGAGTGCTGTGCGACGCGTGATGGGAAGTGCCATGAGTGTCTCCTCCTTGTGGCTTCGTTGCCTGCGCTGCCCGTTGTCGGCGGATGTCGGAAAGCGCTTCCTCGCACACTATGGCCACCCCTGCGCGGGGGTCAACGTTTGCACCGGAGTCGTTGGTGTGTCGCCGGCGTCCGCTGGAGTGCGCGTTGGATCTCCGGACCTGCACCTTCGTGATCGTCAGAGTGGGTGCGCGTGTGCACCGAGAGTGAGCGCGGGCGTAGCAACGAGAGTGGACACACGTGTTGCGACCAGAGTGAGCGCGATGTTGCGGCGAGAGCTGGCGCGGGTGTTGCTACCCGAGTGAGCGCGCGTGTTGCAACGAGAGTGGGCACACGTGTTGCGACCAGAGTGGGCCCGCGCTCGGAAGGAACTCATCGCGTTCTCGTCGAGCTCGCCACGGGTCGGGGCGGCCGATCCAGCACCGCAACGAGCCTCTCCGGGCGTTTCGGGGTAGCAAAAAGCGAACGGCTCCTGATCAAGGAAATCCCTGATCAGGAGCCGTTCTTTTGTTGCGGGGACAGGATTTGAACCTGCGACCTCTGGGTTATGAGCCCAGCGAGCTACCGAGCTGCTCCACCCCGCGGCACGATTAGTGAGCCTAGCATGGCGTCCGCGGCGAGGTGAAATCGAGGTGACGTCGGCGAGCGCCCGGGCGTGTCCGGGGAACGTCACCCTGCAGTGTCCGAGTCCTCCGACCTTCGTCACCCCGTGGCCCTCGCCATAGGCTGAGCGGCATGACGAGCATCGACCAGGCAGCAGCGTCTCCTACGGTCGCCGTCGCGGTCGCACAATTCGCGCCTGGCTCCGACGCTCAGGAGAACCTGGAGCGGATGGCAGAGCTCGCCTCCACGTCCGTCGCCCGCGGCGCCCGACTGGTCGTCTTTCCGGAGTATTCGTCGTACTTCGTCGATCCGGTCGACATGCGCTTCGTGGATCATGCCGAACCCCTCGACGGTCCGTTCACCAAAGCCGTCGCCGAGCTGTCCGAAGCGCTCGACGTCACGATCGTGGCGGGCTTCGCAGAGCTGACGGATGTCCCTGGTCACTTCTCCAACACGCTGGCCGCTGTCGCTCCACGAGCAGGCATCCGCGCCGTCTACCGCAAGCAGCACCTCTACGATGCGTTCGGCTCGCGTGAGTCGGATGTCGTCGTCCCGGGTCCTCTCGATCCACCTCAGCTGTTCACCGTCGACGGTCTCTCCGTCGGCCTCCAGACGTGTTACGACCTCCGATTCCCCGAGGTGACGCGCACGATCGTCGACGCCGGGGCAGATCTCGTGGTGGTCCCGAGTGAATGGGTACGCGGACCCCTCAAGGAGCACCACTGGCGCACGCTCATCACCGCAAGGGCGATCGAGAACACGGTCTTCGTCGCAGCGGCAGACCACGTCGCCCCGATCGGGGTCGGAGCGAGCATCGTCGTCGATCCGATGGGTGTCGTCATGGCGGATGCCGGTGAGCGGACCGGCATCGCGCTGGCGTGGTTGGACCGTGAACGCCTCGCCGCCGTGCGTCAGCAGAATCCTGCTCTAGCGCTGCGTAGATATGACGTGGTCCCGAAGCCATGAGCGAGAAATCCGTTCGGTGCTCGGTCCTGCGCATGACGACGATGACGTTGGTGGTCTGACCACGTGCGTAGCCGATCGCATGTCCGGCGATCGGGCGAAGCGGTCACCTCAGACGTGCCAACTGAGCCGCGGCGCGCTCGAGCACGTCGACGCGTTTGCAGAACGCGAAGCGCACGAGCGAGGCGGATTCCGCCCGCAGCAGTGGCCCGCAGAACGCCGTGATCGGCACCGCGACGACCCCAGCGAGCGAAGGGAGCTCGCGGCAGAAGGCCACGGCATCGGAGTAGCCGAGGGGTGCGGCATCCGCGACGACGAAGTACGAGCCGTGTGAGGCGTACACGTCGAAGCCGGCCAGCTCGAGGCCCGACGAGAGCAGGTCGCGCTTGGCACGGAGAGTCGCGGCGGCATTGGAGAAGAAGGAATCGGGCATCCGCAGACCGGCTGCGATCGCCGGCTGGAACGGAGCGCCGTTCACATACGTGAGGAACTGCTTCACGGCTGTGATCGCCGTGATCAGCTGCGGGGGAGCGATGGCCCAGCCGATCTTCCAACCCGTGGCGTTGAAAGTCTTGCCGCCCGACGAGATGGTCACCGTGCGATCCCGGCCACCGGGGAGGGTCGCGATCGGGATGTGCGGCCGGTCGAATGTGAGGTGCTCGTACACCTCGTCGGTCACGATGATCGCGTCGTGCTCGTGCGCCAGCTCGATGATCGTCTCGAGCACGTCGCGATCGAAGACCGCGCCAGTCGGATTGTGCGGATCGTTCACCAGGATCACCCTGGTGCGATCGCTCACCGCGGCCCGCAGCTCGTCGAGATCCGGCCGGAACTCCGGCGCACGGAGCGCGACCGTGCGATGGACGCCGCCGGCCAGCGCAATGGTCGCCCCGTACGCGTCGTAGAACGGTTCGAAGGTGACGACCTCGTCTCCGTCGCTGACGAGCGCCAGCAGGGTGGCGGCGAGGGCTTCCGTGGCGCCCGCCGTGACGAGGACCTCACGGTCGGGATCGACGGTGAGCCCGTAGAAGCGATGCTGGTGCTCGGCGATGGCCTCGCGCAGCACGGGCATGCCGATGCCGGGCGGATATTGATTCACCCCGTCCCGGATACTCCGCACCGCAGCATCGAGCACTTCGGCGGGGCCGTCCTCATCGGGAAAGCCCTGCCCGAGATTGATGGCTCCTGTGCGGGCAGCGAGTGCGCTCATCTCGGCGAAGATCGTCGCCCTCACGACGCCGTCGTCGCTGAGAAGTCCGGCGCCGTGCGCCGCGCGCTGCCAGGGACCGGGGACCAACTCCGTCATCTCGCCTCCATCGTGCTCCGATGGCTTCACGCTAATGCCGAGGTCCGCCGCGTGGGTGCGGGCAGAGGCGATCTGCGGGGTACTCGAGCCTGTGGACAACTCCGACGTGATCATCCGGCTTGACCTACGTTTGACGCATGCTCGTGCGCCGACGGATGCTCGCCACGGCCTCCGCCGTGCTCCTCGTCTTCGCGCTCGCCGCCTGCAGCCCTGGGCAATCGGCCCCCACGAAGTCGCCGTCCGCGGCCGCCACACCGCTGTTCTCCTCGGACGAGGAGGCGCTGAAGGCCGCCACGGATGCGTATGCGGCGTACCTGAAAGTCACAGATGAGGTCCTTCACGACGGCGGGCAGAATGTACGGAGCTATCAAGCGGTCGCGGTGAACAGCGCCTTACACGACGCTGAAGCCGATGCTGGCGATTTTGCGGATCGAGGCGCACACACGTCCGGGCAGTCGACATTCGACTCAGCTCGGATTTCGTTCTACAGGCCAACCGCGGCCGTTCCGGTCGAGATTTATGTCTGCGATGACGTTAGTGGCGTTGACGTTGTCGACTCTGCTGGCAACTCGCTCGTTTCGGCCGATCGAAAAACCCGCTCACCTTGGCAAGTCGACTTCGCCAGCACCGGCGGATCGCGAGTGTTGCTTGTGTCGAGCCGGACCCTATGGACCGGAGAAGACTTTTGCAGGCAATAGTCGGAGTAGTTGTCTCAATTTTGATGAGCCTCCTTCCTGTTGCGATACATGTGGATGACGGATGCGATCGATGGGGTCAATACGCAGGCGGCTGCTCCACCGGCACCATCGCCGGTGACCACGTCGACGTGGGCGCGACGACCGGCAGCGGCGGCCACCACCAGTCCACGTCGTCCGGCACGGACGAGGGCATCGGCGACGCCGATCCCGGTCCGTACGTCGAACCGAGTCCGCTCGTGTGCGACCGTCCCGATCTGTGCCCGCTCGGTCACTCCAGTCCTGGCGGTCCTGCGCCGACGGCCCCAGGGGTCGGCGTCTCGATGTCCGATCTCGCCTCGTTCTATCCGCAGGCGCCGACCGTGTTCGGCGAGCCGAACGGGTGGGCGATCATCGGGCTGGACGCCAACTTCGTATCGCAGGCTCCCGAGCACGTGGCATCCGGAGTACTGCTCGGACAGCCGGCGAGCGTGCGTTTCACGCCAGTGCGCTTCGCGTGGGACTACGGCGACGGAGCCGGTGCGGCAGGTGCTGACGGGGGAGCGACCTGGAAAGACCTTGGCGTGCCGGAGTTCTCGCCGACGGCGACGAGTCACGTCTACGGCACCGCGGGCAGCTACACGGTGAGACTGACCGTCTCGTACACCGCGACGTATCGCCTCGGCGACGGTCCGTGGAGCGGCGTGCCCGGTAGCCTGAGCCTGTCAGCGCCGACATTCACCGTCGTCGCGGGCGACGCGAAAACCGTCTTGGTCCAGGGCACCTGTCAGGCCGACCCAACGGGTCCGGGCTGCTGAGCGGCATCGCGGCCGATCCAGTGATGGATGCGACGCCCACCCGGAACCTCGGTGGTCCGCCGTACCGTACCAGGCATCCGTAACTCATGGAATTGTTCTAGAGCGTTCACAGATTGCCCATAAACCACGCCCAGCATGAAAGCGGATGCTTGAGGTGCTTGGAAGGAGCACGACACATGACCGACACACCGAAGGACCCCGCGGAGACGCCGGAGCCCACCCCGCAGGAGCAGGGGTCGCAGGACTCGGTTGCCGACACGCCTCGGACCGACGAGCACGACGCCACACTTCCGCGAGCCGAATTCGACGCGATCCGCAGGGATCACGACACCCAGACTTCCGCCCCGACCCAGTCCGCCGACGCTCACTCTGCCGCAGACCAGGGCGAGGCATCCGCTGCGACGCACGGTCAGACCGACCAGCAGCCCACAGCAGAGCAGCCCACTGCCCAGCAGCCGGCGGCCGGCGCTGCCGCGAACCAGACGCAGCCCACCGAGCCGCTGCCGCCGCAGGCAGTCGCCGCAGCCGCGGCGTCGCAGGCGATTCCGACTCAGCCGGATGCCCAGGGCCCTCAGGGCCAGGGGGCTCAGAACCCCTATGCAGCTCAGCAGGGCGGCTACCACTACGGGCAGCAGTACGCGCAGCAGGGCAACTATCAGTACGGCGCGCAGCAGGGCGCTTTCGGTCAGCCGACGTACGCCGGCCAGCCGCCTTATGCGCCCGGCCAACCGGGTCAGCCGCAGAAGCCTGCGAAGCAGAAGGACGGCAAGGGCAACCGCGCCGGCCTTCTCATCACCGGGTTCGTGCTCGCCGGCCTGCTCGGCGGCGGCGTCGGAGCAGGGGTCGTCGGCATCTACGCTGCGAACTCCGGCAACTCGAAGGCGGTGACGTCCACCGGCGCCACGAGCGTGACCGTGAACGATCCGCAGACCGCGACGGATGTGACGGCTGTCGCGTCCAAAGTCAGCCCCAGCGTCGTCACGATCAACGTGACGGGCTCTCAGGAGGCAGGCACCGGATCCGGTGTCGTCCTCAGCTCCGACGGATACGTCCTCACCAACACGCACGTGGTCACCCTCGACGGCGAGACCGGCAGCGCCAGCATCACCGTGACGACCAATGACGGCAAGATCTACAAGGCGAAGGTCGTCGGTACCGACCCGGTGCTCGACCTGGCCGTGATCCAGATTCAGAACGTGAGCGGCCTCACCCCCGCCACGTTCGCCGATTCGGACAAGGTCAACGTCGGCGACCAGACGATCGCGATCGGCGCCCCGCTCGGTCTCTCCGGCACCGTCACCGACGGCATCGTGAGCGCGCTGAACAGGAGCATCCAGATCGCCTCGTCCGCTGCGCCCTCGCAGGATCAGCAGGACAACGGCAACGGCAGCGGGAATGGCGACAACAGCCCGTTCAACTTCTGGAACTTCGACCAGAACGGCGGAAGCAGCGGTCAGTCGTCGACCCAGAGCACCATCTCGCTCCCGGTGATCCAGACGGATGCCGCCATCAACCCCGGCAACTCGGGCGGTCCGCTGCTCAATGCCAAGGGTCAGGTCACGGGCATCAACGTCGCGATCGCGAGTGCGGGCTCGTCCAGCTCCTCCACCGATCAGACGGGCAGCATCGGCGTCGGATTCGCCATCCCGTCGAATGTGGCGCAGCGCGTCGGCGACGAGATCATCAAGAACGGCAAGGCGACGAGCGGTCTGCTCGGTGCGACGGTCGCCGACTCGACCTCCGACTCCAACGCCACGACGGTCGGTGCGCTGATCAAGTCCGTGACGTCCGGCGGTGCAGCGGCTGGTGCCGGTCTGCAGGCAGGCGACATCGTGACCAACTTCAACGGCAAGCCGATCACGAACGCCACCGACCTCACCGCTCAAGTCCGGGCGCTGGCGGGCGGAAGCAAGGCCACGATCGAGTACCAGCGCAACGGCCAGACCAAGCAGAGCGACGTGACGCTGGGCACGCTGTCCAGCTGACCGCAACTCCTTCACGGCAACGAACTCGACGGCCCGGAGCACATGCTTCCGGGCCGTCGAGTGCGTTCCGCCATGGCCATGCCGGCCCCGGGGCGGATGACACGCGGAGCGGATCGGCATCCGATGTCCGCGCACGTCGGGTCTCGGAGTGCGCCGGTTTTCGCTCCCTCCTGCCTCGCTCCCTGCCGCTTCGATCCCCTGCTCGGTGCGCTGATAGGCTTGGCCTCCGGTTCGACGAGCGGATGTGATGGGCGAATCCAGCAGTACAGGCGCCACGGGTGCGCTCCCCGGCGTGTCGTACGTGATGCCGGTCCTCAATGAAGCACCGTACGTGCGAGCCGCCGTCGAGCGTCTCCTCGCGCAGGACTACGAGGGTCCGTACGACATCACACTGGCCGTGGGTCCCAGCAATGACGGGACGGAGGTGGTGCTCGCCGAGCTTGCTCGTGAGCATCCGAACGTACGCGTCGTGCCGAATCCCGCCGCTTCGACCTCCGCGGGTCTGAACCAGGCGATCCGGGCATCCGCGTATCCCGTCGTGATCCGCGTCGACGCCCACTCGTTGCTTCCCTCCGACTACACGCGCATCGCCGTGGAGACGCTGCGGCGCACCGGCGCCGACAATGTCGGCGGCCTGATGGATGCCCGCGGCACCACTCCCTTCGAGAAAGCGGTCGCTCGCGCCTACAAGTCGCGCATCGGTCTCGGCGGAACGCAACATCACGTCGGCGGCAAGGAAGGGCCGGCGCAGACGGCGTATCTCGGATCCTTCCGTCGCGATCGCCTCGAAGCCGTCGGACTCTTCGACGAGGGTGTCCGTCGAGGTCAGGACTGGGAGCTCAACCGTCGCCTGCGCGCCGCAGGCGGAACGGTCTGGTTCACACCGCGACTCGTGGTGACGTACCAGCCGCGGTCGAGCATCCGCTCGCTCGTGCACCAGTTCTTCGCCACCGGGATGTGGCGCGGCGAGCTCGTGCGACGGTTCGCGTCCGCGAACTCCGCGAGATACTTCGCCCCGCCCGTGCTCGTCCTGCTGCTTGCGGCGTCCGTCATCGTGGGTCTCGTCGGGCTCGCAGGCCTGATCGTCGGCGCGCCGATCGGGTGGCTCGCACTGGCATTCGCCGTCCCCGTCCTCTACGTGCTGTTCGTCGTGGCCGCCGCAGCGGCGATCGCGAGCAGGGACGGGTTCGCCGCTATGCTGCGGTTCATCGTCGTCGTGCCGACCATCCACGTGAGCTGGGGCGTCGGATTCATCGGCGGATTCTTCGAGCTGTCGCACGATCTGCACAGTCGTTCAGGGAGGTAGTGTGTCGGCTCCGGATTCGTATCGCCGGCCAGAGTCGATCGCTCAGCTGCGCGAGGTGACCCAGCCGCCGGAGGTGCGTCAGCGCCGCAACGCCGAGCACTGGACGGCGCACCTCTACCTGCGCCGCATCTCGCCGTATCTGACGTGGGCGCTGCTCAAGACCCGCATCAGCGCGAACGGCGTGACGGCGTTCATGATCCTGTCCGGATGGCTGGCCGCTGCCTCCCTGCTCATCCCGGGCATCGGCGGCGCCGCGCTCGCCGTGGTGTTCGGCCAGGTGCAGATGCTGTTCGACTGCTGCGACGGCGAGGTCGCCCGCTGGCGGCACAGCTCGTCGCCGGCCGGCCACTTCCTCGACGCCGTCGGGCACTACACGACCGAGACGTTCATCGCGATCGTCCTCGGACTCCGCGCTGCGTCCTGGCCGTTCGATGCCCCCTCCGACTACCTGTGGACGACGCTCGGCTTCGCGCTCGCGCTCGTGCTGGTGCTCAACAAGGCGCTGAACGACCTCACGCGCGTCGCCCGCGCATATGCAGGGCTTCCGCGCCTTGGCAACGAAGAGGCGGATGCCGCACCGCAGCACCGCCTCATTGCGCTGGCCAGACGCGCGGTCAAGTTCTTCCCGTTCCACCGGATGTTCCACTCGGTCGAACTCACGCTCGTCACGTTCGTCGTCGCGGTCCTCGCCTTGTTCACCGGAACGCCGGCAACGGAACGTGTCTACCTCGTCGTTCTCATGGCGTTCGCGATCCTGGGGCTGATCGGTCATTTCGTCGCGATCATCAGCTCGAGGCGACTGCGGTCGTGAGCGGCTTCGGCGGTGAGACGCGCGGATCCGGATTCGAGGGATCCGGATCGGGCGGGCCTGGACCGGCCGGATCCGATGCGCCGACCGTCGGCGTCGTGGTCTTGACGCAGGGGACGCGACCGGCGGAGCTGGCGCGCGCGCTGGCATCCGTCACCGCGCAGCGCGGCGTCGCCGTCGACATCGTCTGCGTCGGCAACGGATGGGACCCGACAGGGCTGCCCGAGGGGGTCAGGGGCCTCGGCCTGCCCGAGAACATGGGTATCCCGGCGGGACGCAACGCAGGTGTCCCCGAGGTCGCCGGCGAGTTCCTGTTCTTCCTCGACGACGACGAATACCTCGAATCGGACGCCTTTCTCGCGGATGCCATCGACCGCTTCCGCACAGACCCTTCGCTGGGCGTGCTGCAGCCGCGCGTCCGCACCATCGATGACTCGCCTGCACCGCGGCGCTGGGTTCCGCGCCTGCGCAAGGGGGATCCGGCACGCCCCAGCGCGGTCTTCTCTCTCCTCGAGGGGGCGATCGTCATGCCCCGCTCCGTGTTCGAGGCGGCCCGCGGATGGGCGGATCCCTTCTTCTACGCCCACGAGGGCATCGAGCTTGCGTGGCGGGTCTGGGATCAGGGGAGACGCGCGTGGTACGCGGGCGACCTGGAGGCGCGGCATCCGAATGTCCCGACCACACGGCACTCGGACTTCTACTGGCGCAACGCCAGGAACCGCGTGTGGGTCGCCAGGCGCAACCTTCCGGCGATCCTCATCCCGGTGTACGTCGCGACCTGGACTGGCGTACAGCTGCTGCGTGGCGCACGCTCCCCGGGCACGCTGCGCCCGTGGTTCGCTGGCTGGGCCGCCGGCTGGCGCGACGATCCCGGAGAGCGCCGTCCGATGAGCTGGCGCACCGTGTGGCGGATGACGCTCGCCGGTCGCCCGCCTGTGATCTGACGGGTTCCGACGCCGGCGCCATCCGGACCATCGGCATGGGCGTGAGCCCTGGTGCTTCCAGGTGAACCACTGGTGGCGCCGGCGCGAAGCGGATGCTAAGAATCCTCCAATATTCTGGTCGGATGGGACTAGCGCATGACGCCCGAGCGGGCGTTCGGTTGATCAGGAACGCCTTCGCGCAGCGCCGCGCTCGCGCGGAGCTCGCCGAGCGTCTCGACCGCTCGGCGCTCCTGGAGCCCGCGAAATACAAGATCGCGGTGTACTTCGCCGATAGCAAGGTCAACCTGTACCAGATCCGCCAGTGGTACAAGCCGCTGGTCGATCTGAGCAAGACCTGGCCCGTCGTCATCCTGTCCCGGTCGCCCGTCGGCGCGGCCGCCTTGCTCGACGAATCGCCACTTCCCGTCGCATACGTGCGAACCGTTGTCGACCTGGAGGAGACGATCGCTGAGCAGGACATCCGCGTCGTCTTCTACGTGAACCAGAACACCCGCAACTTCCAGATGATGCGGTACGGCCGCCGCTGGCACGTGTTCATCAACCACGGCGAATCCGACAAGATGTACATGACCACCAACCAGTTCAAGGCGTACGACTACGCGTTCGTGGCGGGGGACGCCGCCATCTCGCGCCTGCGCAAGGTGCTCTGGGACTACGACTTCGATAAGCGAGCCATCAAGATCGGGCGTCCGCAGGCCGATCACTATTCGGGTTCGCTTCCCTACACGCCGGACGACCGCACGGTCGTGCTGTACGCGCCGACGTGGGAGGGTGACCGCGCTGCGGCCGCGTATGGATCCGTCGCATCCCATGGGGTCGCGCTCGTGGAGCGGCTCCTTGCCACGGGACGGCATCGGGTCATCTACCGCCCTCACCCGCGCTCCGGAGTGGTGGACGAGGACTACGGCGCAGCGAATGAGCGGATCATCGCGATGCTCAATGCGGCGAATGCGACGGATCCGGCGGGCCATCACGTGTATGACGACGGTCCCGAGTTGGGTTGGCAGCTTTCGACGGCCGACATGGCGATCGTCGACATCTCGGCCATGGTCTACGACCGCCTCGCCGCCGGTAAGCCGCTGCTCATCACGCGCCCAGTGAGTCAGGAGGCGGAGATCGACCGTGGAGGCTATCTGTCCGCGTGCGAGTGGCTCACGACCGACCAGGCGCCAGACATCGTCTCGATCCTCGACGACCTGCAGCACGACGATGCCGCCGCTGACCGTTTGACGTACTGGGTCGAGCGCTACTTCGGCGACACCACGCCCGGCGAGACCACCCGGCGTTTCCACGACGCCGTACAGCACCTGATGGACGAATGGGATCGTGCCGCCGCGATCCACGCCGATGACGAGGTCGGGCTTGAGCGTGGCGACGTCAACGAGGTCGACGACCCGGACGCGGTCCTCACGGAGTAGGTCCCGACGGCCCTGGCTCAGCTCGCGGACGACTCACTGGAGCCGGACGGTGCGCCCGAGTCGGAGCGTGCCCCGAGCAGGGCGTCGGGAAAGGCATCCGGAAGCGCACCGAAGGCGATGTTCGCCGTGTGCACCACACGCGACCCCGTGATGCGGTTCCCAGCGCCACCGACGACAGCGCCCACGCCGAACGGCAGCGCCTTCGCCAGGATGCTGCCCGATCCCTTCGTCGCGACCTGTCGCGCGAGGGCGGTCTGAAGCCGCTGCACGAGGGGCGCAACGACGACTCGTGGGATGCTCGCCGAGACGACCTGACGCCAGTACAGCTCGCGCGTCGCCTCGGATTCCGTCAGTTCCAGGCCCCACTGGCGCACGAGGGTCGACCCCTCCTTGCCCAGCATGAGAGCGAGCACCAGCGCGCGGGCACGTTCCGGATCCGTCACGGGGAGTCCATGCAGTTCGGAGATGGACTGGGCGAAGAGCGCTGTGGCCTCGAGGAAGGCGGCAGTTTCGACGGCGGAGAGCGCGAGCGTCGCGACCGTGCCGACGGACGGAATGACCGCAGTGGCGCCGACTGCGGCTCCGCTCGCCGTGACCACCATGAGGTATCGACGCCCCACAAGGAAGCCGACCTCCTCGGGCGTGGCATTCGGATGACGCGTCCTGATGCTCCGCAGATGTGCGAGCACCACCGGGCGCTGCACGGACAGGAAGCGATCGACACCGCGGTTGATACGGCTCGGGATGGCCACGCCGTGCGACGTGCTGGTGCCCGTGACGCCGACGAACGGCCTGACCTTGCTGGAGCGCGCCATGCCGACGAGTCTACGGATTCGGCGTATTCCGGTGAGCGCATGCGCGCCGGCTCGAGTGGCGATGTGCGGCGGCCCACGGTCTCGTAAGCTTGCCGGGTGCCACGCCTCATCACCCCAGCCGACTTCGATTCCGTCCGTGAGCGCGCTCGCAGCGGGGACAACTTCTCCGTCGCGGAGACGTTGCGATCCTGGGCCATGGATCCCGACAGATACACGCTCTCCGATGACCTTCCGCGTGCGACGGTCCTGCTGGAGGCGGGGGAGAACTACGGCTACGCGGGAGATCATGCGAACGCGTTGCGCATGTACGAAGCGGCGCGCGACGACGGCGGGACGACGTACGTCGACCCGCGCGCGCTCATCGTGCAAGCGCTCTACCAGGATGGCCAGACCGATTCCGCCCTCGAGCTGGCGACGGCGCTCCGCAAGGATGTCCCCGCCAACCTCGGCACGTACCTCGTGCTCGCCGGATTCTTCGAACTCGTCGACGAGCTGCAGCCCGCCCAACGCTGGTACTCGATGGGGATCCGTGCCATGGACAGCGGCAACGTCTCCGGATCCGAGTCGCAGTACGAATCCATGCTGATCGGCCGCGCCCGCGTGCGCAGCGAGCTCGGCCTGGCCCCGGACACGCTGGACGACGCCGCGGTGATCATCATCGAGCGGTACGCGGCGGCAAGGGGTGGCGACGCGGAATAGCCGCGATTCGACACAGGAGGCGTCTGCGCCGTAACCGGCAACAGGGCACGAACGCTCTGGATACGAACGCTGTCCCGACCATAGACAAGAAGGCATGGTCGAGCCCTTCTCTCACGCCGCCGGCGTGGTCGGGGAGCGGCTGCGCGGTATTCGCATCGCGCTCGACCTCAGCCAGGAGCAGGTGGCCCACCTCGCCGACTTGCACCCGACCAACTACGGCAAGATCGAACGTGGTCGCGCCAACCCCAGCCTCAGCACGATCATCAGAATCGCGACGGCTTTGGACACGGACGCCGGGCAACTGATCAGTGGCCTGACGATCGCGGATCTCCCCGGCCGTCACCGCCAGTACACCGCGAAGGACTTCATTCGCGAACGCGAGCGGATGCGCTGAGCAGCTCCGACTTCTGACACGACGCCCAGCCTGCGCGTTCCCAGCGCAGCGTGGAGGTTCGCCCGGTGTCAGAAGCTCGCGCGCCACAGGTATTCGTCGCCGTTCGCGCGGTGCCAGCGCACGACCAGCACCGTCGAGCGCGCGAGGTCCTGCCCGTGGATGCGGATCTCGGCCGTGTCGCCCGGCCCGAGCGTGATCGGCGCCTGCACGGGCATACTCCCTGCGCCGAGGAGTGAGAATCGCACGCCGGTGAGCGTCTCGAGACTGGCATTCCGCAGACGGTAGCGCGGTGGTGTGCTTCGGTCGAAGACGAACGGCACCGGGTAGGCGATGGGTTGGCTTGCAGCGGAGACGCCGG
The DNA here is from genome assembly GCF_012985205.1 of Planctomonas sp. JC2975. Lineage (NCBI taxonomy): Bacteria > Bacillati > Actinomycetota > Actinomycetes > Micrococcales > Microbacteriaceae > Planctomonas > Planctomonas sp. JC2975. The sequence continues at coordinate 953,438 of NZ_JABEKS010000001.1, read as the reverse complement.
GTCGAGTGGTGGTCATGCAGGAACGGTAGGCGAAGCATCCGACGCCCTCGGCCGGACGGTGGACAGCGTGAGTTCCGCGCGATCTGGGGACGCACAGATCCGCGTCCGTTCCGGCGCGATCGGCCGCCGCCGGCAGCGTTTCGCGGGCAATCGCCGCGACAGGGCTCAGATCACCGGCAGAGCGTGCGGACATCCGGCGAAAACCGGATGCCTCAGGAGAAGACGGGCGCAGCGTCTCGCTCATCCGAACGCCGAAACAGCCGATCAGACCCCGTACTCGGTGTTGTAGCGGTCGAGCACCGAGGAGATGTCCGAGTCGAGGGCGAGGACCCCGCCCTCGAGGTAGAGTCCGCGCTTGCAGAACCGGCGCAGGTCCTTCTCGTTGTGCGAGACGAAGAACAAGGTGCGGCCCTGCGCCAGCATTTCCTCGATGCGCCGGTAGCACTTCTCGCGGAAACCCTTGTCGCCGACGGCCAGCACCTCGTCGACGATGAGGATCGGCTCGTCGAGCTGAGTGATCACGGAGAACGCGATGCGCACCTTCATGCCGCTGGAGAGGTGCTTGTACGGGGTGTCGAGGAAATTGCCGATGTCGGCGAAGCCGATGATGTCGTCGAACCGCTCGTCGATCTGACGCCTGGACATGCCGTGCAGACCGGCGGTGAGGTACACGTTGTCGCGCACGCTGAGGTCGTCGACGAATCCGCCGGTGATCTCGATCAGAGGCGCCGTCCCTGCCTTCACGTCGACGGTTCCCTCGTCGGCGAGGATGACGCCGGCGACGAGCTTGAGCAACGTCGACTTGCCCTGGCCGTTGCGGCCGACGACGCCGATGGCCTCTCCGGCGGTCACCGTGAACGAGACGTTGCGAAGGGCCCAGAACTCGTCGGGCTTGCTGCGACGCTGCCGTGAGGAGAACAGATCCTTGAAGCTGCGGCGGGACTGGCGATTCCGTTTGAAGCGGATGCCGACATCCTTCACCTCGATCATCGCGGTCGTCGTCAGGGTGTCCGTCATCACATCTCCTTCAGCACGCTGCGGATCGTGCGTGAATAGACGAGCCATCCCACGACTAGGAAGATCAGGCTGCCCAGCGCAGAGATGATCACCAGGCTCCAGTGAAGGTCCTCGGGGAAGAAGCCCGAGCGATACATCCCGAAGAGCCCGACGAGCGGGTTCGCGTCGATGAAGTAGCGGAACAGGCTCCCCTTCGGCACGTCGTTCACCGGATACAGAACCGCCGATGCATAGAAGAGGAGTCGGAGCAGCAGTTTCACGGCGCGCTCGAGGTCTTTGAAGAACACCACCAAGGGCGCGACGATCAAGCCGATTCCGACAAGGAGCACCGCCGTGATGAGGACCGCGAGCGGATAGAAGACGATCTGCCAGTGCACGTGTGCGCCACTGAAGATGACGAAGAGCGCGAGCACCGGCAGCGAGAGCGCGAACTCGATCCCCTTGCTGAGCACGATGCGATTGATCCAGATCGTGCGCGGGATGGCCGTCGAGCGGATCAGCTTCGCCTCGCGGCTGAACGCGCGCGTGAAGTCCGAGACAGCGCCGTTGAACCAGGTCCACGGCAGCAGTCCCGCGAGAAGGAACACGATGTATGGACTCTCGCTCGGCGTGTTCCCACGTTTGAACACCACGACGAACACGAGGTAGTAGATGCCAGCCATGAGCAGCGGATCCAGGATCGACCACACGTAGCCGAGCACATTCGTCGTGTACCGCACATGAAGGTCGCGCTTCGTCAGCAACCAGAGCGAGTGACGGTAGCGCGCAAACGGTGTGCGCTGGGTCGGGCGCACGTCGGCGTAGGTGGTCACCCGTAGATCGTACCGGCGCTCTGCTGAGCGTCCGCCTCCTCGCACCTGTCACCGCAACCACAGAGACACGGATGCCGCCGACCGAACCCGGCCGACGGCATCCGTCACGCTGTTGCTGGTCTCACACGAAGAGGTTCGCGCGCTCCAGGTCTTCCGCGAAGTCGATCTCGACTGCGTAGAGGTCGGAGATGTCGACCGGCTCGACGAGCATGCCGTCGTTCTGGATGGCCAGCTCGATGCCGCGCTCGAAGTACTCCTGGTCATCGACGCGCTGCAGGTGGTAGAGCAGCGCCGCCTTGTCGCGACTCGACACGTAGTTGATGCCGACGGCTTCGCCGAGGCCGCCCTTGACGGTCTTGGAGAGCTTCTCGATGTATCCCTCTGCGCCCGTCGTGTACTTGACCTCCTCGTCGGAGACCTTCGCGGTGTTCACCGTGACGAAGGACTGGTCGCGTGCGATCGCCTCTGCAGCGCGTACCAGCAGGCCCGGATCGAAGACCACGTCGCCGTTCATCCAGAGCACGCCACCGTTGCCGCTCGACTTCAGGGCGCGCATGAGGCTCTTGGACGTGTTCGTCTGGTCGTACTGCTCGTTGTAGACGAAGGATGCGTCGGGGAACGCCTCGACGATGTGCTCGAGCTTGTAGCCGACGACGATGGTGACCTTCACCTTGGTGCCGAACGCCGCGTGGATGTTGTCGAACTGCTGCTGCATGATGGTGCGGCCGTCGCTGAGCTCCGTCAGCGGCTTCGGCAGCGAGCGTCCGAGGCGGCTACCCATGCCGGCCGCGAGAATCACGACCTGGGGTGCGTTGGTCACGTTACGTCTCCTGTCATTCGTGCGCATAGTCGACCTCCAGAGGTTGAACTGTGTGACTTGTGGATGACTGGATCCACGGCTGATCAGGTTCCGTTGCCTGTGCCGACGATCTCCGTTCACCGAAGCGTCACTGATGCGTATGTGCAAAGACACCGCGTTGTGCCGCCTTCGATTTTAGGTGAGAACGAACCCCGAATGCGGGACGTTGCCGTTTCGTGATCGTTTTATGGGAGCTCTCTTAGGGTCTCGTATCGCCCGACCCGCGCGTCTATCCGACGGGACAGGTGACCACGAAGGGTGTCCACCTGGCAAACACGGCACAGAACGTACCTGGGAATCACGGCACAGAACGTGTCGTCCAGTAGAGGGGTGTGCCGATGCGGGTTGGTAAGTTAGCGTAAGGAATTCGATGGCTCCGATGGGGGAGGGTGCCGCGTCGGCTCTCGCAGGCGTGAGCATCCGTCTCCGTTGGATGCCATAGGTGAAGCGGGTCGGGCCGCGGTCACGTGACTCGAGTGCTTCGAGGGAACCGGTAACGGGGGTATGGCGCGTGCACGATGACCCGCAGGAATCGGTCGCCGAAGGGGCACGGATGGTGAGCGGGAGCGGGCGCACCGGCGTCACGACGGACGCGGACGAGTCGACGGTTCGACCGCGCGGCACGACGGCGGGCATTCGTAGACACAGTCGGGTGCGAGTCACAGGCGCGGCGGCCAACACGTCGGTCGTCGCCGATGCAGAAGCCGCCGAGTCGGGACCGCTCGTGGCCGCGACGGGTGCCCGCGGCGCAGGCGGCACGACACGTGCCAGGGCGTCGAAGGGCACTGGTGTGGTCGGCGGAACGTCCGGCGCCGGCATCAGGAGCGGTGTTGCGAGCGGAGTGGATGGCGTGACCTCCGCGTCCGCAGCGGCGCCGACAGGCTGGGCCAAGACATCCGCCCGGCCGGTCGCTTCGGCTCAGGGCGTACTCGCGCCGGGCTCCACAGCGGGACCGGCTTCGGCATCAGCCGGCGTGGGCTCTGAGGAGTCCACGCGAGGTCGGACGGACGCGGATGTGAGCAAGACGGAACTGACCGCCGGTGACCTGAGCGAAACGTCGGGACTCGACACGGATCCGCTGCCCGGACCGGCGTCCAGGGTGGACGAGAACACCGGATCCCGCCAGCGGATCAGGCTCTTCGGCCGTCGCCGCAAGGCGGCGCTCGCGGCATCCGCCGTGGCGCTCGAGGCGCCATCGGATGACGATCAGGGGTCGAAGCGACTGGCCGACCTGGTGCGGGAGGCCGAGGCTGCGACGCCCGGCGAAGTGCCGAGGCTCACGCAGCCGCCGTCGATCGAGGGAGGCGACGTGCCCGAGTGGGTGATCGAGCAGGTCTACGAGTCGGATGAGCGGGATGCCGCGCTCGCCGGTGCCGACACGATGCTCCTGGAAGAGACGGTCGACCGGTCGACGCTGACGCGCGAATCGGGCGAAGCCGACACGGAGCACGACGAGACGGACTCCGCCCCGGCGCCTGCCAGGGCCCGTCGTGCAGCTGAGACACGGGTATTCCCCGCTGCCAGACCGGCACCGACCTCCGCCGCGCCCGTCGTGTTGGCCGTCAACGGACTGCACAAGCGCTACGGCGACGTGGTTGCCGTCGACGGCGTGCACCTGACCGTGCGCGCCGGATCGTTGTACGGCATCGTCGGACCGAACGGTGCGGGGAAGACGACGACCCTGTCGATCGTCACCGGCCTCCTTCGACCGGATTCCGGCGCAGTCATCGTGAACGGCGTGGATGCCCGCAAGCGTCCGCGCGATGCCAAACGTGCCATCGGCGTGCTGCCGGACCACCTGCGCACCTTCGACCGGCTCACCGGTGCCCAACTCCTCTTCTATGCCGGCACGCTCCGGGGGCTCGACGCCTCGACGACCCGCAAGCGCTCGGCAGACCTCGCGGCCGCGTTCGGCATCGAGGATGCCATGGGCCGCCTCGTCGCCGACTACTCGGCAGGCATGACGAAGAAGGTCTCCCTGGCGGCGGCGATGATCCATTCGCCTCGGCTCCTGGTGCTCGACGAACCGTTCGAGGGGGTCGATCCTGTGTCGTCCGCGACGGTGACCGGCATCCTGCAGCGATACGTGGATGCCGGCGGAACGGTGCTGCTGTCCAGCCACAGCATGGATCTCGTGCAGCGCGTCTGCGACAGCGTCGCCATCATCGTCGGCGGAGTCGTGCTGGATGCCGGGCCCGTCGATCAGGTGCGCGGCGAGAAGTCGCTCGAAGACCACTTCATCGAACTCGCGGGCGGTCGCAAGGCCGTGGAAGGGCTCGAATGGTTACACAGTTTCTCGGACTGAGGCTCGCATCGCTGGGCAGCGGATTCCGGCGCGGCGGATGGCACGGGTTCGGTCTCGTCGTGGGGATTCTGTACACGATCGCGGCGACGGGCGTCGTGTGCTGGGTGCTGGCATCCGCCCGCACAGCCAGTGACACGGAGCTCGTGCGCGACATCCTGGTGATCGCTGGCGGATTCGTGGCCTTGTGCTTCCTGGTGGTGCCGCTCTTCGGACGTCACGACGGCACGTTCGACCCGCGCTCGTACGCCATCCTCGGCGTCGAGCCGCGCCAGGTGGCGATGGGCTTGGGCGCTGCATCCTTGCTGTCCCTGCCTGCTGCGGTGCTCGCGGTGTGCGCCCTGTTCACCGTCGTGACGTGGTCGGCGCACCCGGGCGCTGCGGTGCTCGCGGTGCTCGCCGCGATCGTCGCGGTGCCGACGTGGGTGCTGGCTGCGCGGCTGACGGCATCCCTCGCCTCCTTCGCCTTGTCGACGAGGCGGGCGCGCGAGTTCAGCGCGACCATCGCCGTGCTCGTGATCGTCATGCTCTCGCCGCTCGTGTTCTTCCTCGCAACGTTGAACTGGGGACGAGACGGCCTCCGCGTCCTGCACAGCGCGGCCGACTGGGTGAGCTGGACCCCGCTCGGCGCCGTCTGGGCCGTCGGCGGCGATGCGGCGACCGGTCACTGGGGGACTGCCGTGGCCAAGCTGCTGATTGCGATCGCCACCGCCGCCGTTATCGGACTCATCTGGTGGGGACTCTCGGCGCACATGATGGTGACCCCCGATCGGCTGGTGACGGCGAAGGCGTACGTCGGCCTCGGCTGGTTCGGCAGGATGCCAGCCCGACCGGTCGGCGCCATCGCCGCTCGCAGCCTCACCTACTGGGGTCGCGACTCGAGGTACTGGGTGCAGCTCGTGCTCGTGCCGCTGTTCCCGATCGTCATGGTGGCAGCGCTGTTGATCTCGGGCGCGGTCTCCCCGCATGACGTCGCGCTCATCCCGCTGCCGGTCATCTGCCTGTTCATCGGCTGGGTGGGACACAACGACGTCGCATACGACGGCACGGCGGTCTGGCTGCACATCGCCTCCGGAACGGGCGGACTCGCAGACCGTCTCGGGCGCCTGGCACCGGTGGTGGGGCTCGCCATCCCGGTCGTCGCCGTCGGCAGCGTGCTGACCGTGCTCGCCTATGGAAGCTGGGCCGTCCTTCCGGCGATCACCGGAGTGAGCGTGTGCCTGGTGCTCACTGGGCTCGGACTCTCCAGCGTGTCATCCGCCCTGGCGCCGTATTCCGCGCCGCGGCCGGGGGACAGCGCGTTCGCGCATCCGCAGCACACGGGTGGCGGGGCGGCGTTCGCGCAGTTCGTCAGCCTGCTCCTGACCGCGGTGTTCGCGGGTGTGCCGATCGCGATGATGGTCCTGGGCGTGCTGGTGGATCCCGCATGGTTCGACAGGACGCTGTGGGCGGGGCTCGGGATCGGCGTCATCGTCTTCGCCGGGGGCGTCTGGCTCGGAGCCGCGACGTTCAACAGGCGTGGGCCGGAGCTCATGGCGTTCGCTCTGCGGAACGCCTGATCCGCGGATGCCGATAGCCAGTGACCGGCCGGGACCGCCCGGCTACACTGAACGGATGGTTGACGACAGCATCGCAGAACCGGGCGGACCGGGCGCCGCGCCCGATGGCGGCGGTGTCGCCACGCTCGATCGTGAGCTCGAGGAGCTGCTCCAGAACGAGCAGATGGAACCCGGGGATCACGAGCGCTTCTCGCACTACGTGCGCAAGGAGCAGATTCTGGAGTCCGCCGTCACCGGCAAGCCGGTGATCGCGCTCTGCGGCAAGAAGTGGACACCGAATCGCGACCCGCAGAAGTTCCCGGTCTGCCCCGAGTGCAAGAAGATCTACGAAGGCCTCAGCGACGAATAGCGTGAACCAACGCATCGCCTGAACCGATGAGACAGCCTCCCGTCGGGCGACCCCCCGGCCGGGTCGCCCGACGGTGAGCACGCCGTCCGGCGAATGACGGGCGGTGTCGGCGAAGCCGTGAACGGATTCGACGCTAGACGAACTCGGTCGGCAAGGCGGGCTCTCCGCGGCCGAGGCGGAACGCCGACTCCGGAAGTTCCTCGCGCACGATCGCGTGGTGCCGACGGGCTGCTTCGACCCCTGCGGCACCGAGGTGCGCCGCGATCGCGGCACCGCCGGTCATGAGCGGAACGTGCAGTACGCGTCCGGACGGAACGGTCCCAGGGCCCTGCACGATGTGGATCTCCTCCGCCACGGCGACTCCGACAGTGTTGATTGCGCGTACCGGCACCTTCGTGCCGCCGATGGATGCTTTGCCCGCGGATGCCTTCGCGACCGGGATCCACGTTCCAGTGGCATCCTTTCGAGCGACCAGCTTGTAGACCATGCCTGCGGTCGGCGCGCCGGATCCGGTCACCAACGAGGTTCCTACACCGTACGAGTCGACGGGAGAGGCACGCAGGGCGGCGATGGCGAACTCGTCGAGATCGTTCGTCACGGTGATCCTGGTGTTGGTCGCGCCCAGAGAATCCAGTTGAGCCCGCACGGATCCGACGAGCACCGGCAGGTCGCCGGAGTCCAGCCGGACGGCGCCGAGACCCGTGCCGGCGACGCGCACAGCCGTCTCGATCGCCTTGTGCACGTCGTACGTGTCGACCAGGAGGGTCGTGCCGGGGCCGAGCGAGCGCACCTGCGCGCGGAAGGCATCCTCTTCGCTGTCATGCAGCAGCGTGAACGAGTGAGCAGCCGTGCCCATCGTCGGGATGCCCCATGCGCGGCCCGCCTCCAGGTTCGAGGTGGCGCCGAAGCCGGCGATGTAGGCGGAACGAGCGGCGGCGATCGCCGCCTCCTCGTGGGCGCGACGCGATCCCATCTCGGCGAGTGGGCGTCCTGCCGCCGCAGAGACCATGCGCGCGGCGGCACCGGCGATGGCCGAGTCGTGGTTCAGGACGCTGAGGACGAGGGTCTCCAGCAGCACGCCCTCGCCGAACGGTGCATCCACGACGAGCACCGGGGAGCCGGGGAAGTACAGCTCGCCCTCCCGGTAACCGCGGATCGTGCCGTTGAAGCGGAAGTCGGCCAGCCAGTCCAGGGTCTCGTCGCGGACCACGCGGTTCTCCCGCAGCCACGTCAGCTCGGCATCGCCGAACCGGAACCGCTCGATGAGTTCGAGAAGCCGGCCGATGCCGGCGACGACGCCGTAGCGGCGCCCGCCGGGCAGAGAGCGGGCGAAGACCTCGAAGACGCATTCGCGATCGTGCGTGCCCGAGAGCATCGCGGCGTCGAGCATCGTGAGCTCGTAGCGGTCCGTGAGAAGCGCGGATGATGGGCGCTCGCGTGGTGGCGTCACGGAGATCAGCCTACGGCGTGAGCGATGATGACCGCCGGGGTCGCACCGTAGGCTGGATGACCGTGACAGACGCGCCGATCGGTATCTTCGACTCCGGGGTTGGCGGCCTCACGGTGGCCAGAGCCGTGCGAGACCAGCTCCCGAACGAGTCCATCCTGTACGTCGGCGACACCGCGAATTCCCCGTACGGCCCGAAGCCGATCGCGCAGGTGCGCGGCCTGGCGCTGGAAGCCCTCGACTTCCTCGTGGAGCAGGGCGTGAAGATGCTGGTCATCGCGTGCAACACGGCATCGTCCGCCATGCTGCGCGACGCGCGCGAGCGGTACGACGTACCTGTCGTCGAGGTGATCCAGCCGGCAGTCCGCACCGCCGTCGCGACGACTCGAACGGGCCGAGTCGGCGTGATCGGCACGGTCGGCACGATCAATTCGCGCGCGTACGAGGATGCCTTCGCCGCGGCACCCGACCTGAAGCTGTTCACGCAGGCGTGTCCTCGTTTCGTCGAGTTCGTCGAGAGCGGGGTGACCAGCGGCCCAGAACTGCTCGATGTCGCCGCCGACTACCTCCGGCCGCTACAGGAGGCCGGCGTCGACACGCTCGTGCTCGGCTGCACGCATTACCCGTTCCTCAAGGGCGCTATCTCGTACGTGATGGGGGAGGGCGTGTCGATGGTGTCGAGCGATGTCGAGACAGCCAACGACGTGTATCGCGTGCTGGTGTCTCAGGGGCTCGAGCGGACGGCGACAAGCGAGCCCGGCCTCCGGTACGAGACCACCGGGGCCGACACCGAGGCATTCCGGCGCCTCGCGCATCGCATGCTCGGTGCGGACGTGCCCGCCGTGGACGTGGTGCGCACGGGCACGATCGACCTGAGCGTGCTTCGCCGACTCTAGAGCTCACGATCGTCAGGGGTGCGTCGCGGAGAGCACCGCTCACGGGCGGCGTGGAACCTTCACCATCGAGGCGATCCGTCTGCTGCTCGATAGGGTGGAGCGGTGAGCGAGATCATCCGTGCCGACGGCAGAACACCCGACCAGCTGCGACCGATCACCATCGAGCGGGGGTGGAGCGAGCAGGCGGAGGGGAGCGCCCTCATCTCGTTCGGTCGCACGCGGGTGCTGTGCACGGCATCCTTCACGAACGGAGTTCCGCGCTGGCTGGCGGGCAAGGGCAAGGGCTGGGTGACGGCCGAGTACTCGATGCTCCCGCGCTCGACCAACGAGCGCACCGACCGGGAGTCGGTCAAGGGCCGCATCGGAGGCCGCACCCACGAGATCAGCCGACTCATCGGCAGGAGCCTGCGTGCAGTCGTCGACATGAAGGCTCTCGGCGAGAACACGATCGTGCTCGACTGCGACGTGCTCCAGGCTGACGGCGGCACTCGCACCGCCGCGATCACCGGTGCGTATGTCGCTCTGGCCGACGCCCTCGGCTGGGGCAAGGAGCACAAGTTCATCGGCCAGCGGGCGACGCCGCTCATCGACAGCGTGTCGGCCGTGTCAGTCGGCATCATCGACGGGGAGCCCATGCTCGATCTGGCATACGTCGAGGACGTGCGTGCCGAGACCGACATGAACGTCGTCATGACCGGTCGCGGTCTGTTCGTCGAAGTGCAGGGCACGGCCGAGGGCGCGCCGTTCGACCGCCGCGAACTGGGCGCACTGCTCGACCTCGCGGAGGGCGGATGCCGCGACCTCGCCGCCCTCCAGGCCAAGGCGCTCAGCCCGGACGTCGACGCCAGCGCCTCATGACGCACGATCGTGTCCGCGTGGTGCTGGCCACGCACAACCGCCACAAGCTCGAGGAGTTCGCGGCGATCATCGCCGACCGGATGCCGCAGGTGGAGCTCGTCGAATACGACGGCCCCGAGCCGGTGGAAGACGGTGTCACCTTCGCCGAGAACGCGCTCATCAAGGCGAGGGCCGCTGCCGAGCACACGGGTCTGGTCGCTCTCGCCGACGACTCCGGCATCGGTGTCGAGGTGCTCGGAGGTGCACCGGGCGTTTTCTCCGCGCGATGGAGCGGCAGGCACGGCGACGACGCCGGCAACCTCGAACTGCTCCTCGCACAGCTCGGCGACGTGCCCGATGAGCATCGTGGCGCCTGGTACACGTGCGCCATCGCACTCGTGCGTCCTACGACGGCAGGGATCGCAGGGGATGAACGCACCGTGCAGGGCGAGTGGCCGGGATCGCTGGCGCGCGCACCCCGCGGAAGCAACGGATTCGGATACGACCCCGCGTTCGTGCCGAGCGGCTCCACGCTGACGGCGGCGGAGCTCGATCCAGACGTCAAGAACGCCGACAGTCACCGGGCACGCGCGTTCCGCGCCATGGTCCCCGTGCTGGAGACGCTGATCTCCGAGTAGCGGCTCGCGGATTGCGGCCCTCGTGAACCGCCCGCCTGGCATGGCGCGTCGCGCGTCCTCGGACCTACCGTTGAGGTGACATGTCCCACAGCCACGATCACGACCACGGAGCCCACGGAGCGAGCAGGAGACGCCTGCTCGCCGTGATCGGCATCGTGCTCGGCGTCTTCGTCCTGGAGATCGCGGGCGCCGTTCTCAGCGGATCCCTCGCACTGCTCGCCGATGCCGGACACCTGGTGAGCGACATCGTCGGCCTGCTGGTGGCGCTGGCGGCGGCGACGGTTGCGGCGCGTCCGGCGACCGACCGGCAGACGTTCGGCTTCCAGCGAGTCGAAGTCTTCGGGGCGCTGGTCAACTCACTCATCCTGATCGGGGTGGCAGTGACGGTCGCCATCGGCGCCGTGTTCCGGTTCACGGGCGGACATCCGGAGGTTCAGGGCGGCTGGATGCTCGTGGTCGCCGTTGTGGGCCTGTTCGGCAATGTCGCCGGCCTGCTGATCCTGCGCGGCGGGGCGAAGGCATCCATCAACATGCGCGGCGCCTACCTCGAGGTGCTGGGCGACACGCTCGGCTCGCTGGCGACGATCGCGGCCGCGATCGTCATTCTCACCACCGGTTTCGCCTATGCCGACGCGATCGCGTCGCTCATGATAGCCGTGCTCATCGTGCCGAGGGCCTTCTCGCTGCTGCGCGATGTGGTGCGTGTGCTGAGCGAGTCGGCGCCGGAGTCGACGGATGTGAAGGAGATCCGCCGGCATATCCTCGGCACGGCCGGCGTGGTGGACGTGCACGACGTGCATGTGTGGGCGATCACGTCGGGGGCGCCGGTGTTCTCGGCGCACATTGTGGTCTCGCCCGACGTCTTCGCCGGAGGGCGCACCGGGGCCTTGCTCGACGAACTGGGCGGATGCCTGAACCACCATTTCGACGTCGCCCACTCCACCTTCCAGCTGGAGCCAGCCGAGCACGCGGCGCACGAGGGCGATACGCACAGGTAGCGGAGCCGGCGACGTCACGGCACCGGCGACGGAACGGCGTCCGGTTGCGGTCGAGTCGCACGTGATGCGCCCCGCAACCCGCAGGCAGCTGTGGCGGGCGTTCGCGGACGGCCCGGTGCCGGCCGAAGGCAGGGTCAGTCGCTGCCGGACGAGGAGGCGGAGTCCGCACTGTGCCGCGAGGCGCCGAAGACGGTGGGCTCGGTCGCGAGTCGCTCCGCGGCATCCTTCGCCTCTTCGGCGTCGTTCGCCGCCAGCTGCGCGTCGGATGCCTCTGCCTTGGCACGAACACGAGCCTTGCGGAGCCCGAGAAAGTAGTGGATCAGCGCTGGCACGACCGTGACCAGCACCGCGAGGATCAGGATGAGGTCGATGTACTTCTCGACGAAGTTCGCAACCGGCGTGATGAAGCCGATCAGGTAGGCGAAGAACGTGAGGCCGGCGCCCCAGAGCACGGCGCCGATCGCGTTGTACAGCGAGTACCGGCGGTAGCTCATGTGGCCGACACCGGCAGCGACCGGCGCGAACGTGCGCACGACGGGGACGAACCGGGCGAGGATGACGGCCGCCGGTCCGAAGCGCTCGAAGAACTTGTTCGTGCGTTTCACGTTCTCGATGCTGAAGAGTCCGGTCTCCTTGCGTTCGAAGATGGCGGGGCCGGCCTTATGACCGATCAGATAGCCGACTTCACCACCCAGGAATGCAGCGACGGCGATCAGAATGCACACCCACCAGATCTGCAAGCCGAAGACCAGGTCGGTCGCCGTCAGGATGCCGCTGATCACCAGCAGCGTGTCTCCGGGGAAGATGAACCCGACGAGCAGACCGGTCTCGGCGAAGATGATGCCGCAGACGACGAGCAGCGACCACGGGCCAACGGAGTTGATGATGACGCTGGGGTCGAGCCAGGGGATGAGTGCGGTGTGGAACACGGTTCTCCTGTCGTCGGCGCCCGCCTGAAGCGGCAGCCGGTCGTCGGCGGCGAATGCTGAGGAATGTGTGTGCAGTGGTTCAGCGTTGATGACGCGTTTGCAGTGAAGTCTAGCCAGCGGACGTCGCGCGAACCCGGGTGTTAACCCTACGATCCAAGGCTGAACGAGCGGCTGTAAGAACCGGATAAGGAAGTGCGGGAGAGGGGACTTGAACCCCCACGCTCGAAAGCACAGGAACCTAAATCCTGCGTGTCTGCCAGTTTCACCACTCCCGCTGAGGGCGCAATCAGCATAGTCGTCGCCATGAGCGCCGGCGGGGTGGTCCGTGCCGGAGAGGGACTCGGGCGGTGTGGATAACTTCGGTGCGGAACACGGCGCTCCCTGCATCATGACGCCATGACCGATCCCGTGCGCCTCATCGCCGACCGCGTGCGAGACAGGGTGCGGCGGGACGGCGTCGATCTCACCGGTGATGCATCGCGGGCGGCCGCCTACACGCACGACGAGGTGCGCCGGTACACCGAACGCGCGCTCGGCGGATCGATGCCGCTCGTCGCCGACGAGCGGCGCGCAGAACGAGACGTCCTCGCCTCGCTCACGGGGCTCGGCCCGCTGCAGCCGTACCTGGATGATCCGGCCGTTGAGGAACTGTGGATCAACGCGCCCGACCGGATCTTCGCGGCCAGGAACGGTCGCTCCGAGCTCGTCGACCTCGCGCTGTCCGGCGATCAGGTGCGCGACCTCGTCGAGCGGATGCTGCAGGCATCCGGCAGACGGGTCGACGTCTCCTCGCCCTTCGTCGACGCCTCGCTGCCCGATGGATCACGGCTGCACGTGGTGATCCCCGACGTGACCCGCGCCCACTGGGCGGTGAACATCCGCAAGTTCTCGCGTCGCATCCGCGACCTCGGACGCCTCGTCGCGCTCGGGTCGCTGTCGCGCCAGGCTGCCGAGTTCCTGCGGATGTGCGTCCTCGCGAACCAGAACATCCTGGTGGCCGGCGCCACCCAGAGCGGCAAGACCACGCTTCTCGGGGCGCTCCTCGCATCGGCACGGCCGGGGGAGCGGATCGTCACCGTTGAGGAGACGTTCGAACTGGATCTCGCCGCCGTGGACGTGGTCGCGATGCAGTGCAGACAGCCCAGCTTGGAAGGGACGGGCGAAATCACTCTGCGCCGTCTGATCAAGGAGGCGCTGCGGATGCGTCCCGATCGTCTCGTCGTGGGCGAGGTGCGCGAGGCGGAGAGTCTCGATCTGCTGTTGGCGCTGAACTCCGGACTGCCGGGCGCGTGTTCGATCCATGCGAACAGTGCGCGCGAGGCCCTGTCGAAGCTCTCGACGCTCCCTCTGCTCGCCGGCAAGAACATCGACGCAGGATTCGTCGTGCCGACCGTCGCGACCTGCGTCGACATCGTGGTGTTCTGCGCGCTCGAACGGGACGGCAGCCGACGGATCACCGAGATCCTCGCCGTCACCGGCGCCGTGACGGGCGGCGTCATCGAAGCGAGTCCGGTGTTCGCGATGCGCGGTGGCGAGCTCGTGGCGACGGGTGGGTATCCGGCCAAACGGGCCAAGTTCGAGGCTGCCGGGCTCGATCCGGCATTGGTGCTGGCCCGATGATCGCCGGCATCGCGCTCGGCGGAGCGCTCGGAGTCGGCCTCTTGCTTGCCGTATCGCCGTTCTTCTGGCCGCTGCGACCGCGCAGCGTGCCTGCCGGCAGGAACGATCGGCTCCGGCGCAGACTCATCCTGGCGGGGATGCCTCGACTGACGCCGGCAGGATTCCTCCTCATCTGCGCTCTCGTCGCCGTCGTCTTCTTCTGCATTGCACAAGCAGTCTTCGGTATGCTCGTGCTCTCCGTTGCCCTCGCCGCGCTGGGCGGATGGCTGCCGTGGAGTCTTGTCTCCTGGCGCGCTGCCCAACGGACGCGTGCCCATCGGACGATGTGGCCCGATGTCGTCGATCACCTCGTCTCCGCTGTGCGCTCCGGACTCGCGCTGCCCGAGGGCGTCGCCGAACTCGCACGGACGGCGCCGGAATCCACGCGTGCAGCATTCGCCGCGTTCGAACGGGACTACCGCTCCACAGGCATATTCGCTCCTGCTGCCGACCGGCTGAAGGCGGCTCTGGCCGACCCGGTCGCGGACCGCATCATGGAGACGCTGAAGATGGCGCGTGAGGTGGGCGGCGGGGAGCTCGTGTCGGTGCTGAAATCTCTCGCTGCGTCGCTTCGGGAGGACGCTGCCGCGCGCGCGGAGATCGAGGCGCGACAATCCTGGACCGTCGCCGCCGCGCGGCTGGGCGTCGCGGCGCCGTGGGTGGTGCTCGGCCTTCTCGCCACGCGTCCGGAGGCCGCGCTCGCCTACAACGGCCCGGTCGGGGCGGTCGTCATCGTGGGCGGCCTCGTCGTGACACTCGTCGCGTACCGCATGATGCTGTCCATCGGACGGCTGCCAGAGGAGCGGCGGTGGTTCCGGTGACGGCTCTCGCCGTGTTGTGCGGCGTCGCCTTCGGGCTCGGCCTGTGGTCGCTCGTCGCCCTGCTCCCGCGGATGAGCAGGCCGCGCCTCGCGGACCGCGTCGCGCCGTACCTTACGGACGTCTCGGAGGCTGCGCGCGCCCACAGCGAACGACGCACCGTGCAACCGTTGCCGGTCATCGGCTCCGTCTTCGCTCCGCTCGTCGGTGCGCTGCGCAGCGCCGCTCTGCGAACCCTCGGCGGCACGGATGCCGTTGCGTCGAGGTTGCGTCAGTCGGCGAGTCCGCTCACCGTCGAGGAGTTCCGACTCCGGCAGATCGCATGGGCGCTCGCCGGCCTCGTGACGGGAATCGGCCTCGCGGCGCTGGGAGCTGCAGTGCAGCCGCCCTCGCCTGCTGTGGCGCTCGCCATGCCCGTCGTGCTCGCGATCCTCGGATTCCTCGTGCCGGATCAGCTCCTGACGCGAAGCATCCGACGGCGTCTGGCACGGATGGCGGAGGAACTCCCGACGGTCCTGGAACTCATGACGCTCTCGCTGAGCGCTGGCGAAGGCATCCTCGACGCTCTCCGGCGAATCGCGCGCGTGGGGTGCGGCGAACTCGCCGGAGAACTGGGACGGGTCGTCGCGGAGACCGGAATGGGCGTGCCGTTGGCGACGGCGCTCACCCGGGTGAGCGCCGACATCCGCCTGCCGCAGTTCACCCGGTGCGTGGATGCGATCGGATCCGCCCTCGAACGCGGCTCACCGGTCGTCGAGGTACTGCGTGCACAGGCGACGGATGCGCGCGAGGCCGCCAAGCGCGATCTGCTCGAACAGGCGGGCAAGAAGGAGATCGGAATGCTGGTTCCGTTGGTGTTCGCCATCTTGCCCGTCACCGTGCTCTTCGCCGTCTACCCCGGGCTCGTCGTGCTGGAGTCGGGCTTCTGAATGGATGGATGCACCGACTGGAGACGGGCCGCGGGGCGCGCCGCACGGCGAAGTCGTGCGCACGGAGGAAGCGTGCGCACGACAGGGCGGCGCGCCGCGGATGACGAGGACCGGGTGAAAGAGATGAGGAGAGCGGCAATGACGGATTCACGATGGAAACACCTGCTCGGACAGCGCGGAGGCGGCGACATCCGCTCCGCGGCGATGGACGATCGCGGCGATGTGCCCGGCTGGGTCTTGATCACGCTCATGACGGCGGGTCTGGTCATCATCCTCTGGGGCGTGGCGGGACCTGCGCTGAGCACTGTGTTCCAGCAGGCCATCGATCGTGTGGCGTCGTTCTGACATGACCGGCTGGCACGATGAGCGCGGGTCGGCCCCCGCCGAGTTCGCGATGGTCGCCGCCCTGCTCACCGTGCTCACCCTCGCCGTGCTCCAGCTCGGTCTGGCGCTCCTGGTGCGCAACACGCTCATCGACGCGGCGGCTGAGGGCGCGCACGTGGCCGCGCTCGCCGACAACACGCTCGCGGACGGGCGCGAGCGCACGCGATCCCTGATCGGGACGGCCGTCGGCGACGGATACGCCAGCGACGTGACGGCGGCGTACGGCTCCTACCTCGGCGTGCCCGCGGTCATCGTCACCGTGCGCGCGCCGCTCCCGCTGGCGGGCCTGTTCGGGCCGGACCGTGTTGTGGAGGTGTCAGGGCATGCGCCGGTCGAAGTGGTTCCCTGATCGCACCGCGTTCCTGTCGGAGCGCGGATCGGCCTCGCTCGAGTTCGTCACGGCGGGGCTCGTGCTTCTCGTGCCGACCGTGTATCTCGTGGTCGCTCTTGCGAGCATCCAGGGTGCACAGCTGGCAGCGGCCGGCGCGGCACGCCAGGCCGCACGGGTGTACGTGCAGGCAGGAGACGAGACGGATGCCGCGGCATCCGCATCCTCCGCCGTCGCGTTCGCGCTCGCCGACTTCGGCCTCACTCCCGACCAGGCCCGGGTCGACATCGTGTGCTCGCCCCGCCCCGACGCCTGCCTGACCCGCCTCGGAACGGTGACGGTCACGGTGCGCGTGCGGGCAGCGCTCCCGCTCGTTCCCGACGTCCTCGACCTCCGCAGGGACGCGGCCGTCTCGGTGCAGGGCGCGAGCACGCAACGGGTCTCTCGTCTCTGGAGCCCTCGATGAACCTCCGAGCCCGGGCGGTCGCCGTACTCCGTGATGAGCGCGGGTCGACGATGCCGCTGATCATCTTCTTCGCGTTCCTCTGTCTGACGGTCGTGCTGCTGGCGAGCGCGGCGACATCGCTGTATCTCGAGCGTGAGCGGCTCTACGCCGTGGCGGATGGCGCGGCGCTCGCCGGTGCCGAGTCCTACGACCTCGGTGACGCGGCGGTGGTCGACGGCCATCCGCGCCCGACGCTCCGGTCGACGGAGGTGAGCGACGCGGTGGACGATTATCTGGGCTCCGCCGCCGCGCGTGGATTCGACGGTCTCGTCGTCGAGCGGGCCTCGACAGAGGACGGCAGAAGCGCGACGGTGCGTCTGTCGGCCGTGTGGCATCCGCCCGTCGTCTCGGTGCTGGTGCCCGCCGGACTCCGCATCGCCGTCACCTCGACGGCTCGCAGCGTGTTCCGATAGGAATCTCGTCCGATCAGGGCCTCGCGTCCGACAAGGTTCTCGTGCCCGACGGGCCGCCTTCCGACTTGGGTCGTGGCGGAAGGTAGGCGGGTGACCGCGATCAATGCACGTTACGGCTGCGCCGGATCGCGAACAGCACCCCGCCCGCGCACGCCGCCAGGAGTGCGGCGACACCGACCGTGACCAGCGCAGAGCCGATCGCTGCGGGGATGCCTTGCCCACCGCCGTTGCCGTTGTCTGCTGATCCGGCTGCCGGCGTCGGCTGCGCGGAGTGGGTCGGACCAGGGTTCGGCGCCGCGGAGGCGGTCGCGGTCGGCGCGGCAGTGCTGGATCCGGCGGGAGACGGCGAACGACAGTTCGGCACCTGGTACGAGACGACGCGGTCCGGGTCCGTCACGAGCGCGCCGCCTCCGTCGTAGCCGTGATCGGGGGCGCGTGGTCCGCATCCACCGAAGTAGTCGCCGATGGTTGCGTTGACCGTGCCACCGGATTGCGCTGCGACGTCGATCGCGGCCTTCGCCACGCCATCGAACGAGGTGCCGATCACCGTGACGGCGTCGCTGATGCCGCCGGATGCGATCTGCACGCCGATTCCGAAGCGGGAGAGGTCGGAATCCTCGACGTTGACGACGGACGAGGGCCCTGCCGTCGCACTCAGTTCGACGGCAGGACCGGATCCTCCTCTGCCGTCCTGGGTCCCGAGTCGTGCTATCTCCGCGCCTCTGGTTCCGCTGACCAGCACGGCCGGTCCCGTAAGACCGGTCACCGAGGTGCCGGTGATGACGGTGTCCGTCGAAGAGAGCAGTGTCACCGCTGTCCCGACCTGAGCGAACGAGTTGGAATCCAGCACCGGTGCGGCCGTGTGTTCGATCACGACTCCGGAGTCGTCGTCCTGGAAAGTGTTGCCGAACATGGTGAGCCCGTCGGCGCCCGTCGCCCACACTCCGGCAGACGGCCCATCGGCCGAGCCGTCGCCGAGGAGGGCGTTGCCCTGGAGGTAGGCATCCTGCGCGCCGTCCAGCAGAATGCCGCGGGCGCACTGCAGCGCCGAGGAGTCGACGATGCGCGCATGTTGGGCGGTGACGTCGATTCCCAGCGTGTCGCCGGCCCCGCCGTTGCAGGTCGTGCCGACGGCGTCGATCGTGACGTTGTCCGCCGAGACCGTCACCGCCGCACCCCGTGGGGGTGCGCTCACCGTCGCCTGGAGGGACTCCAGCGTGAGCGACTTGTCAACGCGGATCGGGCCCTGATACGACCCGGGACCGAGCGAGACCGTGTCGCCGGGCCGCGCGCTCGCGATGGCAGCGTTCACGTCATCGCCGGGATGCACGGTGACCGTGCCTGGCGACGCAGCGAATGCACCGGTCATCGGCGCCAAGATCAGCGAGAGCGCGACGATCGTCCCGCTCGCCGCACCGACCGCGCAACCGTGCGCGGACCGCCATGTCCGCATCCGTCAGCCTCCTGGCCCGCTTCATCCCAGCATCCTCTCCGTACCCCGGCTCGACAACGGTCGGGTGAGTGCCGGCGCGACGGTGAAGGACGGCGGACGGGCGCGTGGGGGAGGGGTCCTCAGTCGCCGACGACGACGCGACGCTTCGGGATGTAGCGCGGGGCGAAACGGAGCAGCATCCCGGCACCGATGAGGCCGAGAACGCCCATGGAGACGGATGCCACTCCCAGCGAGAACAGCGCCGTGATGCCCGACACGAGAAGCGGAGCTCCCGCTTGTCCCGCATCGTTCGTGAAACGCCACGCGCCGAGGAACGGCGCCGGATCCTTGCGCGGCGCGAGGTCCGCGCCGAGGGTCATCAGGATGCCGCTACCCACCCCGTTCGTCACGGCCATCGCGATGGCGACCACGGTGAACCAGGTCTGGTCGACGACGAATGCGAGCGCGATGTGCGTGATGCTCAGCCCCACCATGGAGGGGAGCGCGGACCAGAGGCGACCGAACCGGTCCATGATCTGCCCTGACGTGTAGAACAGGGCGAAGTCGACCGCGCCGGCTATGCCGATGATGAGGGCCGTGTTCGTTGCGGGAAGCCCGATCGCGACAGCGGCCAGCGGGAGGATCACGGTGCGTGAAGACCTGAGCGCGGAGATGAGTGCGGCGCAGGTGCCCATTCTCAGCAGCACCTCGCGATTGAGCCAGATGGTGCGGAAGAGGCCCTCGGTGCGCTCCTTCGCTTCGACGCGGCCGGCATCGGGAACGGCGATCGGCTTCGTCGTCGCCGGCCCCTTCTCGACCGTCGCCGCGCTGCTCGGCGCGATCGTCTCCGTCGGGTCTGGGACCACGATCAGCACAACAGTGGCCGCCACGCACATCACTATGTGCACCCAGAACACGGCGTGGGCGTTGCCGAACAGGGTGATCACACCGGCGCTGATGAACGGTCCGACGAACCATCCGCCGCGGAACACGCCGCCGAGGGTCGACAGCGCACGGGCTCGATACCGCAGCGGCACGTATCCGGTCATGAACGCGTGCCGTGCGAGGGCGAACACGCTGGTGGCGAGCCCGATGAAGAACACGCCGACGGTGAGCAGCACATCTCCCTGCGCGAGGAGGCACACGACGAGTCCGATGATGCAGAGCAGTGCGGATCCGATCATCGACCGGCGCTCGCCGAACCTCGACACTATCCAGCCGCTCGGGATGTCGCCCACCATCTCGCCGACCATGATCATGCCGCCGATGAACCCGGCGAGGGCGAGCCCGGCGCCCAGGTTGTGCGCGAGCACCGGGATGATCGGGATGACGGCGCCCTCGCCGATCGAGAAGAGGGCCGTCGGCAGGAAAGCGGCGAGCGCGATGTCACGGATGCTGAAGTTCGCGTCGCTCGTGCTCATGTCCTCTCCAGCCTAGGTGGTATACCAACAGTGGTCCGACCGAGGCGTCCGCCTCAGGCCAACACGGCCTAGGCTTGTGCGGTCATGATCGAACTGGACTTGAGCTCGCAGATCGCGGATGTGCGCGCGACTTTCGCCGACATCCGTGCCGTCGTGGACGTGGAGCGTCTGCGCGCCGACATCGAACGCCTCAGCGAGGAGGCGGGCGTGCCCGACCTCTGGGACGACCCCGAGAAGGCGCAGAAGGTGACGAGCGCGCTCAGCCACCGTCAGTCGGAGCTCGCCAAGCTGACGAACATCGAGCAGCGCATCGATGACCTCGAGGTACTGGTCGAGTTGGCGAACTCCGAGGGCGACGACGAGTCTGCAGAAGAGGCCCGCAACGAGCTGCAGGAGCTGCAGAAGACCGTCGGCGATCTCGAGGTGCAGACGCTGCTCGACGGCGAGTACGACGCGCGGCCGGCCGTGGTCACGATCCGGGCCGGCGCAGGCGGAGTGGATGCCGCCGACTTCGCCGAGATGCTGTTGCGCATGTACCTGCGGTGGGCTGAGCAGCACGGCCACTCCGTGCAGGTCATGGACACGAGCTACGCCGAAGAAGCCGGCATCAAGTCGGCCACGTTCGAGGTGGATGCGCCGTACGCGTTCGGCACGCTCTCCGTCGAAGCAGGAACCCACCGTCTCGTTCGGATGAGTCCCTTCAATTCAGCCGGCAAGCGGCAGACGTCGTTCGCGGCCGTCGAGGTGATCCCGCTCATGGAGGAGACGGAATCCATCGACATCCCCGAGACGGACATCCGTGTCGACGTGTTCCGCTCGTCGGGCCCCGGCGGACAGTCCGTCAACACGACGGACTCCGCCGTGCGCATCACACACCTTCCGACCGGCATCGTGGTGTCGATGCAGAACGAGAAGTCGCAGATCCAGAACCGCGCGGCAGCCATGCGCGTGCTGCAGTCCCGCCTGCTGCTCCTGCAGCGCGAGGCGGAGGCCGCAGCGAAGAAGGAGCTCGCCGGCAACATCACGGCCAGCTGGGGCGACCAGATGCGGTCCTACGTGCTCGCTCCGTACCAGATGGTGAAAGACCTGCGCACCGAGCACGAGGTGAACAACCCGCAGGCCGTCTTCGACGGCGACCTCGACGGTTTCATCGCCGCCGGCATCCGCTGGCGCAAACAGCGCGCTAGAGCTTAGAGCGAGGGCCATTTCTGGCCCTCGCCGCGACGCCAGCGCCGAGCAGCGTCTCGCTGCTCGGGACTGCAACCCGGTGAACTCCAGGTGGGGTGAGTCGCTCGGTTGCATCCGTGGGGGGTGTGTTTAGGCTGGGCGGGTCATGATCCGATTCGAGCACGTCAGCAAGAGCTACAAGGGAACCCCCCGCCCGGCCCTCGACGACATCACGACCGAGATTCTCCGCGGAGAGTTCGTGTTCGTGGTGGGCGCATCCGGATCGGGGAAGTCGACCTTTCTACGGTTGATCCTGCGTGAGGAGAAGGTGACGCGCGGCAAATTGCACGTGCTCGGCCAAGACCTCAACACCATCTCCAACCGCAAGGTCCCGTATTTCCGCCGTAACGTGGGCGTGGTCTTCCAGGACTTCCGCCTGCTCACGAACAAGACCGTCTTCGACAACGTCGCCTTCACGCTGAAGGTCATCGGCAAGTCGAAGGGATTCATCCACGAGGCCGTGCCCGACGTTCTGGCGATGGTCGGACTCGAGGAGAAGGCCGGGCGCTTCCCGCACGAACTCTCCGGTGGCGAGCAGCAGCGCGTGGCCATCGCGCGCGCCGTGGTGAACAAGCCGCAGATCTTGCTCGCGGATGAGCCGACCGGCAACCTCGATCCGGCAACGAGCGCAGGCATCACCGCCGTCCTCGAACGCATCAACGCCGCGGGCACGACAGTGCTGATGGCGACGCACGAGGCCGGGCTCGTGGATCAGATGCAGAAGCGTGTCATCGAGCTCGTGGACGGCAAGCTGGTCCGCGACGAGCGGCACGGCGGTTACGGATTCACCGCCGCGCTCCCCGTGCTGGGCTCCCCTGAGGAGACGTCGGACATCCCTGCCGGTTACGGGCTCCCCGAGAAGGGAGAGGTGCCGGCGCATCCCGTGGCGGTGCCGGCGGCGGCTGTCGCGAAGCCGAAGAAGCGACGCGGCGGTAAGTCCTCTCGCACTTCGACGAGACCCGCGGATGCCATCCCCACCGCGAACAGCGCTGCTCCGGTTCCCGAGACGCAGCCGTCGCAGACGCCGCTGCCCGTACCGGCCCGTGCCGCCGCGGCGAGCGTGCCCATGGCGGACGACGCAGATACGGCGAACGGGGCCCTTACCGGTGCCATCCGCACGGACGCGGCTCCCCGCGCCGCTGCTCCGGTCAGTGCCACTCCGTCCGCCGCAGTTCCCACCAGAGGTGGAGCTGCGGCGGATGCCGCGGCAACGACCTCGAAACTGGGACACTTCAACGGCTCAGCGGATGCGGCCGAGCTGCACACCGACACTTCAGACACGCACACCGATGCCGGGGAGCGCGAACCGGTAGCGGTGGCGGCCAGGGGAGCGGAATCCGCTTCTGCAGGATCGGTGGTCGACGTCGAGGGACACTTCGCGAACCCGCCGACCGCACCGGTGCGCCGCGCCGACTCGGGCGATGTGGCTGAGCTGACCCTGGCGGAGCGCCTCGGCCTGCGTGCGCCGGGTAAGCACGACCACGACGACGATTCCAATCAGGATGTGGGACCCGTTTCATGAGATTCGCACTCGTCCTCTCCGAAGCCGGAAGCGGTCTGCGACGCAACCTCTCGATGGTGATCTCGGTCGTTCTCGTGACCTTCATCTCGCTCACGTTCGTGGGCACGGCGATTCTCATGCAGATGCAGATCGGCCAGATGAAGACCTACTGGTACGACAGGGCCCAGGTGGCTGTCTACATGTGCACCGAGACGGACGTCTCCTCGACGTGCCAGGGACAGGACGCGTCTGCTGAGCAGATCGCCGCGGTGAAGGCCAAGCTGGCGTCGCCGGCGCTCGCCCCGTTCATCGACAAATTCTACTTCGAGGACCACCAGCAGGCGTACGCGGACTTCAAGAAGCAGTTCAAGGGCAACCCGGTCGCCGATTACGTGACACCGGAGCTGCTGAACCAGACGTTCTGGATCAAGCTGAAGGACCAGCAGCAGTCCGACGTGATCGCGCAGAGCCTCAGCGGCGTCGCCGGAGTGCAGTCCGTGACGGATCAGCGCAGCTACCTGGACCAGATCTTCCGCATCCTCAACGCCGCGAGCCTCACGGCCATCGCCATCGCCGCTGTGATGCTGGTCGCGGCCGCCCTGCTGATCGCCACCACGATCCGGCTGTCCGCGTTCTCGCGAAGACGCGAGCTGGGCATCATGCGTCTCGTCGGGGCGTCGAACGGGTTCATCCAGACTCCGTTCGTCTTGGAGGGGATGCTCGCGGCCCTGATCGGCTCGTTGCTGTCCGTTGGCGCGGTGTTCGCCATAGTGCAGTTCTTTGTGCGCGGATATCTGGCGCAGAAGATGCAGCTGACGTCGTTCGTCGGACTCGACAGCGCTTGGATCGTCGCGCCGATCCTCGTCATCGTCGGTATCGGGCTGGCGGCGCTGGCGTCGAACGTGGCGATCACCCGGTATTTGAAGGTCTAGCGGTCGGCTCGGCCGGCTTGTCGAGCGTCAGGATGCCGCGAAGCGGGCGTCCACCTCGCTGCGCACCGTGATGTCCTCCGGACGGAACAGCACAGGGTCGGCCGCGCCGGCGGGTGCCGCCATCCTGACGAACTCCATCGAGTCCCGGGCGCCGATGGGTGCGCCGTCGCCGAGCATCCCCGGATCCGCGACGGCCAGTGGCCGCAGACTGGCCAGGCCGAGGGCTGCGGCGTAGTCGGATGCCGTGATGCGGGCGTCCTCGACGGCGTGGCCCCTGGCATCCGCTTCCAGCGTCTTTCTGCTCTCGTCGGTCAACGTCCAATCGATGCCGCTGACCGTGATCCCCTCGCGAATGGACAGTTCAGCCAGCCACTCGCCGAGCCGCACGAAATCACTGAACGTCACGCGCACGTCGATCGCCGAGTGATGCACGAGCGGCAACTGGCGCCCGTCGGCATTCCAGGGCCGATCGCTCCAGACCTGCGGACGATCGCTCGCCCACCAGGTGACGGGACCGTGCTCCGGGTCGTGCAACGGTTCGATCGTGCGAGTCAGCTCGGCGTGCAGGTGCGTCGTGCGCTGCAGGATCGACTCGCGCGGCGAGCCTTCGAACGCGACGGCGATCCGCACAGTCGCGTGCTCTGCCGGGTGGTGGGACTCGAACCGGCCGCGCACGGTGATGATCGTCTCGTCCATGACGAGAACCTTACGCACCCCACGCGCTATGCTGGTGGGCTGCTGTGTCCGGTCGGGCGCAGCACCCGTCTTGCCGCGCGGTGCGGCAGCGACGATTGCGCGACGAGGAGAGCGAACCATGCCCAGGGAACGTGGTCAGAAGGTGGTGGCGACCAATCGCCGCGCCCGCCACGACTACCTCATCGAGGACACCTATGAGGCGGGGCTCGTGCTCACCGGGACCGAGGTCAAGTCGCTGCGCGAGGGGCGTGCGTCGCTCGTCGACGGCTACGCGTTCGTCGACGGGGGAGAGGCGTGGCTCGACGCCGTGTACATCCCCGAGTACCTCGACGGCACGTGGAACAATCACGCGCCCAGGCGCAAGCGCAAGCTGCTCCTGCACAAGCAGCAGATCGTGAAGATCGCGAATAAGATCAAGGACGGCGGCTACACGCTGATCCCGTTGCAGCTGTACTTCTCGGACGGTCGCGCCAAGGTGGAGATCGGCGTCGCCAAGGGCAAGCGCGAGTACGACAAGCGCCAGGCGCTCCGTGAGCGCCAGGACAAGCGCGAGGCGGACCGGGCCATGGCGAGCAAGAACCATCTCGGCGAGTAGCGCCGAGAAGACCCCTATCGGCCGAACGCGCCGATGCTGAGTGCTGCCACGAGTCGCTCCTGCGTCTCGCCGAGCCACCAGTAGAGCGCTCGTTCCAGATCGTGCTCTCGCCCCGCGAGGCCCTCGTCGCCGTCGTGCTCGATGGCCAGGCGATCCGCGAGCAGGAGCCGCAGATCCGTCACGTTGCGCAGCAGTGCGTGCACGCCCTGGTCGTCGAACGTCGCTGTGCGTGCGGCCCGCTCACCGCGCAGCAGCGAGCCGGATGTGGTCGGCTCGGCATCCGTGAACGCATCCATGACACCGCGCGCACCGTCGCTCTTCGCCGTGACGAGGTCGACGTCGGTGAGCGAGTGGAATTCGGCGCTGGCGTGGTCGTCGTCGCGGTAAGCATCCGGGAACAGCGGAGACGGCACGACGGCGCCGTCGGCGATGGATCGGAGCCGGTCGGCGAGTGTGCCGAGCAGATCCGCCTCCATGCGCGTGAGCGCGATGAACTCGTCCGCGGAGAGCGTCACGGCGATCCGTCCGTCCCGGTTGCGCCGGATGCGCGTCACGACTCTGCCCTGTCGACGCTCGCGGACAGACCGAATCCGTGCATGGCGTGCACGTGCGCTTCCATCGTCTCCCGCGTTCCCGTCGCGACGATCGCGCGACCCTCGTGATGCACCTGAAGCATGAGCCGAGTAGCCTTCGCCTCACTGAAGCCGAAGTAGCTGCGGAACACGTAGACCACGTACGACATGAGATTCACCGGGTCGTTCCACACGATCGCGCGCCACGGTGTGTCGAGGCTGTGCCTGGGCGTCAAGTCGAGCGACTCTTCGGTGCTTCCGATCGTTTCGGCGCGCTCGATCGTCGCCGGATCGCTGGTTACGGATGCCACCCTTCCAGGTTCGCACATCCGGGCATGACATGACGGCGGTCTGTGTTGTACTCTGTAAGGCCGCCACTTGAAGCGGACGTTCCTTCAGAATTCAACAGCGCGACAACAGCCCGCCCATGGGGATGATCGGTTTCGACATCGTCTGCGAGATTACGAGAAGCGGGTCGAGGATGCAGGGTTATCTCGTTAACGACCTCTGCAAAATATAAGTGCCAATTCCAACAGCACTGTCTCCGCTAAGGCCCAGGTCGCTCTCGCGGCCTAGTCGTTCTTAGCGACTCAAGAGACCGTCAGCCCGGGAATGCTCTCTACCCGGATCCTGGCGTCAGCTAGAGAGATTGCTTCTACGTATCGTCATGGGACGTAGAGGGACTCAAACCGTGACTGGGTTCGTCGGATCAGCTGCCAATGGCAAGTTCCGGAACCGAGTAAAGCGTCTTCATTGGATACGCCCGTAGAAGGCGTATGACCACAGCGATGGACGGGGGTTCAATTCCCCCCATCTCCACACGATTGAGCGAAGGAAGAGAGCAAGCGTGCTTGCTCTCGGACTGAGCTCCTGAGTGTTGAGGCGCGCAAGCGCCGATCACCATTCGGGCCGTTGTCGCGAACTGTTGAAATCCGCGGAATCACGCGGATCTCGGGGCCTCATCTGGAAACGGACGGGGCCCCGAGTGCGTTCCGGACCACATTTTGCCCACATCCTTCTCAGACCAGGATGAGCACAGCCCGCGACCGGGTCCTCGTGCGATCGGACGTTCGCCGGGGTGAGTTGGCGTGATCCGTGCGGGTGCTGGCGTTCACGCCAATGGTGTGGTTCCACGGTTGATACGAGTGTGGTGACATGCCTGGAGAGAAGACCGGAACAGATCTGCGGAGCGCGGATGGAAGCGCAGGGGATGCCGACTACGGAGTCATCGGCGTGGACTACGCCCGGTACCGGCGCCCAGAGCCCGCCTTCGACGCGGCCATCGCGGATGCGCTGGGCGACGCCCGGACGTTGGTGAACATCGGTGCCGGTGCCGGTTCCTATGAGCCAATGGGCCTCGACGTCACCGCGGTCGAGCCCAGTGCCGCGATGCGGGCACAACGCCCGATCGGTTCAGCTCCTGTCGTCGACGCTGTGGCCGAGCATCTCCCGTTTTCCGACGATGCATTCGACGCCGCCCTGGCGTCGTTCACCGTCCATCAGTGGCGAGACCTTCGTGCGGGCCTGCGGGAGGCGAGACGCGTCACCGTCGGGCCGGTGGTGATCCTCACCTGCGATCCAGCGGCGTTGCGATCTTCGTGGCTGAACGAGTACGCACCGGAGGTCATTGCGACCGAGGCAGGACGGTATCCCGAGATCGCTGATATCCGGTCCGGCCTGGGCGGGGTGGTCACGGTTGAGGCGTTGCCGATCCCGTTGAACTGCACTGACGGTTTCTCCGAGGCGTATTACGGCAGACCGGAGGCGCTCCTAGACTCGGGCGCCCGACTTGCGAACTCGGCCTGGAGCTTTCTCGACCCGACGGTCGGCGAACGATTTCAGCGCGCTCTGAGTGCGGATCTCACCAGCGGTGCGTGGGATGCCCGGCACGGTCATCTGCGCACCCAACCCTCTTTCGACGGGTCGCTCCGGTTGATCGTTGGCCGCCCATGACGGATACCGCAGCGCGCCTTTCCGTGATGGAGCGGTCGTTGTGGCCTACCGCCGCGTGGTTCTGGGCGTTGCAGTTCGCTGTGCTGAATCCACTGCTGGCTCTCATGCTGGTTGCCCTCTATGATGCGACCCCGGCACAGGTCGGGTTGACACTCGGCGCGTACAACACCGGCGGCTTCATCGCGTCCCTGCTGATCCCGTCGATCGCCGACCGGACCGGCGACTACCTTCGCCCGCTGGTGATCTGCGGCATGTGCGGTGTCGCAATGGTCATCGTCCTTGCCGCGGCGACCTCCTTGCCGGTCGCGCTGGTCGCCCTCGTGCTCCTCGGCGGGCCGCCGGGCGTCGGCTCAACGCTCCTTTTCGCGCAGCTGCGTCACGACGGTGCTTCGCCCGCCCGGGTGATTCGGACCCGCGCGATCGTCTCCTTCG
Organism: Planctomonas sp. JC2975; assembly: GCF_012985205.1. Classification (NCBI taxonomy): domain Bacteria; kingdom Bacillati; phylum Actinomycetota; class Actinomycetes; order Micrococcales; family Microbacteriaceae; genus Planctomonas; species Planctomonas sp. JC2975. The sequence goes on along the minus strand of NZ_JABEKS010000001.1, from coordinate 924,998 downwards.
CCTGGGTGATCGGTCCAGTGCTGGCGACCGCGTGCACGGGAGTGTTCGGGAACGCCTCAGCGCTGTGGCTGCTCGCCGGCATCGGCCTGGTCAACGTCGCGACGGCCGTGCTGCTTCTCCGCAGTCGTCGAAGCAGGGTGGGCGAACCAGGGTCGCGGGTGTCGCCTCCACCTCTGCTCGAGCAACTGCGCGGCTGGAGACGGTGGGGCGTGGTCGTCGCTTTCCTCTTGCTCCAAGTGACCAACATCGCCACAGTGACTGTGACGGCCCTGTTCGTCACCAGCCAGCTGCATGCCCCGATGCTGTGGGCCGGCGTCGTGCTCGGCGCGGCGGCGCTCTTGGAGATCCCCGCCCTTCTTCTCATCGGCCGGCTGCACACCCACGTGTCGGCTCGAACCCTGATCCTGATCTCCTGCGTCGCCGGCGTTGCCTACTACTCGTTGGCGACGATCACCCGGGCTCCGTGGCAACTCGTGGCGCTTCAGCCGTTGAACGCGTGGTTCTTCGCGACCGTCGCGGGCGTCGGACTCACGGTGTTCCAAGACGTCTTCCCGAGCCCAGGGCTGGCATCCGGCCTGTTCACCAACACACGTCGAGCCGGCGCCGTGCTGTCCGGCCTGCTCATCGCCGCTCTCGTCGCCTTCCCGAACCCGTATGCGGCTGTCTACGCGGCGGCTGCGATCGTCGTGCTACTCGTCCTCGCCGGCTACGCGGTGACTTTCCTTCCGCAACGAGTGCGCGCAGCCGGCGCCGATGCGCAGTAGCGTCTCCAAGATGACACCCTCACCGGATCACCGAGTCGGTGTTCTCGTCCTCGACGGTGCGAAAGCGCTCGACGTCGGCATAGCCGCTCACGTCTTCGCCAAACGACCGAGCATGCCATACGAAGTGCGCGTCTGCGGCGAGCACCCCGGAACGGTCGATGGCTGGAACGGGCTGGCGTATGCGGTCAGTCACGGCCTCGAGGCTCTCACCTGGGCCGACACGATCCTCGTCCCCGGCTACCGGAACCCGGCCGACACCGGCACCTCGCCAGGTGTCATCGACGCCCTGCGGACCGCATACGACCGCGGAACCAGGATCGCGGCGATCTCGACCGGAGCATTCACCCTTGCGGCGGCGGGTCTGCTCGATGGCCGACGCGCAACAACGCATTGGCATTACACCGAGGTCATGCGCGACCGGTACCCCGAGATCGATGTCGACGAGAACGTCCTGTTCGTCGACGCCGGTCAGGTCCTCACCAGTGCCGGCGCCGCCAGCGGCATCGACCTGTGCCTCCACCTCATTCGCCGCGACCACGGCGTCGGACTCGCGAACCACGTCGCCCGCCGTCTCGTCAGCGCCCCCTACCGATCAGGCGGACAGGCCCAATACCTCCCGCACAGCATCCCCGAGCCGCTCGGCGACGCTTTCGCGAACACCCGATCCTGGGCGCTCGAACACCTTCGCGACGACCTCACCCTCACCGCCCTCGCGAAACAGGCCAACGTCTCAGCCCGCACCTTCTCTCGGCGATTCGCCGCCGACACGGGGATCACTCCCATGCAATGGATCCTTCGAGCCCGCATCGACCACGCCCGAGAACTCCTCGAGCGCACCGACCTCACCGTCACCCAGATTGCCGAGTCAACCGGTCTCGGCACCGATACCAACCTCCGCCGACACTTCGGCAGAATCATCGGCACCTCCCCGACGATCTACCGCAACACCTTCCACGAATAGGCGGCCACCTCCGGAGCCCGGACCCGGCCGTGGTACGGAACCGGCGCGTCCGCAAGCCGGCCGCAAGCGCGCGACCGACCGCAGCCCTCGGACAGTGGTCCGACCGCAGACCGGCAGCGGGTTCTCCGACGCAGGGGTCACCGTGTCCCCACTGAATGGCGAGCACGGGGGACTGGGGTAGGAGAGGTCGAGGAGCTCGAGGACTGTCGGCTCAGCGGGCCTGCTCCGTCGGGCGGATCAGCATCTCGTTCACAGAAACGTGCGCGGGCTGGCTGAGCGCGTAGACCACCGCCTCGGCGATGTTCTCGGGATCGAGGGTGCGGAACGACTTCGCGATCTCACCGGCGGCGGCGCGCATGGTCGGGTCGGTGATGTGCGTCGTGAGTTCCGTCGCGACGAACCCGGGCGCAACCTGGACCACCCGAACGCCCCGACCGGCCACCTCTTGGCGCAGCGACTCCGAGAACGCGGCGATTCCGAACTTCGTGGCGGAATAGGCGCCGTTCCCCGGGGAGGCGTTCCGCGCAACAGTGGACGACACCTGAACAACTGTGCCGTGCGACTCGATGAGGTAGGGGAGAGCTGCGTGCACCGCGTACATCGAGCCGAGCAGGTTCGTCTCGACCATTCGTACCCACTCGTCGATGTCGGCGCCATCGATCATCCCGCTCAACATGAGCCCCGCGTTGTTGACGAGCGCGTCGAGGCGGCCGAAGCGATCCACTGCGACCGCGACTGCCCGGGCGACCGAATCACGATTCGTCACATCCAGCTCCACAGCGATGATCTCGCCCGGTCCATCGGAGACAAGGGCATCAAGACCATCCCGCCGCCGGGCGCCGGCGATCACTGTTGCCCCCGCTCGACCGAGTGCGAGCGCGGTCGCACGGCCGATCCCGGATGATGCGCCGGTGACCAGCGCGACCTTGCCTGTGAGGGTGTCGTTCATCTCATGCTCCTTGTCGTCGTGCACGGCGGCGCTCAGCCGCCGCCAGGTATGACCGGGAGGGGAGCGGTGCTGTGACGCCCGGCGTGTCCGCGCAGAGGATCAAGTCTTGACCATCGCCATGACCGGGCCCGACTCGATGAGGCACGAAAGTGCGTGTCGGATCACTGCTCCACGCGCTCGCAGATCCGACCCGACTGGCGATCGTCCGCACTCTCTACCAGGAGGCCGACGGTCGCGCCTGCGGGACTTTCGGCGTCGACGTGGCGGCCTCCACGCTCAGTCACCACTTCAAAGTGCTCCGTGCAGCAGGCGTGATCTTCCAAGAAGACCACGGAACCCGCCGCTGGACCACGCTGCGCCCGGACGATCTCAACGCGAACTTCCCCGGCCTTCTCCAAGCGCTCGCAGCTCGAAAGTAGCGCGAGAGCCGCTCCGGTCATCGGGCGCCGGACCGCCACTCACCGGTCGCCACGTGGCTGTCGAGGAGGGACGTCGACCTGGTTGCCCGGCAGGTCGGTCAGGTCTCCCGACGTAGTTCCTTTCAGGACGGTCAGAAACTGGTCGCGTGCGGCGAATTCGACGAGGTGCCCGGCGCCCGGGACCGTCACGAATCGCGTTTGAGGGGCAACTATGCGGTCGAAGTGGCGCCGGGCCAGCACGACGGGACTGATCAGGTCTCCCTCCCCTTGGACGATGGTGACGGGTATTTCGTATTCCCAGCCGAGTGTGTCGAAGCTGTAGTCCCTGTACTCGGGTTGAAGCTCGTGCAATGCGAGCGTCATGCCCTTCTCGAGTATCCGAATGTCGCCCATGGAGTAGTCGGGACTGTACATGAGTGCCGGCAGCATGAGGTCGTAGACCATGTCGGGCACGCCATCGCTCAACGTGATCGCGGTCTTGCTGAAGGCGAGCGATTCCTCTGGCGACCACAGTCGACTGTGCGGACCCAAACGGCTGAGGTCTCTGACCGCACGCCGATTCCCACGTCGCTTCGCCGCCTCGATAACGAGGCCGTACCCTTCGTCTCCCGACTCGTTCGTGAACACGTTGGCGGCGAGGTAGGAGCTGAACAGTTCAGGGCGGCGTTTGGCCATGATGGCGCCGAGCAGGCTGCCAACGGAGCTGCCCATCAGCACGATCGGGCCCGTGAACCGCTCCGCAAGGGCCTCCGCGAGTTCGATCCCGTCGGCCACCAGTCGCTCCAGCGAAAGTGCGGGCGCCGTTCGTGTTCGCAGAAATGTCTTCCCGGCGCCGCGTTGATCCCATTGCACGACCGTGAACTCTCGTTCCCAGGACCCCAACCAGGGATTGAAGGGCGTGTAGGACGAGCCGGGACCACCTTGGAGGATGAGCAGAAGCGGGTTGGCGACATCATGTCCACGGATTGTCACCCACTGCGGAATGCTGCCCAATGGCATGAACCGCTCCTCGCGGATCGTCCCCGGCCCGGCGATCTCCAGCAGGCGCCTGTTGCGAGCGCGTTCCAGCCGCCGCCTGGCCATCGCAATCATCGGGTTGACCATCAGGCGCTCGCCTTCCGCATCGTGGTCTCAATTCGCGTAAGGGCTTCCTGCAGCGGAGCCTCCTCAACATCGGCGAGGCGCAACAACTCCTGGAAACGCTGGTCGAGGCGCGCTCGGGCTCTTCGAATCACTCGTTCTCCCTCCGCAGTCAGAGTGATCGTGTTTCGACGTCGATTGCGCTCGTCTTGCTGAACGCTCACCAGGTCGTCAGCCGTGAGCTCACGCAGCAAGCCCGTGACTGCTGGGGCGGTCGAACCGAGCCAGGTCGCGAGGGTCTGCTGACTCATCGCCCCTTCGATGTCGATGGCCAGCAGCACCAGCGTGCGCGAGTAGGAGAGCCCGACTTCGTCGCGAAGGATGCGATCCCCTGCCCGCTCGAGTTCCCGCACCAGGCGATGCAGTGACATTGCGATGTGATTCACTCTTAAGATCTTAATAGAGATGGTCGCCATCCGATAGCGTCGATCGGGCCTTGGGACATCAGATGCCCGGATACTTTGTGGCGCGGCGGCGGGCATTCGGGTGATGGCGATGACGGGTGGAGCCATCGATCGCGAGTCGTACCTCTTCCCGACACGAATGGTGCGAGGGCCACAGAGCAGGTCGGCGAGAACATCGATGTCGAGACCGGTCGACTCGACGAGGTTGCGGGCAGCGAGTCTGCGCCGCAGGGGGCTGGTTGTGGGGCGACTGGCTGTGATGGTGTGTTCAGGAACCTTTCATGTGGCTAGTGTGTGGCTCGAAGGGTGCTGTTGGGGATGCACCCTCGAAGCGGAGCGCGTCCGGGGGAGCCTGCTTGCGGCCCCGCGTTGAGTGAAGGGGTTCCTTTTATGTCTGAGAACACGGCAACAAGGAAATCGGGTTGGGCGGGCTGGCGGACGTTCGCGGCTGTTGTGCTCATCGTGGGCGGCGCGATTGATGTCTTCCATGGTTTGCAGGCGATCATCGGCCCGAATACGGCGTATTTCGTTGGGAAGGTGGGGATCTTCGCGGTGGATGTCGCCGGGTGGGGGTGGTGGCACCTGATCATTGGTGTGCTGTTGGTGTTGGTGGGCATCATGCTGCTCACCGGTGCCAAGTGGGCGCGGATCACCGCGATCGTGCTGGTGGCGATCAACGCGGTCGGGCAGATCACACTGATGGACGTGCAGCCGTGGCTGTCCTTGGCTGTCCTGGGTCTGGACGTCGTCGTGATCTTCGCCCTGACCGTGCACGGTCGCGAGATGGACACCAACTAAACCAGCACACTGTCGAGTCCGACGTGGACGCGATGAAGGCCGTCCTTCGGGGCGGCCCTCATCGTTTCTGCACGCCGCGTGTTCGACTAGAACGGAAGTCGACATCCCGCGGCCAATCGCCGGACGCGCGTTGGACGCAGTACAGATACCCAGGGGAGGTGTACGGTGCAGGACGCAGTCGTGGTCGGATCCGGTCCGAACGGGCTCGCGGCCGCCGTCACACTCGCCAGGGCCGGCCTCGAGGTCACGGTGCTCGAGGGCGCCGACCACATCGGCGGCGGCAGCTCGTCAGCGGACCTCACCCTCCCCGGGGTCGTGCACGATGTCTGCTCCGCCGTGCATCCGATGGCGTTGGCCAGCGAGTTCTTCCGCCGGTTCGAGCTGGAGCGCCGCATCGAGTTGCTGGTTCCCGAGATCTCCTACGGGCATCCGCTGGACGGCGGTCGCGCCGCGATCGCTTACCGAGACCTGGAGCGCACGGCGGTCGAGCTCGGCTCGGACGGACTCGCCTGGCGGAGGTTGTTCGCGCCGCTGGTCCGGGACGGCGGGATGGCGCTGGGGGAGACCATCGGGAGGTCCCTTTTGCGGATGCCGCGGCATCCGCTGACGCTGGCCCGCTTCGGACTGAGTGCGCTCCGGCACGGCACGCGCCTGTGGGACGGCGTCTTCGACGATGTGGCAGCTCCCGCGTTGCTCACCGGCGTGTTCGCGCACACGATCCAGCGGATGCCCGCACTCGGCACTGCAGCGGCCGGGCTCGCCCTTGCGGCGTTCGCTCACACGGGAGGCTGGCCGATTCCACGCGGCGGCAGCGGAGCGATCACGAAGGCCATGGCCGACGACCTCGTCGCGCACGGCGGACGCATCGAGACCGGCACCTGGGTGCGAAGTCTCGACGAACTGCCGCCCGCACGGGTGACCATCTTGGACGTCACCCCTCGTGCCTTCCTGCAGCTCGCAGGCGATCGGGTGACGGCATCCGGGCCTTATCGCCGGTTCCGTTACGGCAACGCGGCCGCGAAGGCGGACTTCGTGCTCTCCGAGCCGGTCCCGTGGACCAACGAGGAGCTGCGCAGGGCGGTGACGGTGCACGTCGGCGGTCCGCGCCGCACCCTGGTGCGTGCGGAGGCGGCTGTGGCGGCAGGCAGCCGGGCGCACGATCCGTATGTTCTGACCGCCCAGCCGACGCTGCTGGATCCGGACCGCGCCCCCGGTCGTCACGTGCTCTGGGCGTACACCCACGTGCCTGCCGGATCCGCCGTGGATCCGCGGGACGCGATCGTCGAGCGGATCGAGCACTTCGCTCCCGGATTCCGCGACACCATCGTGGCGAGCAATGGACAGAGCGCACGCGAGCTCGACCGACGGAATCCGAACGACGTGGCCGGAGACATCGCATCGGGGGCGGTCACGTTCGGACAGCTGATAGCACGGCCGACGTTCGGACCGCATCCCTGGCAGACGCCTCTGCGCGGTACCTACCTCTGCTCGGCGTCGACCGTGCCGGGACCGGGGGTGCACGGTCTCGCGGGGTGGAACGCCGCGCTGCGCGCGCTGCAGCACGAGTTCGGCATCACGAAGGAGCCGGACCTCACGATCGGCCGGTGACGCGGCTCGGCGCCGCGGCACGGTGCCGCGCACCTGCTCAGTGCGAACGCTCCGCTCGGTGCGGGACCCGGGCGCCGGCTCGCCGCATCCGGCTCAGTGCGCCTCGAGCGCCTTCGCACAGTCGATGCAGAGCTCCGCGTACGGTCGTGCACGCAGCCGGGCCACACCGATGGGCTTGCCGCAGTTCTGGCACACTCCGTACGTTCCTGCCTCGATGCGGGCCAGCGCGTGGTCGACCTCGGTGAGTTCGACGTCGAGTTCGTCGTGCAGACCGGTCAGCTGCGACCACGTGGCGGCCATGGTCGGGCCTTCCGGGTCGTGCTCGTCGTCCGCTTGTCCGCCCGAGCGGGCCTCTCGTGCATCGCTCAGCGATTCGTCCAAGCGACCTTGCCTGGCCAGCACCTCACGTCGACGCGCGTCGAGCGCGTCGTGGAATTCACGTCGCTGGGCATCCGTCAGGCTTCGTCGCACAGAGGGCACCCGCCGATAGTACGACTAAGCGCGCCCGGATGCCGTCAGCACGATCAGCGCGCCGTTCAGTGCGACGATGGCCGCCACCGTCACGATTCCGGCGATTCTGAGCGGCGCGCGGTTCGCGAAGACACCCATCGTGGAGCGTCGTGACGTGAACCAGACGAGCGGTATGACGGCGAACGGGATGCCGACGCTGAGTACCACTTGACTGATCACGAGCGCCCAGGTCGGGTCCAGTCCGATCCCCAGCACGATGAGGGCTGGAGCGAGCGTCACGGCGCGCCGCGCCAGAAGGGGGACTCGCACGTGCAGCAGCCCGGACATCACGGACGCTCCGGCGTAACAGCCGACGGAAGTGGAGGCGAGGCCCGACGCGAGCAGCCCGATCCCGAAGACGACGCCGATCGCGGGACCCAGCGCCTGGGTGATGGCCTGGTGCGCGCCCTCGATCGTGTCGGTTCCGTCGGCACCTGAGAGGCTCGCGGCCGCCAGAAGCAGCATGGCGATGTTCACCGATCCGGCGACGATCAGCGCGAAGATGACATCCCACCGGTTCGCGCGCAGCAGATGGCGCACCCGCGCCGGATCCTCGGATGCTCCGTGCCGGTCGAGCGCGAGCGCAGAGTGCAGGTAGACGGCGTGCGGCATGACCGTTGCCCCGAGCATGCTGGCCGCGAGCAGTACGGAGCGGGATCCCTCGAACCGCGGGACGATGCCGGCGACCGCGGCACCCCAGTCAACGGGACTCACGGTGAGCGCGGCGACGAACCCGATCGTGATCACGGCGAGCAGCCCCATCATGACGAATTCGAAGGTGCGCTGCCCACGGCGGGACTGCACCGCCAGCAGCGCCATCGAGACCACTCCGACGATGGCACCGCCCGCGAGGAGCGGCACGCCGAAGAGGATCTGCAGTGCGATGGCCCCGCCGATCACCTCTGCCATATCGGTGGCCGCCGCGATGATCTCCGCCTGGGCCCAGTAGAGCAGCCGACCCGTTCGCGGCATCCGATCGCCGAGCAGCTCGGGGAGACTGCGACCCGTGACCAGTCCCAGCTTGGCTGAGAGGTACTGCACGACAACGGCCATGGCGTTGGCGGCCACGAGCACCCACACCAGCAGGTACTGGAACTGCGCTCCGGCCGTGAGGTTCGCGGCGACGTTGCCTGGGTCGACGTAGGCGATGGCGGCGACGAAGGCCGGCCCGATCAGCCAGAGCAGCCGTCGCTCCGGCGCCGCCGGGCTCGCGAGCGTTTCCGTGCTCGCGCCCTGATCCGTCGCGGAATCCCGAGTCATGCCGTCCTGCCGCCGTGATGGTTCGCGGCGCGCGAATCATCGAGAGTTAGCTGCGTCTAACTTTCTCTTTATAGCAGGCTGAACGCGGGATGGCGGCCTCGGCAGCCGCGGGACACGACGAAGGGCGAAGCCCGAAGGCTCCGCCCTTCATCCGCGCCCATGTCGCCCTGGCCGGTCAGTGGCGACGGTCGCCATGTTCCGGTCAGTAGCGGCCGGTCAGCGCCTTGTTCTTGATAGCGTCGAACTCGCCCTGCGAGATGGCGCCCTGGTCGAGCAGATCCTTCGCCTTGGCGATGTCACTGGCCGGGTTGCTTGACGCCCGCGGCTTGTACGAATCGTCCTCAGGTACCACCCCGTGCCGTCGCTGCGACCGCTCGGCCATGCCCCGCCCGCGGGCGATGACGTAGACGAGCGCCGTGATCAAGGGCACGAAGAGCAGGAAGATGATCCACACGGCCTTCCACCAGCCGTTGAGTGTCTCGTCGGCGAAGAGATCGAAAATGATGTAGAAGACGGCCACCAGGTAGGCGGTGAAGAGGAGGATCTCGACGAACATCCAGATGAGATTCGCGAATGACATGTCAGTACTCCCGTCGGTCAGGCGAGGATCTTCGCCTTGAGCGAGTCGTACTCGTCCTGCGTGATCGTGCCGGCGTCGAGGAGCGCTTTCGCCTTGGCGATCTCATCGGCAGGCGATGCGCCTGCCACCTGCTTGATGTACTGATCGGTCGCCTGCTGCACCTGCTTCTGTTCTCTCGCGCTGCGTTCCGCCATGCTCTTGCCGCGGGCGATCAGGTAGACCAGCGCGGTGAGGAAGGGCACGAAGATCAGGAAGATGATCCACACCGCCTTCCACCAGCCGTTCAGCTTGTGATCGCGGAACAGGTCGGCGACGATCGCGAACAGCGCGAACAGGTACGCGACGAACGCGAAGCTCCAGAAAATGACCCAGATCACGTTCCAGAAGTTGTCCCAGAAACTCATTCGGGTTCCTCCCCTCGTGCGCCGTCGGCGCGGCACGGATTCGATCGCGAGGCTTGCGATCGCCCCCAAGCTAGGCCCGGGATTCCGCGGGAGGCACACCCAGTCCGGGTGATGTCGTAACCGCAACGACATGCGAATCCGCTCTCCGCCCGGATAGGGTTGTTTTGTTCATGCTCCGGGGGGAATCGCATGTCAACAGTGAGATCACGATCTGCGCGGTCCGAGGCCGCGGGCCAGGCCAAGCGTGGCCGAGACGCGCTGATGGAGCGATCCGCCGTTCCGGGGGAGGCGGTCTTCGAAATCTCCAGGGCTCGGCTGGACGAGCCGATCGAACAGTTGGCTCGAGGCACCCGCACCGCCATCGCGCTCTGGGCGGCGGCCGGCGCAGGCAAGAGCGTGCTGATGGCACGCTGGGCGCGCATCCTCCAGGATCGTGGCGAGACGGTGCGCTGGGTGCACGGCATCGCGCTCGCCGACGTGGTGTCCGAGGTGCGCGCCGCCGGGCATCCGATCGTGCTCTTCGTGGACGACGCGCACTCGCTGTCGTCCGCCCGCGCGAAGGCTGCACTCTCCGCACTCCTCGAAGACGAATCGCAGACCGTGCGCGTCGTCGTGGCCGGCCGCTATCAGCCGGTGGCGGGCCTGGCGTTCCTTCAAGCGTCGGGTCGGCTTCTCGAAGTACGCACCGAGGATCTCGCCTTCACTCGCGACGACGTGCTGATGCTGGCGGCTCGGCACGGCATCGATCTTGCGCCGGAGGTCGCCGCGGCGCTCGCGGCACGGACGGGCGGGTGGGCGACCGCGATCACGCTGGCCATGCCGTGGCTCACCAGAAGCGCCGATCCGAATGCATCCGTCGGCGAGTTCAGCGGCGACGACGGTGCCGTCGCAGATTTCCTGATGTCAGAGGTGCTCGCCGGCTTCGACGAGGAGACGCGCCGTGTGCTCACTTCCGTCGCCGTGAGTGCCTTTGTGCCCTCCGATCTGGCCGCCCAGCTTTCCGGATCCGCCGACGTGGGCGCCGTGCTCCATCGTGTTGCTGCGACGAATGCACTGCTGACCGAGGATGCTCAGGGCTTCAGGTTCCATCCGGTGCTGCTGGCGTTCCTCGGTGCCGAAGCACGACGGATCAGCCGGCAGGCCGCCTCCCGCGCGCACGCGACGGCTGCTGACTGGTTCGCGGCGCACGAGCGGCCGGCCGACGCGGTGCAGCAGGCGGTGGAATCCGCCGACCTCGCTGTGCTCACGGATGTGCTTGCGCGGGTCGGACTCGAGCTGGCGCTCGAGGGTCGCAGCAGGCTGATCGCGACGGCGCTGGCGCGTTACACGCGGGAGGACAGCGAGCCGCTCGTCGCTCTCGTGCTCCGACTGCTCTTGGATGCGCCCACCTTCGCGGATCCGCGCCGCGCGCACCACCTGGTGTCGCTCGCCGATCGAGCGGTCGCCACGGCGGCTCCCGCGGCGTCAGCTGACGCGTGGATCGTCGCGCTCGACGCGGTGCGGTGCTTCGTGGAGGTGAGGGACCGGCGGTCGTTCGCCGGAGCATCCCGCCTGTCGGACGCCGTCGCCGTCGAACAGCGGGGCGCGAACCTCGGTCTCGATCTCTTGTGCGCGACAGCAGAGGGATGGCTCCTGGCGCGTATCGGCGAGACGGGCAGAGCCCATGCCGTGATGCGCGACGTTCGAGTCTCGGCGCACCGCGCGGGACTCGACTGGCTGTTCCTCGTGGCGAGCGAGTTGTCGATCGGCATCCTGAGCGACCTGGGGCGCTGGGACGAAGCCGTGGTGCTGGAGGATCGACTCGTGCAGGCGGCCGACCGCTTCACCGCGGCACCACGCGACAGGGTCCGGCGCCGCGTCGAGGTGGTTGCGGCCACCCGTCGCTACCTGCGCTGCCTGGAGGGCGACCCGCTCTCGCTGCACGACGTGATGGCATCCGACCCGCTCGGTCTCGACCCGGAGCTGAGCACGACGGCGCGCGTGCTCGAACTGCTGCCGGCGCTCGACACGACCCAGAACCCGCGCCGAGCGCTCGATGACATCGAACGGCTGATGCGCGAGACCGGCGTATATGTGCCGCGAACGCTCGCGCTGGTGGCACCGCGGATGGTGTCGGCTCGGCTCGGTCTGGACGGTCGGTCACGGGCGCGCGAGACCGCAGAGCTCGTCGTCTCCGTACTCGGACCGAACAGCCTCGAGGCCGCGATCGTGAGATTCGTCCTCAGCTCGCCGCTGCGCAACACGGAGCCGGCCGCTCGTCAGCTGGAGGTCGCCACGTCGGAGGAGAAGGCCTGGCATCCTGCATCGTTCATCACGGCGGTCCTGCTGCTCGCTCGGTCGGCGGAGGAGAACGGACGCAGTGCAGAGGCGGATGCGCTGACCGTTCGAGCCGTCGAGCTGGCGGTGCGCTACCGCCTTGAGCGCCCGTTCCTCGCCCCAGCGGTCGATGGCGTCGGTCTCGTCTCGCGGCGCCTTGGACGATTCGGGCACCTCGAGGACGATGCCAGGAGGATCGTCGCCCGCGCGCCCTCGAGCACGCGCAACGCGAATGCGGACGCCCTCGTGATCGAGTCGCTCACCGCGAAGGAACGGGACATCCTCTTCGAGCTGCCCGTTCACCAGTCGGTCGCCGAGATCGCCCAGCGGCACTCGCTGAGCGTCAACACCGTCAAGACGCACCTTCGGAACATCTATCAGAAGCTCGGTGTCTCCGACCGTAGTGAGGCGGTCGCGACCGCCCAGCGGCTGGGGTTGATCTAGGCCGTCGGGCTCAGTTCTGCGGTCGGTGGCGGTGGCGCCCGCGGCCGACCTCGATGCGTCGTGCGAGCGCGAAGACGACTCGCACGGATGCCGAGAACGGGGCCGCGAACCCCTTCGGATCCGGTGCTCGCCACGAGGTCAGGCGAGGCTCGGATCGAATCACCCGCGGTAGGTGACGCGTGCGACGCCTGCCGGTACGAACCTTGAGATGCGGCCGAAGGAAGGTGCGGAATGAAGCGTTACGAGATCCGCCTTCCCTATCCGTTCTCCGAGCGTCTGGCTGCCGCGTTCCCCGAGATGGAAGCGGTGCAGATCGCGCCTTCGACGACCATCCTCGTCGGCACCCTGCGCGACCAGACCGAACTCCACGGGCTGCTGGCACGCATCGCCGACATGGGCCTGGAGATCCTCGAGGTGCGTCAGGACAACTGAGTGCTGTCCGTTCGTGCGGCGCGTTCGATTCGCCAGTCAGTCGCCGCTGCCGGTCAGAACTGGCCGATGCCCTTGCCGATGACCACGACGCCGATCACGAACATCAGCACGGCCATGATCGTGGCGTTGTTGTCGGTGAGCCAGCCGCGCAGGGTGTCGAGGGGACCGCTCATCTGCTTGGACGCCACGAGGTAGGCGATCACCGGGATGAGGATCGAGCACGCCGCGATCAGCACGAACACCACGATCACGATGACCATCTGCCACACAGCGATGCCGGACGAGCCGATGGCGAGACCTGCGCTCACCGCGAGCAGCAGGTTTTTCGGGTTGACGGCCGACAGCAGGATGCCGAGCACGAATCCGCGCATCGCCGTCATGGTGTCGATCGCCTTCATCCATGCGGGGAGCTGCGGCTCCTCACCAGGCTTCGGGCGACTGCGCCACTGGCGGATCCCGATCAGGAAAAGCAGCGCGCCGAGCACGATGTCGATCACGCCGACGATCGGATGCGTCGCGTCCGGGTCGCTCGCCGGAAGGATCGACGACAGCGCGGTGAACACGATCACCGCGACAGTGATGCCCACCACCCAGCCCAGCAGGAAGCCGACTCCCGTGCTCTTCGCCCTGGGGGAGAGCAGCAGGAGGATGGCGGCGATCATCGGAACCGGGCTGATCGCGATGCCGATCGCGAGGGGCAGTGTGGTTCCGATGACGGGTCCCATTGCAGCCTCCGATCGGCGGTCCGACCCAGTAGACCCTAATCGCGCACACAGCATGCACGGTCCTCCGTTTCGGGTGATAGACCCGTGCGGGGCTCGGGACCGCAGGCGCAGTCGTTAGTTTGTGCACCGACGGAGGGGGCGCGATGTCGTGGTGGCGTAAGCGCAAGACGGAGACCGCCAGTACGGAGCCCATCGTCGAGGACCAGGATTTGCCGACGGCACCGACGCTCCCGCGTGCCGACGCCATCCTGCTCGGTCTCGCGGGCGGTGTCGTCACTGCCGTCGGCATGTACTGGTTGCGCGGATTCCTCGCCCCTGTACTGCTCGCGCTGGTCCTCACGGTGTGCGTGCATCCGCTCCGCCGTGCGCTGGAGAGGCATGGCGTGAACCGTGGTCTCGCGACCGGCTCGGTGATCGCCGCCGTGTTCGTGCTGCTCGCCGCATTCGTCACGGCGCTCATCGTCGCCCTCGCCCAGTTCGCCACCCTTCTGCCGCAGTTTGCGCCGCAGATCGAGGAGATCGGCAAGGCCATCGGATCCTGGCTCAAGTCGGTGGGATTCGATCAGTCCCAGGTGCAGGCGGTGACCGCAGGCTTCGATCCGGGCAGGCTGATCGGAGCGGTCGGCGGGATCCTCGGCAGCGTGGCGAACATCACGTTCGGGCTCGTCGTCATCCTCACCTGCCTCATCCTCATGGCCGTCGACGCCAGTGCGCTGTCCGCCATCTCGAAGCAGGTCGCGTTGCGTCGTCCCCACCTGGTGGCGGCGATGTCCCAGTTCGCCGGCGGCGTGCGCAAATACATGGTCGCAACGACCGGACTCGGCATCGTCCAGGGACTGCTGAACTGGGCAGCGCTCGTGATCCTGCAGGTGCCGGGCGCCCTCCTCTGGGGACTGCTCTCGTTCCTGTGCAGCTTCATCCCGAACATCGGGTACTTCATCGCGATCATCCCGCCGCTGGTCTTCGGCCTGCTCACGGGCGGCTGGGGGGTGTTCGTCGCGATCCTCGTCGTGTACGGCGTGGTCAACTCCGTCGTTCAGTCGATCATCCAACCACGCGTCGTCGGCAACGCGGTCGCGCTGAGCCAGACGATCACCTTCGTCTCCGTGCTCTTCTGGGCCGTCGTGATCGGCCCGATCGGCGCGATCCTGGCGGTGCCGCTCACACTCCTGGTTCGCACCATCCTCATCGACTCCGACCCCCGGGCACGCTGGTGGCGGCCCCTGATCGGCGACCTCCGCGACACGCAGCCCTACATCGCCGAGGAGACGGCAGCGCTGAAGCGCACCAGGCAGGCGGCCAAGGCGGCCAAGCGAGGCACGGCGCCGACGCCACCCGCGCCCGAGGGCACCAGGGATGGCTGACCCGGTCGACGACACCGCCTCGCATCCTGCACACGGCGGCTTCGGCTCAGGAGCCCGCCTCGTGATCGTGCTGGCGGCATTCGGTGTCGCGATCGTGTGCCTCTGGCTCGGACGCGACCTGCTCGCCCCCGCCCTCACCGCACTGATCGTCGTGGTGACGGTGCATCCCGTGCGGCGCCGCCTCGATCGCGCGGGTGCTCCGCGCTGGGTGGGCACGACGGCCGTGATCGCCCTTGCCTACGCCGTACTGGGCGTCATCGGTGGCCTGATCGTCTTCGCGGCCGTGCAATTCGGCCATCTGGTCGCCGACCAGAGTGCCGCTCTCGCGTCCGCGACCGGCTCGTTGGAGTCGTTCCTCAAATCGGTCGGCGTCGACACCGACACGACGGCGGGTATCGCATCGGCCGTCGATCCGAAGACGCTCGCTTCGGCCGCCGGCGCGATCGCTCACGCCGTGTTCTCCGCCGCACTCGCATTCTTCTTCGTGCTCGCCTACATCATCTTCATGGCGGGCGACGGGTCCCGGATCGAAGAACTGCGAGACGAGTTCGGGGACTGGCACGGTGCGCTGCTCGACGCACTCGGGAGGTGGGCGCACGGGGTTCGGGCCTACTTCGTGGTGAACTCGATCTTCGGCGCCATCGTCGCCTTGCTCGACGGCGTCGTGCTCTGGGCTCTTCACGTTCCGGGTGTTCCGATCTGGATCGTGCTCGCCTTCGTCACCAATTACGTGCCGAACATCGGCTTCGTCATCGGCATGATTCCGCCGACGGTGCTCGCCCTCGTCACCGGGGGATGGCCGCAGGCGCTCGCCGTGGTCGTGGCGTACTGCGTCATCAATGTCGTGCTGCAGGAGCTCGTGCAGCCGCGATTCGTCTCCAGCACCGTGTCGCTCGGGCTCACGCTGACCTTCTTCTCCGTGTTGTTCTGGACCGTCGTGCTCGGTCCCGTCGGCGCCATCCTGGCGATCCCGATGACGCTGCTGACGCGCACTCTCATCGTGGAGATCGATCCGGATGCCCGCTGGTCGCGCTGGATCACGGGCGACCGGCAGCGTGCATCCGGATGACCCCTGGTGCGTCGCGCGTGTCGTCGCACCAATCGGGTGAATGGGTCGACGACCACCCGGCCGCCGGGCATCCGCTCATAACGTTGATCGTGCGATGGGGGCTTCGACTGCGTCGCGACACCAAGCGATCCAGGCAATGGGGAGGATGCGGATGCCACGGGAATTCAAGGGCGACGTCAAGCTCGACGTGCGGGACTCCAAGGCGGATTGGCCGGCGTTCCTGTCGAACCAGGCGCCCAAGGGATCGCCGAACATCCTGGTCGTGCTCTACGACGACACCGGACAGGCCGCCTGGTCACCGTACGGCGGTCGCATCAACATGCCGACGATGGACCGTCTCGCGAAGAACGGTCTCACGTACGCGCAGTGGCACACGACGGCGCTGTGCTCGCCGACGCGCTCGACGTTCCTCACCGGACGCAACCACCACGCGAACGGATTCGCGTCCATCTCGGAGTCGTCGACCGGATTCCCTGGCTACAACTCGCACATCCCGCCACACAACGCGACGATGGCGAACGTTCTCAGGGACGCGGGATGGTCGACGTTCTGGGTCGGCAAGAACCACAATGTCCCGATCGACGAGTGGACGGCAGGGGCGAACAAGAAGAACTGGCCGCTTGCGCAGGGCTACGACCGCTTCTACGGATTCATCGGCGGGGAGACGAACAACTGGTATCCGTCGCTCGCGGAGGACAACCACTACATCGACCAGCCGTACCTTCCCGAGGACGGCTACCACCTCTCGAAGGACCTCGCCGACCAGGCGCTGAAGATGATCCGCGACGTCAAGCAGACCGAGCCGGATCGCCCCTGGTACCTGTGGTTCTGCCCCGGTGCGAACCATGCGCCGCATCACGCTCCCCAGGAGTACATCGACAAGTACAGGGGCGCGTTCGACGACGGGTACGAGGCCTACCGCGAGTGGGTGCTCCCGCGCATGATCGAACGCGGCATCCTGCCGGAGGGCACGGAGCTCACGGACCTCAACCCGATGCCGGACGGCACGTTCACCGAGACGGACCGGGTGCGGCCCTGGGCGGAGCTGAACGACGAGGAGAAGGCGATGTTCTGCCGGATGGCGGAGGTGTACGCCGGCTTCAGCGAGTACACCGACGCACAGGTCGGCCGCATCATCGACTATCTCGAGGAGTCGGGCCAGCTCGAGAACACGCTGGTCATCTACGCTGCGGACAACGGGGCATCCGGTGAGGGGTCGCCGAACGGATCCGTCAACGAGGGCAAGATCTTCGGCGGCTACCCGGACGACGAGGCGCAGAACCTGCTCATGGTCGACAAGCTCGGCTCGCCGGAGACCTACAACCACTATCCGACCGGATGGGCCGCCGCGTTCTCGACCCCGTACCGCATGTTCAAGCGGTACGTGTACCAGGGCGGCATCAGCGACCCGCTCGTCATCTCGTGGCCGGCCGGCATCAAGGCTCGTGGCGAGATCCGCAGCCAGTACCACCACTCGACGGACATCGTCGCGACGATCCTCGACGTCTGCGGGGTGGAGATGCCTGAGGAGTACAACGGCGTGAAGCAGCGTCCGCTTGACGGCGTGTCGATGCGCTACAGCTTCGACTCGTCGGACGCAGCAACGACGAAGCCCGTGCAGTACTACGAGATGTTCGGCAACCGCGGCATCTGGCAGGACGGCTGGAAGGCGGTCACCGAGCACGGGCCAGTCAGCGGCATGAGCGGCTTCGAACACGACACGTGGCAGCTGTTCCACACGGACGTCGATCGGTCGGAAGCGCACGACGTGGCCGATCAACATCCCGAGAAGGTCGAGGAGCTGAAGGCGCTCTGGCTGTCCGAGGCGAAGCGGAACGAGGTCCTGCCGCTCAACGACCTGCAGATCATCGGCAATCCGAAGGACTATGAAACCTTCCTCGGCATGGAGTTCCACCAGCCGGCCCCGCCATCCGGGCAGTTCATCTACTATCCGGACACCAGCGAGATCCCCGAACGGAGCGCCGCGAACGTGCACGGCGGCTCGTACAAGATCGCCGCCGAGGTCGAGTTCACGCCGGACACGCAGGGCGTGATCTTCGCACACGGCTCGCGGTTCGGCGGGCATGCGCTGGTCGTGAAGGACGGCCGGGTGTACTACGTGTACAACTTCCTCGGCATCCCGCCTGAGGATCACGTCGCAGCGCCGGTCCCGACTTCAGGCAAGCACATCATCGGCGTGGAGTTCGTGAAGGAAGGCGTCGGCCAGTACCGCGAGCCGAAAGGCCCAGTGAAGCTGTACATCGACGACCAGCAGGTGGGCGAGAAGCAGATCCGCACCGTGCTCGGCCACTTCTCGCTCTGCGGCGAAGGGCTCACGATCGGCCGCGACAGCGCCGACCCCGTGTCGGACCTGTACGGCCACGGGTTCGACTTCTCGGGAGGGGCGATCGAACGGGTCGTCTTCGACATCGCGGATGACGCGTACGTCGACCTGGAGGCGCACCTCGCGGCAGCGATGGCTCGCGACTGACGGACGCCGACGCACGACCGACGTGGCGCCGTCCGCACTGGGGGATCCGGGCGGGCGGCGCCTCAGTACATCCGGGCTCTTCGCCCGTTCGACACGAAGGAGGACGTCATGGCCGACTTGGCATCGTGGCGCGACGGCCCGACGAAGAGGCGCATCGAGGAGTTCGTCGAGGCTGTCACGTCGGGCGATCATCCGGTGCCGGTCGAAGACAGAGTCGCGGTCTTCGACAACGACGGCACGCTGTGGACCGAGAAGCCGATGCAGACGGAGATCCATTACATCGTCGAGCAGTGGACGGCGATCGCTGAGGCGAAGCCGGAGCTTGCGGACACCCAGCCGTACAAGGCCGTGGTCTCCGGGGATCTCTCCTGGCTGGCAGGCGCGATCGACAAGAACTACGCAGGTGACGACTCGGACCTCAAGGTGATGATCCGTGCGCTCGTCGGCAACACCGCGGGCATGAACGTCGAGGACTACGCCGAGTCGGTCGCGGACTTCTTCCGCACCGCCAGGCATCCGACGCTGAACAGGCCGTATCGGGACGTCGTGTTCGCGCCGATGGTCGAGCTGCTGGCTTACCTGGCAGAGCACGGATTCACGTGCTACATCGCGTCGGCCGGAGACCGCGACTTCATGCGTCCGATCACGCAGGATTTCTACGGGGTTCCGTTCGAACGGGTGATCGGCTCCGCCGTCGGGCTGGAGTACAAGGACGGCGAGGTGCTGTACGCGCCGTCCTTCGACTTCTTCAACGACGGTCCGGAGAAGCCGGTCCGTCTGTGGTCGCGGATCGGCCGTCGACCTCTGTTCGCCGCCGGCAACTCGAACGGCGACCTCGACATGCTGGCGTACGTGCGCACGAACCCGCGGGGATTCGGACTCCTCGTGCATCACGACGACGACACGGGCCGCGGCGATCCGGCATACGACACGGGTGCGGAGAAAGCGCTGGCGGCGGCCGCCGAGCTCGGGCTCGCCATGGTCAGCATCAAAGAGGACTGGGCGAAGGTCTACAGCCGACCCGTCGGCACCGAGGCTTCGGCCGGTCACGGAGACGGGGGCGCACGCTCGTGAGCGTGGCAGCGCCACCTCTGCCGAAGCGTCGCAGCTGGCTCCTCCCGACGCTCCAGGGGTACCGTCCGAGCAACCTTGGTTGGGACGTGCTCGCCGGACTATCGGCGGGGGCCGTCGTCGTACCGCAGGCGATGGCCTACGCGACCATCGCCAACCTGCCTGTGCAGGTGGGGCTCTACACGTGCATGGTGCCGATGCTGGTCTACGCACTGCTCGGCGGATCCCGGGCCATGAGCGTTTCCACGACGTCGACCATTGCGACGCTGACCGCCACCACGCTCGTCACTGCGGGCGTCGCATCCACGAGCACGGATCCCGTCGGCGACCTCTGCATGCTGACCCTGCTGGTCGGCGCGATGCTGTTGCTCGCACGTATCCTTCGCCTCGGCAGCGTCGTCGAGGCCATCAACAGGTCCACCATCATCGGGGTGCAGATCGGCGTCGGCGCGACCGTCGCAGTAGGTCAGCTGCCGAAGCTGCTGGGAGAGACGGACGACTTCAGCGGGCACGGTTTCATCCGGTCGTTCGTCGCGGTGGTCGAGGCCATTCCGAACGCGAACCTCGCAACCACCATTCTCTCGGGGTGCTCCATCGTCGTCCTTCTGCTCATCAGACGCTTCGCCAGACGAGTGCCAGGACCGCTCATCGTGGTGGTGGCCGGCATCCTGCTGGCGGCGTTCACACCGTTGACGGATGCCGGCGTGAAGCTGATCGCGGAAGTACCGTACGGCATCCCGCTTCCCACCCTCCCTACGTTCGCGCACATCGCGGGGCTCGTGCCAGGTGCCCTGGCGATCGCGGTGATGGCGTTCCTCGAGTCGACGGCGGTGGCACGTGGCATCCGCGAGCCGGGGGAGCCGCAGATCGACTCGAACCAGGAACTGCTGGCGACGGCGGTGGCGAACGTGGCCGGGGCGTTCTTCCAGGCGATGCCGTCCGCCGGAGGGTTCTCGCAGAGCGCGGTGAACAAGAATGCGGGGGCCAGATCGCAGGTATCCGGGCTGGTCACGGTGGTGCTCGCCATTCTCGTGGCTGTGCTGCTGGCACCCGTGCTCAGCCTCCTGCCGCAGGCCACGCTCGCGTCGCTCGTGTTCGTGGCGGTGATCGGCCTGATCGATGTAAAGGCGATCCTCCGGCTCGCGCGGCTCAGCAGACGGGACCTCTGGACGGCGATCGTCGTGGCAGCACTCGGACTGACGGCCGGTCTCCTCGTCGCGGTCGCGGCCGGCGTGGTCATCACCTTCGGGCTGGTGATCCGCGAGATCACGCGCGTGCGCACGTCCGAGCACGGTGCGAGGGACGGGATGCTCGCGGTCTCCGTCGAGAGCGGCATGTACACGGCCAACATCCTGGCCACCGAGAACCGCCTGCTCGAACTCGTGGATGCCGCACGGCCACTGGATACCGTCGTCGTCGACCTCGGACGGATGCGGGTTACCTCCGCAACGGTGCTCGATGGCCTGGAAGACCTCGACCGCGAACTCGCCGGCACCGGAGTGCGATTGGTGCTCGCCGAGGTGCAATCGGGTGCTCGCGACCTCCTGGACAAGTCGCTCTGGTTCAGGGGACTCGTCGACGACGGGAGGGTGGTCCCGTCGATCGACGCTGCGTTCGCCTCGCGCGCTGCGTCGCCGAGCGATTCTGCGCAGCCGAAGGAACCGGGAACGCCGGATGTCGCGCGGAAGCCGCGCGGATCCGACGCCTGATCAGCTCCCGAGGAGTGCGAGCAGTTCGTCGTGCACGGCGCCGTTGGTGGCGACGGCGCTGCCGTCCCAGAGCACGGGTCCGCCGTTCACCGAGGTGACCCGTCCGCCCGCCTCCTGCACGATCGGCACCAGCGCGGCGATGTCGTACGGATGCAGCCCGAACTCGGCGACGACCTCGATCAGCCCTTCGGCGAGCAGTGTGTACGCCCAGACATCCCCGTAGGCGCGATCGCGCCACACCGTTCGCGTCAGGTCGATGAGGTGGTCGAGATGGCCGGCGTGGTCCCACTGCTGGACGCTCTGGTAGCTGATCGCGGAATCAGCGAGTCGGCCGATGCCGGACACCCACAGCCGCGTCGGCTCGTCGTCGGTCTCTGCCGCTGCGCGCTGCGCTCCGGTCTCCGTCATCCAGGCCCCGCCGCCGGCGGACGCCCACCACCGTTTGCCGAGGGCAGGCGAGCTCGCGACGCCGACGACCGGCTCCCCGTCGACGACCAGGGCGATCAGAGTGCCCCACATCGGCAGCCCGCGTTCGAAGCTGTGCGTGCCGTCGATCGGGTCGATGATCCAGATGCGGTGCGCCGAGCGCGGATCCTCGCCTGAGTCGCCGTACTCCTCGCCGAGCACGGCGTCGTGCGGACGCTCCGCAGTGAGGAGCTCGCGGATGGCGCGCTCGACGGTCTGGTCGGCATCCGTCACGTGGGTGCGGTCGGGCTTCGTGGTGATGTGCAGGTCGTTCGCGCGGAAACGCGCGCCGGAGATGGCGTCGGCGGCGTCCGCGAGACGCAGGGCGAGAGAGAGGTCCTCGTCGTGATCGGTCACCTGCGCAAGCCTAGCCAGAGGCAAGGCCCGTCATCGCGTGGGCTACCCTTGTGGGCACGATGACGCGGAGAGCCCGACACGTCCAGCGCGATCGACGAGGCATGCGGCCCTTCGTCGACATCAGCGGTCGTCGGCTCCAGGTGATCCGCATCGCCGCGGGCGCGGCGATGCTCGGAGCGTGCGTCGTGTCTCTGGTGTGGATCGTGTCCGGTCTCGCCGGCGGACCGTCGTTGTCCGCCCTGCAGTCGTCTGGCGGGGCGTCGTCTCAGAACGGCACGACCGGGCCGCCGTCCGGGCGGCCGACTGGAACGTCGACTCCGATGCGGATCGGCGGGGTTCAGGGCAGCGGCATCCCGTCGCCGTCCGTCACGACGGAGCAGTCCCGGTCGGCGGACGACGGATCGTCGTCGTCCGGAGGCGCAACGGAACAGCCAACGGCCACCTCGACGCCGGATCCGCAGTCCACGTCGAGGGGGCGGAGCGGATCCGCCCCCGGTGCGACCAACCGCCCGACATCCAATCCGCACAACTGACTGTCGGAGTCCGCTGCACCTCTCGGCTGGACCGTGTCGGGTTCGCTGCTTCAGTCCGATCACGACGCCGCCTGGTGCAACGACAAAGCCGATCCTGACCTGACCGGGTAAGTCGGGGAACTCGCCCGTGGTGCCCGTCGACGGTCCATCCGTCGCACAACGCTAGGCGAAGCATCCGACCGCGGGATCGGCTGACGCCGGAGATCGGCGCGAACCGGGAAGGATTGCGACACAACACATATCCATATGGGTATATGATCGCGTCATGGCACGAGCAGCGACGACGTCGGACGTCTTCAACGCGATCGCCGAGCCGCGTCGACGCGAGATCCTGGTCCTGCTGCGGTCGGGCGAGAGACCGGTCACGGAGCTGGCGCATGACCTGGGGATGCCGCAGCCCGGCGTATCGAAGCACCTCCGCGTGCTCAGGGAGGTCGGGCTGGTGCGCGACCGCAAGGCCGGCAAGCAGCGCGTGTACGGACTCGACGCCAGCGGCCTCCGAACCGTGCACGAATGGACAGGCGGATTCGAGCGTTTCTGGAACGAGAGCTTCGATCGGCTGGAAGCCTACGTTCGAGACCTCGAGCAGGCACGACGGGAGAGTGACGCATGAATCGGCCGGAACGAACGGCACAGACATCCGCGACGTCCGACAGGGAGATCGTGATCTCGAGACAGATCGCTGCGGCGCGGGAACTCGTCTTCGAGGCGTTCACCGAGCTGCGGCATCTTTCGCAGTGGTGGGGACCGGAGGGGTTCACGACGACCACGACGTCCTTCGAGTTCCGCGTCGGCGGCGAGTGGAGTTTCGTGCAGCACGGCCCGGACGGCTCGCACTATCCGGAGTGGATCCTCTGGACCGAGATCGTTGCGCCGGAACGCATCACCATGCTGCACGGCGAGTTCCACGACGATCCTGATGCCTTCGAATCGGTCCTGACCTTCGCGGCCGAAGGACCAGGGACGCACCTCGAGATGCGAACCGTGTTTCCCACCAAGGAGCTTCGAGACGAGGCGGCGGAGAAGTTCCGGGCCATCGAGGCTGGGCGGCAGACGCTGGACAACCTGGCCGCGTACGTCTCCGAGACGCTGTCGAAAGAAGGCGAGGCCTGATGGCCGGCATGGTGTTCTTCTCCGTTTCGATGTCGATCGACGGATTCATCGCCCCTGAGTCCCCCGAGGAATTGATGGGGCAGCAGTGGATGGAGTTGCAGCATTGGGTCTTCCCGACCCGTTTCATGCGCGAGAGCCTGAAGCTCGGTGGAGGCGGGGAGGAGGGCCTCGACAACGAAATCGCCAGAACGACGTTCGAGCGAACCGGTGCGAGCGTCATGGGCAAGCGCATGTTCGACGCGGGCGAGCACGCCTGGCCGGACGAGGCGCCGTTCCACACGCCGGTGTTCGTCATGACACACGAGCGCAGGGATCCCTGGGTGCGGCTGGGAGGGACCACCTTCTACTTCGTGGACGACGGCATCCGGTCCGCGCTCGATCGTGCCCGCGAGGCCGCAGGGGATCGGGATGTGCGGATCTCCGGCGGCGGTGCCACGATCGTCGAGTACCTGAACGCCGGCCTCGTCGACGAGTTCTCGATCGCGTTGTCGCCTGTACTGTTCGGATCCGGGATCCGGCTCTTCGAGAACGTCGACGCCGGACGGATCGCGCTCCAGCAGGTCAGGTCCGAGGCGTCGGCGCGAGCGACTCACCTCACGTACGCGGTCCGACAGCGTTAGCGCAGTTGTGCCCTCACGCGCGGTAGCGCGACATGCGTACGCGCACGTGTCCTGCACCACCGTTTCCATCCGACCATGACGCGATGCCAGAGGCTGGCGCTCAACGCTCATCCGTGGGCCGGAAAACAGGGACTGACGAGCTGCAGCCGTCGGATCCCGTCGCTCACCGCTGGTCGTGACCTGACAGCCGTCGAGCGAACTCGTGCACAGTTCGATTGCACTCACAACCGCGATCCACGGGCACACGATCGAGAGCTCTGCAAGCGAGTATGTGACCGCAGCTGCGGCCTACTTCGCCCGTTTCCGCACCCAGCCCTGGGAACTCCATAGCATCCGGGTCCCTCGACCGGAAACAGGAAACCCCTGGCAGACATTTTGGCGTCGGCCAGGGGTTTTCGTGTGGTGCACCCCCAGGGACTTGAACCCTGAACCCACTGATTAAGAGTCAGTTGCTCTGCCGATTGAGCTAGAGGTGCATGATCCGGCCTTCAGGAGAAGTTCCGAACCGAGGCTCAACCATAGCATCCGGTCGGGGGTCGGGGCGAATCGAGGCGCGTCGCGGCAGCGGGCCGCTCGAACATCCGACGGCGCCGCCGGAATCCTCGGCATCGCCCGGATGCACGGGGCGCGATGCCTGTTCCGATTCGCTGCACGGACTCGCGGCCCGTGGCGATCGGAGCACCGGTCGGTCTCGCGTCCACCGGTGCCCCGACCTGCCCGTTTACCGACTCAGCCGGCGACCGGCTCGTCGGCCAGGACGGACTCGCGTCCGGATTCGGACCGTACGGCGCGGGCGGCCGCGACGACGGCGGCGGTGCTCGCGGTGAGCACGGAGCGGTGTCGGCCCGCGACCCATCGGGGCCCGTCGTCGCCGCGGAACTCGAGCAGCGTGATCGCCTCACTGTCACTGCCCGACGTGACCGAGGTCTGCGTCAGCGAGAGCACCTCCACCCGGATTCCCCGCACGGCCAACGCCTGCACGAGCGCCTCGACCGGCCCGGAACCGACGTGATCGCTCTCCGTCTCCAGACCGTCGACCCGCAGACGGATGCCGGTGCGCATCGAACCGGGACCCTCACTCTCGTCCCGCACCTCGAAGCTCGCTACCTCGATAGTCCGTTCGCTGTCGGCGGTACCGGGCAGATAGGCGTCCTGGAACAGCCGCCACAGCTGCTCTGCGGTCACCTCGTCGCCCGTGGCGTCCGTGTGCTGCTGCACGTGGCGGGCGAAGTCGATTTGCAGCCGACGGGGCAGCGTCAGTCCGTACTCGGTTTCGAGCAGGTAGGCGATGCCGCCCTTGCCGCTCTGCGAGTTCACGCGGATGACGGCGTCGTAGCTTCGTCCGATGTCCGCGGGGTCGATCGGCAGATAGGGCACACTCCACTCGAGCTCGGATTCGGGCACACCAGTGGCGACCGCACGCGCGGCGTGCTCTGCGAAGCCCTTGCGGATGGCGTCCTGGTGCGTTCCGCTGAAAGCCGTGTGCACGAGGTCGCCGACATACGGATGACGGTCGTGCACGGGCATCCGCGTGCAGTACTCGACCGTGCGCCGGATCTCGTCGATGTCGCTGAAGTCGATCATCGGATCGATGCCCTGCGCGTGCAGGTTGAGCGCGAGTGTGGCGATGTCGACGTTCCCGGTGCGCTCGCCGTTGCCGAACACGCACCCCTCGACGCGCTGGGCGCCGGCGAGTACGGCGAGCTCCGCGCAGGCGATCCCCGTGCCGCGGTCGTTGTGCGGATGCACCGACAGGATCACCGAGTCCCTGCGCGCGAGATTGCGATGCATGTACTCGATCTGGTCCGCGTACACATTGGGTGTTGCGACCTCCACCGTCGCCGGCAGATTGAGGATGACGGGACGCCGCGGCGTCGCATCCCAGAACTGAGTGATCTCATCGCACACCTCCAGCACGTAGTCGGGCTCGGTCAGGTTGAAGACCTCCGGCGAGAACTCGTAGCGCACGTTCGGCGCGTCGCCGGTGAGACGGAGGATGTCGGCGGCACCGCCCAGGATCACCCGCTTGAGCGCTGCGCGATCCTGTCCGAGCACGACGTCTCGCCAGGTCGGCGCCGTCGCGGTGTACATGTGGATGACCACCGGATTCGCGATGCCCTGCACCGACTCGACGGTCCGCTCGATCAGCTCACGACGTGCCGGCGTGAAGACCACGATCGTGACATCGTCGGGCGCGATCGGCTCACCGGCCGCAGCCGTGTCGGCGATGAGCCGCACGAAGTCGAAGTCGGTCTGCGAGGCGGAGGGATAGCCGACCTCGATCTCCTTGTATCCCATGGCGACGAGCAACTCGAAGAATCGTCGTTTGCGTGCTGGATCCATGGGCTCTGCGAGCGCCTGGTTGCCGTCGCGCAGATCGACGGGCACCCAGAGCGGTGCGCGTTCGAGTCGGTGCGACGGCCATTCGCGTTCGGTCAGCGGAACGGGAACTCGGTCGTAGACGTGCGTGTACCGGTGGGACGGCATCTGGGAGTACCGTTGCCGGTTCCACGGTGCAGCATCGGCGGGCATGCCGCCTGAGGGCGTGGAAATGGTGGGAAAAGCGGTGCCGGACATGATCGTTGATCCTTTTCAGATGGTCGGATCGACCGGCGCGCCGGGCCTCCACGACGGGAGGCCGGTCGCAGATCAGGCCCCGTCGTGGCGACGAAGGAGGAGGAGCCCGAAGCGCTGCATCCCTCGACCGTAGCAGCGCGGATGCCGCTGGGCGAGCGAATCGCGCGAGTCGGCAGTGATGCGTAGAAGTCGTCACAAGCCGCGGTGGTAACGTTCCGCGCCGTGCCAGAACTCAATCTCGACCCGCATTCCACGGCGCTGCTGATCATGGATCTGCAGCCCTCCATCACCCAGAGCCTTCCGGACGCCGAGGCATTCATCGGACGTCTTCTCTCGGCGCGCACGGCGGCCCGCGATGCGGGCCTCGCAGTCGCCTATGTGCGGGTGGCGCTCACGGCCGAGGAGGCTGCCGAAGTACCTGAATCGAACGCGCGGTTCCACGCGGCCGGCGCATCGGGACGTATGGATGCCGATGCACAGCACACCCAGGTCGACGCACGGATCGCTCCGGCCGATGGCGAGCTCGTCGTGCGCAAGCGCCGCGTCGGCGCACTCGGGACGACGGATCTCGACGCTCGGTTGCGCGAGCGGGGGATCGACACCCTGGTGCTCACCGGGATCGCCACCAGCGGCGTGGTGCTCAGCACGCTGCGCGACGCCGCGGATCGGGACTACCGCCTGGTCGTGCTGGAAGACGGTTGCTTCGACTCCGACGACGAGGTGCATCGGGTGCTCACGCAGAAGGTCTTTCCGAAGCAGGCGACGGTGGTGTCGGTCGAGGACTTCGTCGCGTCGTTGAACGGCTGAGCTGCCGCCTGCGGTTCTGGATGATCGAGCGCTCCTCTCGAAGGTGTGGTGCTCGCGGTACCGCTGCACGATCTTCGAGGCGTGCCGAGCGATGCTCGGGCCGGTCGTCATGTGGCTCTTGTCCGGGGGAGTCCGTCGTCGCTAGGCTGATGGACGGAGGGTTTGTTAGCAAGGTGTACTAATCCGCCGGCCGCCGTTCATGTCAGACCGTCGTGCGTCGAAACGCGCGACGTGATCACGCAAGGGAGCACCACATGAAACGAGTCCCCGTTCTCATCGGCACCGGCGTCGCCGTTGCCGCTCTGGCCGTGCTGGCCGCTGCTGCACCGGCATCCGCCGGCACGGTTTCGGCGGCGAGCCCGAATCCCTGGCTGCCGACCCCGCATTCGCATACGATCGTCTACCCAGGGATGCCGCTTCAGCCGCACCTGGCGGCGCCGTACATCGATGTCACGACCGTCTCCGATCTGTCGCAGCTGTCGCAGGACTCAGGATCCAAGTACCTGACCCTGGCCTTCCTGCAGACCGAGGCACCCGGATCGTGCACGCCGTACTGGGCTGGCGACACGACGAAGCCCGCCTCGCCCGACGTGTTCGGCGCTCAGTTCGACCGGATCCGCGC
The DNA here is from genome assembly GCF_012985205.1 of Planctomonas sp. JC2975. Lineage (NCBI taxonomy): Bacteria > Bacillati > Actinomycetota > Actinomycetes > Micrococcales > Microbacteriaceae > Planctomonas > Planctomonas sp. JC2975. The sequence goes on along the minus strand of NZ_JABEKS010000001.1, from coordinate 896,486 downwards.
GCGCGGTGGCGACGTCATTCCGTCGTGTCGGCGGATACGCCGCCGACACGACGAACACCGACATCGCCGACAGCTGCACGGACGTGCACAGCGTGGCCCTTGCGTTCGAGAACGTGTTCGCTGCCTACAAGGTGCATCGCATCGATCTCGACGTCGAAGCCGACTCCATCACGAACCAGGCGGGCGTCGACCGGCGCAACCAGGCGATCGCCGAGGTGGAGAAGTGGGGCCAGGCCAACCACTGGCCGGTGTCGTTCTCGTACACACTGCCGTCGACACCGCAAGGGCTCGCACCGAGCGGGGTGGCCGTTCTGCAGTCCGCGGCGAAGTTCGGCGCGAAGATCGCGGACGTGAACGTCATGACGTTCGACTTCTGGGACGGCGCGACGCACGACATGCTGACGGACGCGGAGACGGCGGCCACCGCACTCACGACGCAGCTGAAGCAGACCATCTTGCCGAACGCGTCGTCGCGCACCCTGTGGAACACGGTCGGCATCATCCAGATGAACGGCATCGACGACTTCGGACCTCAGGAGACCTACTCTCTCGATGAGGCCGCGCCGCTCGTGTCGTGGGCAGCATCGCACGGAGTGCAGACCATGAGCTTCTGGGCCCTGCAGCGTGACAACGGCGGCTGCCCGGGAACGAAGGGCGCGAACTCGTGCTCGGGCGTCGTGCAGCCGACGTGGGGGTTCAGCAAGGCGTATGCCGCATTCAACTCGTGGTTCTGATCCCGAGCCGGCGCTGCCGGCCGAACTCCACGACCTGAGCAGGGCTGAACGCTGAGGTCGCATCCGCTCCGGCGAACCGAAGTCTTTCGCCGTTCGTCGGAGCGGATGTCGACGCCGCGGCTCAGGCCGCGTTGACGCCCAGCAGCCGGCCGACCAGGTAGGTGGCCGCGACGGCGACCGCACCGAACAGCAGCTGGCGCAGCGCGCCGCGCCACCACGCCTTGCCGGTGAAGTGGGCTGCGAGGCCTCCGGCGACGACGAGTCCGAGGCCGCCGATCGCGAGCCCCAGCCAGAGCTCGGACGATCCGAACAGGAAAGACAGCAGCGGCACGATCGCGCCGATCGAGAACATCACGAACGACGATATGCCGGCGATCCATGGCGACGGCTTGGAATCCGGATCGATGCCGAGCTCGTGCGTCACGTGCACGCGCAGGGCACGCTCGGGATTGTCGTGCACCTCTGCTGCGGCCTTCGCCGCTGTCTCCTCGGACATCCCCATATCGCGGAAGGTGATCGACAACTCCTGCATCTCGCCGATCGGATTGCGGTCGAGGGCGCTGCGCTCGACCTCGGCCTCCTTGTCGACCTGCTCGTTCTGCGCGGTCACCGACGCGTACTCGCCGAGCGCCATGGAGAACGCGCCGGCCACGAGTCCCGCGAGACCGGCGAGGATGATCGTGCTGCGGGGTGCCCCGGCAGCGCCGATGCCGGCGATCAGGGCGATGTTGGTGACGAGCCCGTCCATCGCGCCGAAGACCGCCGCGCGGAGCCATCCACCCGAGACGTCGGAGTGACGGTGGTCGTACTCGTGCGGGTCGCGATACGTGGGAACGACGGGGGAATCGGGCACCGAGATATCTTAGTCGGCGCACCTGTTCGAGGCGTGGGAACCACCGCCCACCGCGCGCCGATGGTCAGTCGTCGGCCTGTCCGAGCTCTCGGGACGGAGATCCGCCCCCGACGAGGGACTCGCCGTAGCCCTCCGCACGCGCGATCGCATCCGCGGCCCGCACGAGCGCCAGGTGCGAGAGCGCCTGCGGCGTATTGCCCGCCTGTCTTCCCGACACGGGGGAGTACTCCTCGCTGAGCAGTCCGACGTCGTTGGCGATGCCGCACAAGCGCTGCATGAGCTCGTGCGCCGCATCGATGCGTCCGGAGCGGGCGTACTGCTCGACGAGCCAGAAGGAGCACGCAAGGAACGGATACTCACCCGCTGGGAGCCCGTCAATATCGGTGCTCGAGCGGTAGCGCATCAGGAAGCCGTGGTGCAGGAGGTCCTGCTCGATCGCACGGACAGTGCCGAGCATGCGTGGATCGTCCGGCGCCACGAATCCCACCTGAGTGAGCTGGAGCAGCGAGGCGTCGACCTCCGCCGTCTGGAAGTGCTGGGTGAAGGTGTTGCGCCTCGGGTCGTAGCCGTGGCGCTCGATCTCGCGGCGCAGGGACATCCGGCGCCGACGCCAGTCCTCGACCGGACCATCGAGTCCGAACTCCTCGGCGCCCCGGATGGCGCGGTCGTACGCCGCCCACACCATCACGCGGGAGTGCGTGAAGTCGCGCGCGGGCCCCCGGATCTCCCAGATGCCCTGGTCGGGACGGTGTCCGACCTGGTCGAGGCGTGTCATCAGCGCGCGCTGCAGCGACCACGAGAAGGCGTTCTCCTCGAGGCCGACGAGCCTGGCGTCGTGGAGTGCGATCATGACCTCGCCGATCACATCGGCCTGGAACTGCTTTGCGGCCGCATTTCCGACGCGCACCGGCGAGGCGCCGTGATAGCCGGGCAGCGAGTCGATCTCGTACTCGGGCAGGAATCGCTCCCCGGCGAGTCCGTACATGATCTGAACGTCGGCGGGGTCGCCGGCGATCGCGCGCAGCAGCCACCACCGCCAGTGGTCGACCTCCTCCTTGTAGCCATGCGCGAGCAGCGCGCTCAGCGTCTGCGAGGCATCCCGCAACCACACGTAGCGGTAGTCCCAGTTGCGCGTTCCGCCGAAATGCTCGGGCAGCGACGTCGTCGCGGCCGCCGCGACGCCGCCGGTGTCGGCGTGCGTGAGGGCGCGCAGCACGAGCAGCGAGCGCAGCACCTCGGAGGAATACGAACCGCGGTGGGTGAACGTCGACGCCCAATCGTTCCACCACTTCTCCGTCGCACGGATGCCGACGCTCCCGCTCACCGGCGCCGGCAACGGCTTATGAGACGGGTACCACGCGAGCGAGTGGTCGATCACGTCGCCCTCATGCACCGTGAAGGTCGCTTCGTGCGAGTGATCGGATGCCGTCAGCTCCACACCTCGGATGACGAGCGCATCCGGACCGGCGACGGCCTGCAGCGTGTTGGACGCATCGTGCAGCTGCTGTACCCACGGCACCGTCGACGCATAGCTGAACCGCATGCGCAGGTCGACGTGCAGTTCAACGGATCCGGAGATGCCGCGGATGCGCCGCACGATGTTGGCGCTGTGGTCGCCGCGCGGCATGGCGTCGATCACTTCGACCACGCCGGTCGGCGTCGTCCACGTCGTGACTAGCACGAAGGATTCACCGCGGTAATGGCGCTCGGCTGTGGCCTCTGGATGGGTCGGAGCCAGCAACCAGCGGCCATGATCCTCCGTGCCCAGCAGCGCGCCGAAGATGGATGCCGAGTCGTAGCGCGGCATGCACAACCAGTCGATGCTCCCGTCTTTGCCGACGAGAGCGCCGGTGTAACAGTCACTGATGAGTGCGTAGTCCTCGATCGCCAACGCCATTCCGCCATCCTCGCAGGTAGCGTGAAGACATGGCTGAGGCAGTCCAGACTCTGATCATCCTCGGGGCAAGCGGAGATCTCACCGCTCGTCTCCTTCTCCCGGCGCTCGGACAGCTGCTCACGCACGAGCCGAATCGTCGGGTCACGCTTCTCGGGGCCGGGTCGCAGAACTGGACAGCCGCACACTGGAGACACATCGTGCGCACCTCGTTCGCGACGGAGAAGGCGTCGGGGCCGGCCGTCGACGAGCTGCTCGCCTCCACGCGATACGTGACGACCGACGTCACCAAGCCCGACGACCTGAAAGCGTTGCTCGAGGAGGCGGAGGGCACCCCGGCCCTGTACTTCGCGTTGCCGCCTGCCGTCACGAAAGAGGTGTGCGCCGCGCTGACCAAGGTGGAGCTGCCGGACGGGCTCCGGCTGGCGCTGGAGAAGCCGTTCGGAACGGATGTCCGCAGCGCGGCCGCCTTGAACCGCCGGCTGGCGGCGATCGTCCCGGAGGACCAGGTGCATCGCATCGATCACTTCCTGGGCAACTCGACCGTGCAGAACCTCTTCGGGCTGAGGTTCGCCAATCGGATCTTCGAGCCGCTGTGGAACGCCCAGCACGTCGCACGGGTCGACATCGTGTTCGACGAGCAGCTCGGACTCGAGTCGCGTGCCGGTTACTACGACCACGCAGGGGCGCTCGTGGACATGATCCAGAGCCACCTGCTGCAAGTCCTCGCCGTGACGGCAATGGAACCGCCGGCGACGATGAGCGCCGCGGATCTCCGTGACTCCAAGGGCCTCGTGCTGCGAGCAACGAAGGTGTGGGGCGACGACGCCATCGCGTCCAGTCACCGAGGGCGCTACACGAAGGGCAGGATCGACGGACGGGTCCTGCCGTCGTACGTCGACGAGGAGGGAGTGGATCCCGAGCTGAACACGGAGACGCTCGCGCAGGTGACGTTCACGGTCGACAACTGGCGCTGGGCCGGGGTTCCGTTCACGCTGCGGTCGGGGAAGGCGATCGGGAAGGTGCGGCACGAGATCGTGATCACGTTCCGCGACGCGCAACGACTGCCGACGGGACTGCGCGGGGCGGCGCATCCGACCAGGCTGCGCATCAAGCTGGGGCCAGACGAGATGGTGCTGGAGCTCAACACCAACGGTCCAGGCAACCCGCGGTACCTCTCGCGCAGCGACATGCACGTCGACTTCGGGCCGGGCAGCATGCTCGCCTACGGCGAGGTGCTGGCCGGGCTGCTCGACGGCGATCCGTCGCTGTCGGTGCGCGGCGACACCGCCGTCGAATGCTGGCGGATCGTGGCGCCGGTGCTCGGCGCATGGCGCGCAGGCGACGTGCAGCTTGACGACTACGCCGCCGGGTCTGAGGGCCCTGCGAGCTGGCCGGCCATCCCATGACCCCTGGATGCCGGCGGATGACGGGCAGTCGAGTCAGCTGATACCGATGGATCAGCGGGCGGCGATGGCCGTGAGGATGTCGGTGGCGGGCGAAAGACTGTCACGGTGCTGCTGAACGAACTCGTCGAGGTGGCGGGCGAGGTCGCGGCCACGAGGTCGCGTCTGGCGAAGGTGGACGCTCTGGCCCGGCTGCTGCGGCGGCTGGCACCCGATGAGGTGATACCGGCCGTCGGCCTCCTGCTTGGCTCTCCACGTCAGGGCCGGCTCGGTGTGGGATGGCGGTCGGTCTCCGGTGTCATGGGCGACCCGGCCGGGGCGCCATCGCTGGCCGTGTCGAATGTGGATGCTTTGCTCGACCGGCTCGCCTCCGCGGAGGGCAGCGGATCGGCTGCGCTGCGCAGCTCCGTCCTCCACGAGCTGATGCACGCGGCCGCGGCGGCCGAGCAGGACTTCCTCGTGCGGGCTCTGTTGGGGGAGATGCGGACCGGTGCGCTCGAGGGTGTGCTGATCGACTCCGTCGCGAGGGCGGCGGACGCATCGGGAGAGGTGGTTCGCCGGGCTGTGATGCTGTCCGGCGACCTCGGCGCGACGGCTGCGTTGGCGCTCTCGGGAGGCGAGAGTGCGCTGACGAAGGTAGGGCTCGAAGTGGGCCGCCCCGTCCGGCCGATGCTCGCAGCGTCGGCCGCGACCGTGGCGGAGGCGCTCGCGACGACGGGTGAGGCATCCGTCGAGTACAAGCTGGACGGCGCGCGTATCCAGGTGCACCGGCATGGGGACGAGGTCGGCGTGTACACGCGCAGCCTCGCGGACATCACCCACCGGGTGCCGGAGGTGGTGGAGGCCGTTCGCGGGTTTGCGGCGCGCGACTTCATCCTCGACGGCGAGACGCTCACACTCGACGAGGCCGGGGCTCCGCGTCCGTTCCAGGAGACGATGTCGCGATTCGGAGCGGATGCCGCGCGCGAGTCGTTGCTGAAGCCGCGCTTCTTCGACGTGCTGCACCTCGACGGCCGCGACCTGCTCGACGAGCCGCTGGCGGTGCGCCGTCCGATCCTGGAGCGCATCGCTCCCGGGTTCGTGGTGCCAGGCGTCATCACCGATAACGTGTCAGAAGCGGAGGCGCTGTCGGACGAGGCCCTTGCCGCCGGGCACGAGGGCGTCGTGGTCAAGGCGATCGGATCGCCGTACACGGCCGGACGGCGCGGCTCCGGCTGGGTGAAGGTCAAGCCGGTCCACACCTACGACCTAGTGGTGCTCGCCTGCGAGTGGGGATCCGGACGCCGCCAGGGGTGGCTGTCCAACCTGCACCTGGGTGCTCTCGACCCACTCGGCGAATTCGGGGAGCCCGGCGGATTCGTCATGGTCGGCAAGACGTTCAAGGGTCTGACCGACGAGCTGCTGAGGTGGCAAACCGAGACCTTCCCTCAGATCGAGATCCGGCGCACGGCAGGCACGGTGTGGGTCGAGCCGATGATCGTCGTGGAGATCGCCATCGACGGGGTGCAGGCATCGTCACGGTATCCGGGCGGGGTCGCGCTCCGCTTCGCCAGGGTCAAGCGGTATCGCGACGACAAGGCCGCCGAGGAGGCCGACACGATCCAGACGCTGCGCGCACTGCTGCGCACCTGAGGCGCGACGGTCGAGCGCGGTAGGCCGCAGAAACGGCCGGGGTCAGCGGACGAGTTCGCGGTTCGCGTGCTGGATGGCGATCGGGCCCGTGACCGGACGCTTGAGGTCGGTCCAGACGGTGATCGGCGCCGGCTCCCACTGGAGGGCGATCGCCTCCTCGTCGAGCACCGCGTCGTCGTCGGCTTCCGGCTCGTCGGTGCGGTGGGCAGGAGCGTGCTCGAGATCCGCGACGAGGTCGCCTGTCGTCACATCTGCGGCAGGAGCCGCCGGTGCGACATCCGCTTCGGATCCGCTCACGGCGATGCGCGCTTCCGGAGCCGTGCTCTCGACGTCGGTCGTTGCTGACTCGGTCGACGCCTGCGGAGCGGTGACGAGAGGAATGGCACCCGTGCGCGAGGAGACGGTCAGCTGTTCGCCTGCCTCCAGCTGCGACTGAGCGCTGCGCAGTGCCGCGGTGACGTCGAGTGCCACCTGATGGGCCAGAACGGCGCGGAAGAGTTCATCGGTGTCGTCTTCGGTCCTTCGGCGAACGACCCATTCGCCGCCTTCGCCTATCGCCGCCGCGATGCGCGTGTGCACCAGCTCGAAGATCTGCTCGTCGGCGAGGCGGGGGAGGGCGACCACGGCAGGGACAGCCGGGACGATGGGGGCTGCCGACGCTGCGGCATGCCTCCGACGACCGAACATGATGGAACTCCTTCGTGCGGGCGGGCGCGCCGCGCCATCACAGTTTGGCCGATGCTCGGCCGCAGCTCCAAAGGACACGCCGCCCTCGGACGAGGGGCATCTCCACAGAGGGAGAAGACGTCAGAAATCGGCCTCGAGCTCAGTCGTCTCGAGCTCCTTCGACCGGTCGTGCACAGCCGTGATCGCCACGGCGAGGGAGAGCGCCCACCCGGCCCAGGCGAGCAGGAGCCGCCAGTCGCGTGGGCCGTTCCGCGTCGCCTGGATCACGGCGATGACACCGAGCGCCGTGCTGAGAACGCTCCAATTGAGCAGGTACTTGCGCATTCCGCCCCCTCCGGTTCGTCTTCACCGTACACAGGGATGGCCGACCGATACATGACCGTGCCGCCGAAAACGACGTCCGCCACCACGGGTGGCCTGTCTCGACATCGACAGGGCGGCTGTCAGCGGGTTGGAGCGTGTCGCGAATTCTGCACTTCCGTGTCTGACGTCATTCCTTTTCGCGTCCGATGCCGTGCGCTCCCCGCCCAGGAGAGCCGGTCAGTCAGCAGCGCGCACGCCCGCCGGGATCGAGGGTGCGACATCGGCCGTGCGGGGAGATCCGACGCAGGCACGCGCGAATGCGAGTGTTCGGGCCAGGCGCTCGGCCCGTTCGCGGTCGCTGCGCCCATGCGACGCCACTTCGGCGACGATCGCCCCGTGCCAGTCGCGTTCGGCGAGCATCCGCAGCACGGCTCCCACCGGCTGCGTGCCGTCGCCCGGCACGAGGTGCTCGTCGAAGACACCGCCGTCGAACACCGACGTCGTCCCGTCGCAGAGGTGCACGTGGCGGAGTCGGTCGTCGAGTCGGCGCGCGAGTTCGAGGCCGTCCCTCCCTGCGAGCGCCGCGTGCGAGAAGTCGAGCGTCGCCGAATCGCAGTCGATGCTCACCGGATCCCAGCCCGGCGAGTACACGGCCCGCCTGCGGCCGCCGACGTTCCACGGGAACATGTTCTCGACGGCGAGGTCCACACCCGTCGCGTCGGCGAGGTCGCGGATGACCGTGGTGAATGACCGGGCGTAGTCCCCTTGCCAGCGAAACGGCGGATGCACCACAACGGTCGGCGCTCCCACCTCCTGCGCGAGACGGGCGGACCTGACGAGTTTGCGCACCGGATCCAGTCCCCAGACCAGCTGCGTGAAGAACAGCACCGGAGCGTGCACGGAGAGGATGGGCATGCTGTACCGGGCGGACAGGGCACGCAGGGTGCGGGCATCCCTCGTGCCGGCGTCGCGAGTGACCATGATCTCGACGCCGTCGTATCCGAGCCGGGCGGCGGTCTCGAACGCAGCCCGCGTGCCGTGCGGGTAGACGCAGGAGGTGCTCATACCGATCGCGATCATCGTCTGCGACGTTAGGCCGGGAGCGTGAACGCCCGGTGTCGTCGCGCTGCCGTGAATCCGTGGGGACGATGGCCGACTGGTAACGTGAGGACTCGTCGAGCACGCACCCCCTCAGGAGGCGGTCATTCTGCCGAAACAAGAGCGCGACGGGTCCGCATCACGCGGCAGCGACCCGCGTCCGCCGTCCGATTCCCGGCAGTTCGATCTCGTGATCGTCTCCAACAGGCTCCCCGTCGACCACGTATCGGGCGAGGGCCCTGAAGCCGTCTGGCGCCCGTCTCCTGGCGGGCTCGTCGCGGCTCTCGAGCCCATCATGAAGCGCGAGGACGGCGTCTGGATCGGATGGGTCGGCATCCCCGACGCCCACTTCGAACCGTTCGTCGCCGACGGCATCGACATCACCCCCGTTTCGCTCAGCGCAGAGGACGTCGAGTACTACTACGAGGGCTTCTCGAACGACACCCTGTGGCCTCTCTACCACGACGTGATCGCCCCGCCCAGCTTCCACCGCGAGTGGTGGGACTCGTACGTGCAGGTGAACCGTCGGTTCGCGGATGCCGCCATTGCGCGCGCCGCCCCGGGTGCCGTCGTCTGGGTGCACGACTACCAGCTGCAGCTCGTTCCGAAGATGCTGCGGGACGCCCGTCCCGACCTCGTGATCGGATTCTTCAACCACATTCCGTTCCCGGCCTACGGCATCTACGCCCAGCTTCCGTGGCGCAAGCAGGTCGTCGAGGGGCTGCTGGGCGCCGACGTGATCGGCTTCCAGCGCCTTGCGGACGCGGGCAACTTCGCTCGCGCCGTCCGTCGCCTGCTCGGGTACGAGACCCGCGGGTCGGTCATCGACGTCCCGCTGGCGGACGGCGAGGCCGTGGGCCACCGTCACGTCAAGACGAATCGTCGGGGCACCCGCGTGCGCACCGTCCTGGCGAAGCAGTTCCCCATCTCGATCGACGCGGAGCACTACCAGGAGCTCGCATCGCGTCCGGACATCCAGGCACGGGCCAAGCAGATCCGCGAGGAGCTCGGCAACCCGACGACGATCATGCTCGGGGTCGACCGGCTCGACTACACGAAGGGCATCCGGCACCGTCTCAAGGCGTACGGGGAGCTGCTGCGCGACAAGAGCGTCGACGTCGACGACCTGACGCTCGTTCAGGTGGCGAGTCCGTCGCGCGAGCGTGTCGAGACGTACCGGCAACTCCGCGACGAGGTCGAACTCACGGTGAGCCGCATCAACGGCGACTACTCCACGATCAGCCACACCGCGATCAGCTACCTGCACCAGGGGTATCCGCGCGAGGAGATGGTGGCGCTCTACCTGGCAGCCGACGTCATGTTGGTCACCGCTCTTCGCGACGGCATGAACCTGGTGGCGAAGGAATACGTCGCCAGCCGCATCGACAACGACGGCGTGCTCGTGCTGAGCGAGTTCACCGGGGCATCGGATGAGCTCAAACAGGCACTGCTCGTGAATCCGCACGACATCGAGGGCCTCAAGGACGCCATGTTGAAAGCCATCGACATGCCGTCGAGGGAGCGCGGCCGTCGGATGCGCGCCCTGCGCAAACGCGTGCTGACGCATGACGTGCAGCGTTGGTCCGCCACATTCTTCGACGCGCTCACCCACGTGACGCACGACGACGATTACGGTGCTCACGAGAAGCCGGCACCGACGCCTCCGAGTGGGCGGGTCGAATAGTGGACGAGGCGACGCGCTCGCGGCACGACGCCGCTGTCGCCGGTGATCCGGACCTCGCGGATGCCATACGGCGCCTGGCCGAGACCCCTCGCCTCCTCGTCGCCCTCGACTTCGACGGCACGGTCAGTCCGCTCGTGGACAACCCTGCCGATTCCCGGGTCATCCCCGAGGCGCGCTCGGCCCTCGACCTGCTCGAGCACACGCCTGATACCTGGGTCGCGTTCGTCTCCGGACGCCCTCTCGACGGCTTGATCCGGGTCACAGAAGCAGACGAGTCCGCGCTCCTCATCGCGTCGCACGGTGTAGAGGTGCGACTCACCGGCGGCGCCGTGGATGTCGGACTCAGCGACGGGGAACGCTCACGGCTTGCCGCGCTCGCGGTCGAACTGGACCGCATCGTGGCGGCGACGCCTGGATCCAAGATCGAACACAAGCCAGTGGGACTCGGCCTCCACACGCGAGGGGTCCCCACGAACGCCGCCGCTGCGGCGAACGAGCAAGCGAGGGCGGCAGCCCACGCGATCGGCGGAGGGTTCCTCGAGCGGGCCGGCAAGGACATCCTGGAGTTCGCGGTGCGCGACGCCACCAAGGGGGACGGCATCGAACGGCTTCGCGAGCATGTCGGCGCAACGGGCGTGCTCTACGCGGGAGACGACGTGACCGATGAGGACGGCTTCGCCGTGCTCACGTCGGACGACGTCGGAGTGAAGGTCGGGCCGGGGGAGACGCGTGCGGGCTTCCGCGTCGCGGATCCGGATGTCGTCGCCGGCTTGCTGCAGAGCCTCGCCTCCCTGCGCGCAAGGAACTGAGCGCTCGGGTCTCGGGCGTAGTTCTCGAGTGCTGGATCCGATCACGCGGCGTCGAGATCCCGCGGTGCCCCTTCCGCCGCCGCGCGGCGGGAGCCGCGTCCGGCCTTGATTCCGCGTCCGAGTGCCAGGAAGAACAGCACGAACGCGACGGTCAACAGGATGTGACCCATCCCGGCGATGCCGGCGATGGCCGGGCTGTCCGCGGCGTCGGGCACGAGGATCTGCAGCGTGCCCTTCAGGGCGAGCGAACCGACGGTGACGGCCAGGCCGATGTTCCAGATCCAGAGGAACCAGCGCATCCGACGGTCGGCGCCGAGATGGAAAAGGCGATCCAGGGCCAGGGCGGCGAGCAGCACGACGGTGCCGAGGACGAGCGCGTGCGTGTGCACCACGGCGAGCTCCGTGCTGCCGTCGAATCCGGTGGCTTTCGTCACCTCGCGGAAGGCGAGCCCTCCGGCGAGACCGACTCCGGTCCAGACGGCGGCGCTCACGAACAGCCTGTGTTCCGAGGCTGAAGCGAGCGGGGTGCGAGCGGTCGTTGCGGTGGTCATGGTGTCTCCTCTTGTTGCTCGGGCGACGCCCTACCGATCCGAGCAGCGGCAGCGGGAAGTCGCGTGCGGCTGCCGCAGGCGGAGGCGGAGGCGGCAGAGCGTGGTCGGTGATGTTCGGGACAGGGTGTCGCAAAACAGGGACAGCGTAGGCTCTGCGACAGGGTGTCGTCAAGTTGGCGACACGGTGTCGCGTAGTCGGAGGTCCGGTTGCCCAAGATCGATGCGCCGACGGTGGCCGAGCACCGAGCGCGGATGCAGGACCGCCTGGTGACGGCGGCCGACGAGATACTGCAGTCCGGCGACGCGGATCGGCTCACCGCCAGTGCCGTGAGCGCCGCGGCGGGCATCGCCCGCAACAGCATCTACCGGTACGTCGACAGCATCGAGGACCTGCGCGCGCTGGTCGTGGCGCGACACCTTCCGGAGTGGATGGCCGCGGTGCGTAAGGCCGCGGACGAGGCCCCGGACCCGGCAGAGCGCGTCGCCGCCTGGGTGCGCGCGAACCTGCGGCTGGCATCCGGCACGGCGCATGGCTGGCTCATGGGAGCGGCCCGTTCCGCGCCGGCCCCTGAGCGCACGCAGAAGATGGACGCGGCGCACGGCGAGCTGCGCGAGTCCATTCTGACGGCGTGCGTCGAGGCGTTGGACGGCGATGCCGCTCGAGGCCGCGTTGCGGCATCCGTCGTCTTCGCCGTCGTCGACGCCGGCTTCCGCAGCCTGGACCGCGGAGCCGATCTGGCCATCGTCGAGGCGGCAGCGGTGGGCGCGGCATCCGGGGCACTCGAAGGCCTGCGCTGAACTCATCGCACCGAACCGACCGCGCGGAACGATCGCTGATCGGTGTACGGAACGGTGGTACTGAGGGCACCAAGCATCCGTCGAGAGCGGGTACAGCGCGGTCCTAGACTCGAGGACATGCCAGAGATCGACATCAAACCGCGCAGCCGTGTCGTCACCGACGGGATCGAAGCCACCACCAGCCGCGGGATGCTCCGGGCTGTCGGCATGGGCGACGAAGACTGGGACAAGCCCCAGATCGGCATCGCGAGCTCGTGGAACGAAATCACGCCCTGCAACCTCTCCCTCGACCGGCTCGCTCAGGCTGCGAAGGAGGGCGTGCACTCCGGCGGCGGATATCCGCTTGAGTTCGGAACCGTCTCGGTCTCCGACGGCATCTCCATGGGCCACGAGGGCATGCACTTCTCGCTGGTCTCCCGAGAGGTCATCTGCGACTCGGTCGAGACCGTGATGATGGCAGAGCGCCTCGACGGCTCAGTGCTGCTTGCCGGATGCGACAAGTCGATCCCCGGCATGCTCATGGCGGCGGCGCGACTGGATCTGGCATCCGTCTTCCTGTACGCGGGCTCGATCGCGCCCGGCTGGGTGAAGCTCTCTGACGGCACAGAGAAGGACGTCACGATCATCGACTCGTTCGAGGCGGTCGGCGCGTGCAAGGCGGGCACCATGAGCCTCGAGGACCTCAAGCGCATCGAGTGCGCGATCGCTCCTGGCGAGGGTGCCTGCGGCGGCATGTACACGGCGAACACCATGGCCTCCGTCGCGGAGGCGCTCGGCATGAGCTACCCGGGATCCGCGGCGCCGCCTTCGGCCGACCGCCGCCGCGACTACTACGCGCACCGCTCGGGCGAGGCGGTCGTGAACATGCTGCGCACGGGGCTCACCTCGCGCGACATCCTCACGAAGAAGGCGTTCGAGAACGCCATCACCGTCGCCATGGCACTCGGCGGCTCGACCAACGTCGTACTGCACCTGCTGGCGATCGCCCGCGAGGCTGAGGTGGAGCTCACGCTCGACGACTTCAACCGCATCGGTGACAAGGTGCCGCACATCGCCGACATGAAGCCGTTCGGCAAGTACGTCATGAACGACGTCGACAGGCATGGCGGCATCCCCGTGCTCATGAAGGCGTTGCTCGACGCCGGACTGCTGCACGGCGACTGCATCACGGTGACCGGCAAGACCATCGCGGAGAACCTCGCCGAGATCAATCCAGAGCCGCTCGACGGCGAGGTGCTGCACACGCTCGACAACCCGCTGCACCCGACGGGTGGCCTCACGATCCTGAAGGGATCCTTCGCTCCCGACGGCGCGGTCGTGAAGACCGCAGGATTCGACGCAGCCCTCTTCGAGGGACCTGCACGCGTGTTCGAGCGCGAGCGCGAGGCGATGGACGCCCTCACCCGCGGCGAGATCGGCCATGGCGACGTCGTGGTCATCCGCTACGAGGGACCGAAGGGCGGTCCGGGCATGCGCGAGATGCTCGCCATCACTGCCGCCATCAAGGGCGCGGGCCTCGGCAAGGATGTACTACTCTTGACAGACGGACGATTCTCAGGCGGCACAACCGGCCTGTGCATCGGCCACATAGCACCCGAAGCAGTGGACGCTGGTCCCATTGCCTTCGTGCGCGATGGTGATCTGATACGGGTCGATATCGCTGCTCGCTCCCTCGACCTACTTGTCGACGAGTCCGAGCTGGCCTCCCGCCGGGAAGGCTGGGAGCCCCTTCCTCCGCGCTATACCCGTGGCGTTCTCGCGAAGTATTCCAAGCTCGTGCACTCCGCTGCGGAGGGCGCGATCACGGGGTAACTCGCGTTCGTTCTGTTCCTCATCGACGCATTCGAAGGACATCGTCCCCCATGACAACGGATCCTAGAGCCGTGCCGGCTTCGGCAGCGCGAGCTGCCGGGGCCGATGGCACTTCGCCAACGCCTGCCACTTCACAGAGGCCAGGCCTCATCACCGGGTCGGCCGCCATCCTGCGGTCGCTCGCCCATCTCGGCGTCAAGGATGTCTTCGGCATCCCAGGCGGCGCCGTCATCCCGTTCTACGACGAGCTCATGGCGCAGGACGCCATCAGGCACATCCTGGTGCGTCATGAGCAGGGCGCCGGGCACGCCGCCGAGGGCTACGCCACGGCGAGCCGCGGCGTCGGCGTCGCCATCGCCACCTCCGGACCCGGCGCGACCAACCTCGTGACGGCCATCGCCGACGCCCACATGGACTCGGTGCCCACCCTGTTCATCACCGGACAGGTGTTCTCGACCCTGATGGGAACGGACGCCTTCCAGGAGGCCGACATCGTCGGCATCACCATGCCCATCACGAAGCACTCGTTCCTCGTGAAGGATCCCGCTGACATCCCGTCGACGATCGCGGCCGCGTACCACATCGCCTCCACGGGCCGGCCGGGACCGGTGCTCGTGGACGTGACGAAGGACGCCCAACAGAACCTCATGGAGTTCTCCTGGCCCCCCGTCGTCGACCTGCCGGGCTACCGTCCCGTGACGAAGGCGCACGGTAAGCAGGTGCACGCCGCGGCACGCCTCCTCGCGGAGGCGTCGAAGCCGGTGCTGTACGTCGGCGGCGGCGTCGTGCGGGCGCAGGCCTCAGAGGAGCTCCTCGTGCTGGCTGAGACGACGGGTGCTCCCGTGGTCACGACCCTGATGGCGCGCGGCGCGTTCCCGGACTCCAACAAGCAGCACCTCGGCATGCCTGGGATGCACGGTACGGTCGCCGCAGTGCTAGCACTGCAGGACGCCGACCTCATCGTGTCGCTGGGCGCCCGCTTCGACGACCGGGTGACCGGCAAGGTGTCGGAGTTCGCACCGCACGCGAAGATCGTGCACGTCGACGTCGATCCGGCCGAGATCTCGAAGATCCGGCATGCCGACGTTCCGATCGTCGGCGATGCCAAGGACGTCATCGCCGATCTGACCAACGCCTACGAACACGAGATCGCCGAGGTCGGTGCACCCGATCTGAGCGACTGGTGGGCCAGGCTCGACGGGTTGCGAAACGAGTTCCCGCTCGGTTACACACCGACCAGCGACGGGCTGCTGTCGCCGCAGGCGATCATTCAGCGCATCGGCGAGATGACGGGACCGGAGGGCGTGTACGTCGCTGGTGTCGGACAGCACCAGATGTGGACCGCGCAGTTCATCAAGTACGAGCGGCCGAACGCGTTCCTCAACTCAGGGGGAGCGGGCACGATGGGCTACGCCGTCCCGGCGGCGATGGGCGCGAAGGTGTCCCAGCCGGACCGCGTGGTGTGGGCGATCGACGGCGACGGATGCTTCCAGATGACCAATCAGGAGCTCGCCACCTGCACGATCAACGACATCCCGATCAAGGTCGCGATCATCAACAATTCGTCGCTCGGCATGGTGCGGCAGTGGCAGACGCTCTTCTACGACGGACGCCACTCGTTCACCGACCTCAACACCGGGCACGAAACGGCGATGATCCCCGACTTCCTCAAGCTGGCCGAGGCGTACGGTGCCCTGGGCATCCGCGTCACCAAAGAGGAGGAGATCGACGACGCCATCAAGCTCGCACTGGAGACGAACGACCGGCCGGTCGTCATCGACTTCATCGTGAGCCGTGACGCCATGGTGTGGCCGATGGTCCCGCAGGGAGTCAGCAACTCGAACGTGCAGTACGCCAAGGACAACGCACCGACCTGGGGAGAGGAGTAGGCCATGTCGACACACGTGCTGTCGCTGCTCGTCGAAGACAAGGCGGGTCTGCTCACCCGGGTCGCCGGCCTCTTCTCCCGGCGCGGGTTCAACATCTCCTCGCTCGCGGTGGGCGTGAGCGAGGTGCCCGGCCTGTCGCGCATCACCGTCGTGGTGGACGTCGAGGATGCCCCGCTCGAGCAGGTCACCAAGCAGCTGAACAAGCTCATCAACGTGATCAAGATCGTCGAGCTGGACCCCGACCAGTCCGTGCAACGCGAGCACCTGCTCATCAAGGTGCGCGTCGACCACACCACCCGTTCGCAGGTGCTCGAGGCCGTGAACCTGTTCCGCGCCCGCGTGGTCGACGTGGCCACCGACGCGCTCGTCATCGAGGTGACAGGCGACACCGGCAAGACCGAGGCGCTGCTTAGGGTGCTGGAGCCATACGGCATCAAGGAGATGGCCCAGTCCGGCCTGCTCGCCATCGGCCGCGGATCGAAATCCATCACGGACCGCGTCTTCAAGAACTGACAACCTCGCTCACCGCGTCTTGAGCCTGTCGAAAGGCCGGGAGCACAACACCAACGGACCCTTCGACAAGCTCAGGGGACGACTCACAAGGAGAGAAACACAGCTATGGCTGAGATCTACTACGACAACGATGCTGATCTGACGATCATCCAGGGCAAGAAGGTCCTCGTCGTCGGCTACGGCTCGCAGGGTCACGCCCACGCGCAGAACCTGCGCGACTCGGGCGTCGAGGTGCGCATCGGACTTCAGGATGGCTCGAAGTCGACGCAGCGCGCGCAGGAGGCCGGCTTCCAGGTCGTCACGCCCGCTGAGGGCACTTCGTGGGCCGACGTCATCGTCATCCTCGCGCCCGACCAGGTGCAGCGTCACCTGTACGCGAACGACATCGCGCCGAACATCTCGGACGGCAAGGCGCTCGTGTTCGGACACGGCTTCAACATCCGCTTCGGTTACATCAAGGCGCCGGAGGGCGTCGACGTCGTCATGATCGCCCCTAAGGGACCTGGCCACACCGTTCGCCGCGAGTACGTCGCCGGCCGTGGCGTGCCGGTGATCGTGGCCGTCGAGAACGACGCGACGGGCAACGCCTGGCAGCTCGCCCTGAGCTACGCGAAGGGCATCGGTGGCCTGCGAGCCGGCGGCATCAAGACCACGTTCACCGAAGAGACCGAGACCGACCTCTTCGGCGAGCAGGCCGTGCTGTGCGGTGGCGTGTCCCACCTCATCCAGGCGGGCTTCGAGACGCTCACCAACGCCGGCTACCAGCCGGAGATCGCCTACTTCGAGGTGCTCCACGAGATGAAGCTCATCGTGGACCTCATCTGGGAGGGCGGCATCTCCAAGATGCGCTGGAGCGTCTCCGACACCGCGGAGTACGGCGACTACGTCTCCGGCCCCCGCGTGATCGACGAGGGCACGAAGGAGCGCATGAAGGGCATCCTCGCCGACATCCAGTCCGGCGCGTTCGCCGAGCGCTTCATCGCCGACCAGGATGCAGGCGCCCCCGAGTTCCTCGCCGACCGCAAGGCGGGCGAGGAGCACCCGATCGAGTCCACGGGGCGTGAGCTGCGCAAGCTCTTCGCGTGGAACTCGAGCGACGACGACGACTACGTGGACGGCGAAGTAGCCCGCTAGGGCTCGTACTTCACCGTCCACGTAGTCGCTGGCGACGGTGTCCATCGGGCGCCGTCCCTGGCCGGCGCCGTGTGGACGGCGAAGTATCCGGCGCCGTGTGGACGGCGAAGTATCGAGCTGGGTCTCCACCCGGCTCCACTCGGCCCGTTCGGGACGAGATGGCTCCTTATCAGGGCCGCCTCGTCCCGAACGGGCCTTGTCGTCGTGATCGGCGTCGCGCAGAAGTGCAGACACGCGGAATTCACCTCTTAGACCCTTGTTCGGGGGTCAACCCCTGTGGTCGCATGAGGTCTCATGAGCGATTCCTCAGGACCCAACGACCACTCCCACTACAACGAGCCGTCACCTCGCTGGTGCTCGTGCGCAGTGCCCGACGAGCCCGAGCAGACGCGCGGCATCTCCCGGCGCGGCCTGATCGCCGGCGCGTCCGCGACGGCCGTGCTGACCGCGGCAGGATGGCCGGGCATCGCCCAGGCAGCGCAGCCGAGCAAGAACGTCAAATCCGTGACCATCACGATCATGGGCACATCGGACATCCACTCCAACGCCATCAACTGGGACTACTACAAGGACGCCGCCTTCAGCGACGCGCAAGGCGATGTCGTCGGGTTGGCGCGCGTATCCAGTGTGGTGAAGCAGATCCGTGCGAGCCGCGGACGCGAGAACACGCTGCTCTTCGATGCGGGAGACATCATCCAGGGGACCCCGCTCGGGTTCTACTACGCGACGGTCGAGCCGACAACCAAGACCGGCGCCGTCCACCCGATGGCGATCCAGATGAACGCGCTCGACTACGACGCCGTCGTGCTGGGCAACCACGAATTCAACTACGGTCTCGACTTCCTCGACCACTGGGTCTCGCAGATGCACGCACCGGTGCTCGCGGCCAACGCGGTGCACTCCGCAACGAAGATCCCGAAGTACAAGCCCTACGTGATCAAGACGATGAAGCTGAAGGGAAAGCCGCCGCTCCGCGTCGGCGTGCTCGGACTCACCAACCCCGGCGTCGTCATCTGGGACAAGGCGAACGTGAGTGGCAAGCTCGACGTGCTCGACGTGATCGAGACGGCCAAGAGCTGGGTTCCCAGAATGCGTCGCGACGGGGCGGACGTGGTCGTCGTCAGCGTGCACGCAGGCGATAGCGGCCTGTCGTCGTACTCGGGCGACCTCCCCGTGGAGAACGCAGCAGCGCTGCTGGCCGAGCAGGTGCCCGACATCGACGCCGTCCTGTTCGGCCACGCGCACATCGACGTGCCGCAGCGGATCGTGACCAACAGCACGACCGGCAAGCAGGTCGTGATGAGCGAGCCGAAGTGCTGGGGCGAGCGCCTCAGTGTCTTCGACCTGACGGTCGAGTTCGAGCGGGGCCGGTGGAGCGTGGCGTCCGGATCCGCGACGACGATCAACACCAACACCGTCGAGGACGATCCGGCGATGGTGGCGCTCGTCACGCCGCAGCACGACGCCGTCGTGAAGTACGTCAACACGGCCGTGGCCACCTCGACCGAGGCGATGTCCGCTGCCGAGGCGTGCTGGAAGGACACGGCGATCCTCGACTACATCAACGTCGTGCAGACGGCCAAGGTCACCGAGGCGATCGCAGGCAGTTCGTACGCGAGTCTGCCCGTGGTGTCGATCGCCGCTCCGTTCAACCGAGCGGCGACCTTCCCGGCCGGATCCGTCACGATCAAGGATGTCGCGGGCCTCTACATCTACGACAACACGCTGCTCGCCTCGGTGCTCACGGGATCCCAGATCAAGGACTATCTCGAGTACTCGGCCCGCTACTACACGCAGGTGGCGGCATCCGCGGCAGTCGATCCGGCGTCGTGGACCAACAACCACGACCTGCCGGACTACAACTACGACCAGTTCTCCGGCGTCGACTACGACGTGGACATCGCACAGCCGGAGGGATCGCGCATCATCGCGCTCACCTTCAACGGCAGCGCCGTGACAGACGATCAGCAGTTCGTCGTCGCCGTGAACAACTACCGGCAGTCGGGCGGCGGCGGATTCCCGCACATCGCGGACGCTCCGGTCGTCTACAACGCCCAGGTGGCCATCCGCGAGGCGATCGTCGCGTACGCGACGGAGCAGGGCACGATCGATCCGGCCACATTCCACGTGGAGAACTGGCGACTGGTGCGCGACGGCGTGCCTGTGTTCTGATGGGGGCGCCCGACCGCTCGTGAAGCACAGTTCTGAACGGTGGTTTCGCGAGACGCTTCACACGACGAACCGCTGACCCCGGCGGACGGCACGAGGCCCTGTGGCGCTCGTCAGCCGTCGGCCGGGGTCAGGTCGTACACGACCCAGTCGACCGATGCCACGCTGTCGTAGAGCGCGCGGGCACGCGTGTTCGTCGCGGCGGTGATCCAGCGCACCTTCGTCGATCCCTCCTCTGCGGCGAGCCGCGCGACGGCGTCGATGAGTGCCCGCCCGATCCCGCGGCCGCGCACCGCGGGATCCGTGAAGAGGTCGTCGAGGAACAACCCGGCTGAGGCGGTGCTCGGTCGTGCGAAGGTACGGACGTGGGCGATGCCGACGGGACGATCGGTGTCGTCCACCGCCACCAGCCCGCGGACCTCGTGGTCGGCATCCGCCAGCCAGCCCCACACTGTGGACAGCACAGCTTCGTCTGGTGCGAGCTCGTAAAAGGCTCGATACGCGGCGAACAGCTCCCGCCAGCGCTCCCGGTCACGTGATTCGATGCCGCGCACGGTCCACGTGTTCATGCCACACCGCCGTCCGGCGAGGTGAATCCGATTCGCCAGCTCGCGAATCGCGGCTTCCAGTCCCTGCTTCGGGCGAGGGCGTTCGAGACCGGACGGCCTGGAGGCAGATCCGTCGGGATGGCGGGGGCCGGTGCGCCGACGGCGGCGGCGAACACCGGCATCCAGTCAGCGGCGGTCGCCGGCTCGTCGTCCACGATGTTCACCACGCCACGCGGCCAGTCGAGTGCGAGCACAGTTGCGGATGCCGCATCCGTCACGTGCACGAAGTCCACCACCCGAGCCATCGGCCGCAGGGTCCCTTCGTGGGCCGCCACCGCATCCATCGCACCACGGGCACGCCAGGTGCCGGGACCGTAGAACTGGCCGTACCGAAGCACGACGCCATTCGCCAGCTCGAGAACGGCTGCCTCCAGCTCCGGGACGCCGGGCATGACGCCAGGACGATACGGCTCGGCCTCGGTCGCCAGCGTGTCGCCGTCCGGCACGATCCAGCTGATGCTCTGCGCGACCATGCGGTCGACGCCGTGCCGGCGTGCGGCGTCCACCAGCGCGCGCGTTCCCTCGATGCGCACCCGCGCGTTCGCCTGCAGGTCGTACTGCGAGAGGTCCGTGAGCTCGTGGATGACCGCATCCGGTCTCGCGGCGACGAAGGCCTCCTCGACGGAGGCCTCGTCGTACACGTCCATGACGAGCGGATGCCCGCCCGCCTCCTCGATCACGGTCGCCTTCTGCGCCGATCGGCTGGTGGCCCAGACCTCGTGTCCGGCAGCGACGAGTGCAGGTATCACCTGCCGGCCGATCGCGCCGGCTCCGCCGGCGAGCAGGATGCGCATGCCCTGTCCTTTCGAAGAGAGATGCTCAGGCTACGGCGAGCGAGAGCGGGTCGCAGGGCCAATCACGAGCACGCGGATTGGTCCGAATGCGCGCATTCCTCGGCCTCGTCCCGCGTCGAAGGGGGCGAGGCGTTCGTACTGATCGACCGGATCGGGGCAACCGCACCAGCGTGCTCATGTGCGCGAAGGGGCTCTGAACGCCCACTATCCTTGAGGTGACCGCGCCCCGATGGCCGTGGCGTGCGGGCGCATCAGCCCACGCCTCCCTCATTCGCTCCTATCGAAGGGTCCCTTCCGTGTCGAAACCGGTCGTCCTGATCGCCGAAGAACTCTCGCCCGCCACCGTCGAGGCCCTGGGACCCGACTTCGAGATCCGCAACGTGGACGGCACGGACCGCCCGGCGCTCCTGGAGGCTCTGTCCGACGCGGACGCCGTGCTCATCCGCTCGGCGACCAAGATGGACGGCGAGGCGATCGCCGCTGCCCCCAAGCTCAGGGTCGTCGCGCGTGCGGGAGTCGGTCTCGACAACGTCGACATCAAGGCATCCACCGAGGCCGGCGTCATGGTGGTCAACGCGCCCACCTCCAACATCATCTCGGCCGCTGAGCTCACGATCGGCCACATCCTGTCGCTGGCGCGGCACATCCCGGCCGGGAACGCGTCGCTGACCGGTGGGGAGTGGAAGCGTTCGAAGTACACCGGCACGGAGCTGTACGAGAAGACGATCGGCATCATCGGTCTCGGTCGCATCGGCGCCCTGATCACGGCACGCCTGCAGGCGTTCGGCACCTCGATCATCGCGTACGACCCGTACGTGACCTCGGCCCGTGCGCAGCAGCTCGGCGTTCAGCTGGTGACGCTCGACGAACTGCTCCAGCAGGCGGACTTCGTCACCATCCACATGCCGAAGACGCCGGAGACCCTCGGCATGATCGGCGACGACCAGTTCGCCCTCATGAAGAAGAGCGCGTACGTGGTCAACGTGGCCCGTGGCGGTCTCATCGACGAGGATGCCCTCTACCGTGCACTCACAACCGGCACGATCGCCGGCGCGGGCCTCGACGTCTTCGTGAGCGAGCCCCCGCTCGAGTCGCCGCTCATCACGCTCGACAACGTGGTCGTCACGCCGCACCTGGGTGCCTCGACCGCCGAGGCGCAGGAGAAGGCAGGCGTCTCGGTGGCGCGGTCCGTGCGTCTCGCCCTGTCGGGCGAGCTCGTGCCAGACGCCGTGAACGTCGCGGGCGGGGTCATCGATCCGTACGTGCGCCCCGGCATCCCGCTGCTCGAGAAGCTCGGTCAGGTGTTCAGCGGGCTGGCCAAGAACAGTCCGATCACGAGCGTCGACGTGGAGATCCGCGGCGAACTCGTCGACTACGACGTCAGCGTGCTCAAGCTGGCGGCGCTGAAGGGCATCTTCACCAACATCGTGAGCGAGAACGTCTCCTACGTGAACGCACCGCTCCTGGCGGAGCAGCGCGGCATCGAGGTGCGCCTGCTGACGGATGCCGCCAGCGAGGACTACCGCAATGTGCTGACCCTGCGCGGGGCGCTGGCCGACGGATCGCAGGTCTCGGTCGCCGGCACGCTCACCGGCCCGAAGCAGATCGAGAAGATCGTTGGCGTGAACGGATACGACGTCGAGGTCCCGCTCGCCGAGCACCTCATCGTCATGGTGTACGACGACCGCCCAGGAATCGTCGCGGTCTATGGTCGCGAGTTCGGTGAGGCCGGCATCAACATCGCCGGCATGCAGATCGCCCGCACCACTGCAGGAGGCAAGGCGCTGAGCGTGCTGACGGTGGACTCGCCGGTGCCGGACGGCATCCTCGACTCCGTGCGCGCGGCGATCGACGCCGACGTGATGCAGGCCATCGACATCACCGAGTCGTAGAAGCTTCCCGGCCGCACGTACTTCTGGCACGGACGAAGGGGACGACATGACAGGCGAAGGACGACGCTTCGTCCAGGTCGACGTGTTCGGATCGCAGGCGTTGGCCGGCAACCCGGTTGCGGTGGTCGTCGACGCGGACGGGCTGACGGACATTGAGATGGAGAGGTTCGCGCGCTGGACGAACCTCTCCGAGACGACGTTCCTGCTCCCGCCGACGGATCCGGCTGCCGACTATCGTCTGCGCATCTTCACGCCAGGCGGCGAGCTGCCGTTCGCCGGGCACCCGACACTCGGCAGCGCGCACGCCTGGTTGCGTTCGGGCGGCGTGCGGCGATCGACGGATGCCGTGGTGCAGCAGTGCGGTGTCGGTCTCGTCGAACTGCGCACCGACGGTGACCGCCTCGCGTTCGCCGCTCCGCCGCTTCTGCACTCGGGCGCCGCCGACGAGGAGACGACTGCACGCGCTGCGGACAGTCTGCGCATCCGCCGCGACGAGGTGCTGGCCGCGGAATGGGTCGACAACGGCCCAGGATGGCTGGCCGTTCTGCTCGGCTCGGCCGAGGAGGTGCTCGCGCTGAGACCCGACTTCGGGTCGATGAAGGGCTTGAAGGTCGGAGTGGTGGCACCTCAGACCCACGACCATGATGCCGACTTCGAGGTGCGCGCCTTCGTGCCCGACCTCGGCATCCCCGAGGATCCGGTCACAGGAAGCCTGAATGCCGGGCTCGCCATGTGGCTGATCGGCTCAGGCCGAGCCGCCGACCACTACGTCGCCGCCCAGGGGACGGCGATCGGCCGGAGCGGGCGCGTCCACGTGGACAGGAACGGCGACAGGTACTGGATCGGCGGGGAGACGCGCACCGTCATCGAGGGATCCGTCGCGTTCTGACCAGAGTGAGGGGGCGGACGTCCTCCCGGCGTCCGCCCCCTCACTCTGGTGGTCAGTAGTCGGTCGGATCGTCGCGTTGCGTGGTGTCGATCTGCCGTCCCGTGTTGGGATCGACCGAGGTGCTCCGCGTCACCTTCGAGGTGCGCTTGCGTGTGATCAGGACGATGCCGAGGATCGTCACGATGACGCCCGCGACCAGGCAGATGTAGCCGACCATGTGCAGGTCGATCCAGCCGAGGTCCACGTTGAGCGCGAACGCCAGGATGGCACCGACGACGATCAGGAATATCCCGCCTCCGAGGCTCATGTGCTTCTCCTTTGCTCGGTTGTCCATCCGCGGGCGTCGGCTCGCGGACATGCGGTGCACGGGCTTCGTGCAGCGCGGCGGACCCAGCGTAGGAGCGTTCGCGGCACGTGCGGCAGGGCTCGACTACGGCGCAGCGACGGTGTATGACGCGTGCGGGCGCGTGCGATGACCAGCGCATCCGGTAGCGTTTCGCCGTTGCCTGCAGCGTCCGTCTGCAGTTTCCCCTGCAGTGATGCGGAAGGTGCGCGATGAGGCGTCGTGGGTGGCTCGTGCTCGAACTGGCTGTGCTCGCCGTTCTCACCTTCGCGGGGTATTGGCTGCTGTGGTCCTCCCAGCATGCGATGTGGACGAATGGGCTCACCGCGACGTCGAGTGCGACCTATCCCCGAGCCGGAGCGGATGCCGACGCCGGCGCGATGCAGTCGGCGCGCGTGATCCTGTTCGGCGTTCTCGTCACCGCGCTCTTCGGCTGGATGCTGGCCCGTGCACCACGCTTCGCGAGCGCAGGCCTCGGCTGGTACGCGCTCGGGATCCCCGCGGTCGTGGCGGTCGCGCTCTTCTTCACGACGCCCACACTCTCCATCGACGCCTACTCGTACCTGTCGCACGGGTACCTCGCAGCCACACCAGGCTCGAATCCCTACGTCGACCCCTCGGCATTCGTTGCCGGCACACCATACGGCGAACACCTGCTGGCGGCGGGCTGGCAGGCGGTGCACCCGCAGACCCCGTACGGGCCCGTGTGGACCACGATCGAACGGCTCGCGTTCGTTGCATCAGGCGGAAACGTGTACGCCGGAATCCTGTTGGTCAAACTGCCGGTGGTGCTGGCGGTCTTCGGCACGGCGCTGCTCATCCGCCGCTTCCTCCTGCGCACGCGCAGTGACAGGGCCCTGGGCGGCACCCTGCTCTACCTGGCGAACCCGCTCGTGCTCATCGAGCTGGCCGGCGAGGGCCACAACGACGGCGTGATGGCGTTCTTCCTGGTGCTGGCCATCGTGGCCGCGGCACGCCGCTGGGCCTTCCTGGCCGTTGTCGCGCTGACCTTCTCCGTGCTCGTCAAGCTCAATGCGCTGCCCTTCGCGCTGCCTCTGGCAGTGGCGCTCATCGCGACGCGTCGCTCGTGGTCGCGACTGGTCTGGGAGGTCGGCGCCGGCGTCATCCTGTGCGCGTCTCTCACGGTCGGCCTGATGGTGCCCTACTGGGCCGGATCTGCCACGTTCCTCGGTCTGGTGTCCAGCGGAACGCCGTCGCCGGGCCTCTCGGTTTCGGGCCTCGTGCTGAACACTGCAGTCATCGGCGCCCTGCTCGTGCTCGGAACGGCGGCCGCGAGCATCCTGGCACGCACGGTTCGCGGTCTGGTGCTCGCGTGCGGGATCGTGTCGCTCCTCGTTCTTCTGCTGCTGCCGCTCGAATGGCCCTGGTATGCGGCGCTTCCCGCAGCCGTGCTTCCGCTGGAGGCGGGTCTCGTCGAGGTCGTAGCGGTGCTCGTGCTCACCCTCGGCTCGCGGCTGGTCGCACCGATCGGAGACGCTGCATCCCTCGGCGTCGTCGGCACCGATCTGTTCACCAGCACGCAGGAACTCGTCGGTCAGACGATCCCGGCGATCGTCGGCCTGGCGGTCACCGTCCAACGCCCGATCGTCGAATGGCGGGCCGCGCGGCGCGAGCGGCGGATGACGGACCGGGCCGGCTAAGGGCTGCGGGTGATCACGTGCGGCGTCGCCGCGCGGGCTCAGTCCTGCTCGTCCCGCCTGGTCGAGTCGATCTTCTGGCCGGTCCTCGGGTCGATCGTGGTGCTGTGCGTGACCTTGGACGTGCGCTTGCGCGTCAGGAGCACGATTCCGAGGATCGTCACGGCGACCCCCGCGATCATCAGGATCCAGCCGACCAAGTGGAGGTCGATCCAGCTGGGGCTGACGTTGATAGCGAACGCCAGAATGGCGCCCACGACGATCAGGAAAATTCCACCACCGAGACTCACGACTTCCCCTTTCGTCGTTCCTTACAGCCTACGTTGAAGGGTCGGCGGTGGATGCTGCGGCATGCGGCGACTACTGAGGATCGTCGAGCAGCCCTGTCACGTACGCGACGATCGCGTCGAGGTCCTCTCGTCCGATGCTGCCGCCGCCCTCCCGCAGCACGGAATTGAAGTAGAGGCCGTCCGAGACGAGGGAGACGACCCTGGCGAGCACGGGGTCGGGCACGCTTTCGCGCACGACGGCGAGCCAGGCGTCCTGCATCTCCCGCAGAGCCGCGCGGACCCGTTCGTCCTGAGCGCCCGCGAGCGCGAAGCACGCCATCGCGCTTCGCTCGAGCGGCGTGCCGGAACTGACCGAGGTGCGCAGGAGGTACTCGATCGGACCGGACGAGGCGGAACGGATGTCGCCGACATCCTGCTCGACGAGCGCGTGCAGCCTCTCGACGAGGCCGTCGACCAGCGCGTCCTTCGACGCGAAGTGGTAGAGCAGACCACCCTTGGAGACCTCGGCCCGCGCCGCGACGGCGTCCAGGGTCGCCGCGCGCTCGCCCTCGGTCGTGAGGATGGCCTCGAATGCGTCGAGGATGCGCTCACGAGTTCTCCCGCGCTCGCTCATGATGACCTCCACTGCTCAGGGAATGCTCGGCTTGTCCGTTTAGTGTACCGGCTGGACGGTAAAGAATCCTGGGTGCACAAGGCGCCCGGACGGAAAGCACGAGGGGGAGAAGACGCGATGACGACCATGACGACCGAGATGCGCACGCCTGTCCGGCGTGCCGGGGCCAGGCAGTGGGCGGCGCTTTCCGTTCTCATGCTGCCGGTGCTGCTGGTGTCGATCGACAACACGGTGCTCAACTTCGCGTTGCCCGCCATTTCCACGGCGCTGGAGCCCAGCGGCGTCGCTCTGCTCTGGATCATCGACATCTACCCGCTGGTGCTCGCGGGCCTGCTGGTGGCGATGGGATCCCTCGCCGACCGGATCGGGCGCCGCAAGCTCCTCATGATCGGGTCGATCGGATTCGCCCTCGTCTCGGTGCTCGCCGCCTTCGCGCCCACCGCCGGCTTCCTCATCGCCGCCCGGGCCCTACTCGGATTCTTCGGCGCCATGCTCATGCCGTCGACGATGTCCCTGCTGCGCTCGATCTTCACCGACCGCGATCAGCGTCGGCTGGCGATCGCCATCTGGTCGGCCGGCTTCGCCGCGGGATCCGCGCTCGGTCCGATCGTCGGCGGCCTGCTGCTTGCGCACCTGTGGTGGGGATCGGTGTTCCTGATCGCCGTGCCCGTGCTCGCACCGATGCTGATTCTTCTGCCGCTCCTGGTGCCGGAGTCGCGGGATCCGCATCCGGGCCCGGTGGACGTGGTGAGCATCGTGCTCGCCCTGGGCACCATGGCGCCGCTCGTGTACGGCATCAAAACGCTGGCGACGGAAGGGATCGGCATCCTGGGCATCGTCGCGGTGCTGGTCGGCGGGCTCTGCGGCTGGATGTTCGTTCGCCGTCAGCTGCGGCGTCCGAACCCGATGCTCGACGTGCGTCTGTTCACGCGCCCGGCGTTCAGCGGGGCCGTACTGGTGAACCTGCTCAGCGTGATCGCGCTCGTCGGCGGACTCTTCTTCGTGTCGCAGCATCTGCAGCTGGTGCTGGGGCAGGACCCGGTGCAGGCGGGCCTCACGCTCCTCCCCGGGCTCATCACGATGATCGTCGCCGGCCTCGCCGTGGTGCCGATTGCGCGCCGGGTGCGGCCGAGCGTCGTCATCCCGGTCGCCCTCGCGTTCTCCGTGTTCGGCTACGGTTTCGTGGCCGTGATGGCCCACAACCTGACGGTGCCGGCCTTCATGGTCGCGTTCGTCGCGCTCGGGATCGGGATCGGTGCGGCCGAGACCGTCTCCAATGAGCTGATCATCGCGACCGCGCCCGCGGAGAAGGCAGGAGCGGCATCGGCCGTCTCCGAGACCGCGTACGAGCTGGGCGCAGTGCTCGGCACGGCCATCCTCGGCACGATCATCACGGTGTTCTACCGCGGGTCGATCGTGCTGCCCGACGGGCTGACCGCCTCCCAAGCGGATGTCGCGAGCCAGACGATCGGCGGCGCCGCCGCGGTCGCCGGGCAACTGCCGGCAGCGCAGGGACACGCGCTGATGGCATCGGCGGGCGCCGCGTTCGACAGCGGCGTGACGGTGACGGCGGCGATCGGATCCGGGCTCGTCCTGCTGGCCGCGATCATCGCGGCGATAAGCCTGCGACGCGAGCGGGCGCACTGAGCTCGCATCTGCATCCCTCAACACGCAGATAGCGACTGCACCGTTCTGATGCTTAATCGGTTTGTTGATAGGAGCGAGCTCGCATCCCCAACCCTCAATCGCCCATATCGCGGCTGCGCCGCTCAGAGGCTCAATCGCGGCGGCCCCGCGAGCGCGAGCTCGCGCGTCCGACGCTCAATCGCCTCTAGGCTTGGTATCCCACCTGATTTCACGTTGTAGGAGCGCCATGTCATCGGTCGTCAAGCTCGCCGTCATCCCCGGCGACGGCATCGGACCCGAGGTCGTCGCGGAAGCCGTCAAGGTTCTCGACGCCGTCACCGATCCCGCGGAGGTCGTCTTCGACAAGACGTACTTCGAGCTCGGCGCGGCCAGGTACCTGGCGACCGGCGACACGCTGACCGATGAGGATCTCGCATCGATCGCCGGGCATGACGCGATCCTGCTGGGCGCCGTGGGAGGCAAGCCAGGAGATCCGCGCCTGGCCGGCGCGAACATCGAGCGCGGCCTTCTGCTCAAGCTGCGGTTCGCCCTCGATCAGTACGTGAACCTGCGTCCGACGGCGATCCTGCCCGGCGTGACCAGCCCGTTGTCCGATCCTGGCGCCGTCGACTTCGTGGTCGTCCGTGAGGGCACAGAGGGTCCCTACGTGGGTAACGGCGGCGCCATCCGCGTAGGCACGCCCCACGAGATCGCCAACGAGGTGTCGGTGAACACGGCCTTCGGCGTCGAGCGCGTCGTCCGTTACGCGTTCGAGCAGGCCGAGCAGCGCCGCAAGAAGCTCACGCTCGTGCACAAGACGAACGTGCTGGTGCACGCCGGCGGTCTGTGGAAGCGCATCGTCGACGAGGTGGCAGCCGAGCATCCGGACGTCGCAGTGGACTACCTGCACGTGGATGCCGTGACCATCTTCCTCGTCACCGACCCTGCTAGATTCGACGTCATCGTCACGGACAACCTCTTCGGCGACATCCTGACCGATCTCGCGGCCGCGATCAGCGGTGGCATCGGTCTCGCGGCATCCGGCAACATCAACCCGGACGGCGCGTTCCCGAGCATGTTCGAGCCGGTGCACGGCTCGGCGCCCGACATCGCCGGAGAGGGCAAGGCAGACCCCACCGCCGCCATCCTCTCCGTTGCGCTGCTGCTCGACCACCTGGGCTTCACGGATGCCGCACATCGCGTGCGAGCGGCCGTCACGTCCGACCTCGCGGAGAGGTCGAGCGGAGGCGGACGAGCGCGCACGACGAGCGAGATCGGCGATGCGATCGCCGCCCGCGTTGTGGCGTAGCAGGCGCAGAGACGTAACCTTTTTCACAGGCGTGATGCCACGCATCCGCCACCTTTCGCCAAAGGGGTAGCAATGACCATTCCGCTCACGGACATCTCCAACCCGCCCGCCACGGACCGCACCCTGCTCTGGCAGGTCACGCGGAACGAGAACCCGACACCCGACGCGGAGCGAGAGGCCATTCTGGCGAACCCGGGTTTCGGCCAGAAGTTCACCGACCACATGGTGGACATCTGCTGGTCGGAGAAGGGTGGCTGGCACCGGCCGCGCGTGAGCCCGTACGGGCCGATCGAGCTGGATCCGGCCGCCGCCGTCCTGCACTACGCGCAGGAGGTCTTCGAGGGGCTGAAGGCCTATCGGCACGCTGACGGCTCGATCCACACGTTCCGGGCAGACCAGAACGCGGCGCGCCTGCAACGGTCGGCCCGCCGGCTGGCGCTGCCCGAGCTGCCGACGGAGTACTTCGTGGATTCCATCCGCCGGCTGGTGGGCGTGGACGGCGCCTGGGTTCCGTCGGCGGGGGAGACCAGCCTCTACCTGCGCCCGTTCATGTTCGCCAAAGAGGCGTTCCTCGGCGTGCGTGCGGCGAAGAAGGTCGCGTACTACCTCATCGCCAGCCCAGCCGGTGCGTACTTCGCGCACGGCGTGCAGCCGGTGAACATCGCGCTCGCGCCGAACTACTCCCGCGCGGGCAAGGGCGGCACGGGCGCAGCGAAGACCGGCGGCAACTACGCGTCGAGCCTCCTTCCGCAGGCCGAAGCGTATGAGAAGGGGTGCGAGCAGGTGCTCTACCTCGACGGGGAGTACCTCGAAGAGCTCGGCGGCATGAACATCGTGCTCGTGCGCCGCGACGGATCGCTGATCACCCCGGAATCGGACTCGATCCTCGAGGGCATCACGGTCAAGTCCATCCTCGAGTTGGCGGCTGACCGCGGTCTCGGGATCGAGCAGCGGCCCGTGACGATCACGGAGTGGCGCGCCGGTGCGGCATCTGGGGAGATCGTCGGCGCATTCGCCTGCGGTACTGCCGCCGTTCTGGTGCCGATCGGACGCCTCGTGGCCGACGACTTCGAGATCGTGCACGATGGACCGGAGGCGTCCGAGCTGGCGCTCTCGCTGCGCGAGGAGCTCACGGACATCCAGTACGGCCGCCGCGAGGACCGGCACGGCTGGCTGACCCGGCTGGACGCAGAGACTCCGGCCGCCTGACCGTGAAGATCGCGCGCTTCAGCCACGGCGGGTCGATCGCCTTCGGCATCCTCGACGAGGACGACCGCGAATGGGTCGTGCTCTCCGGTGACCCGATGTACGCCGGGTTCGACACGACCGGCGATCGTGTGAAACTCGCGGATGCCGCTCTCCTCGCCCCGGTCCTCCCGCGTTCCAAGGTCATCGGCATCGGACGCAACTACCGCGACCACGCGGAGGAGATGGGGTCAGAACCCCCGGCGGCACCCTTGATGTTCCTCAAGCCGAACACATCGGTGATCGGACCGGATGACGCCATTGTGCTGCCTCCGCAGTCCGAGCGCGTCGAGCACGAGGGCGAGCTGGTGGTGGTGATCGGACGCATCGCGAAGGACGTGTCCGCCGAGAACGCGCTCGACTACGTGTTCGGCTACACGGTCGGCAACGACGTGACGGCTCGCGACCTGCAGCGCGCGGACGGTCAGTGGGCGCGCGGCAAGGGATTCGACACGTTCGCACCGCTGGGTCCGGTGATCGAGACCGAGTTCGACGTGGCATCCGCCACGATCGAGACACGCGTGAACGGGGAGGTGCGGCAGTCCGGGCGGACGGCGGATCTCATCCACGGCATCCCCGAGCTCGTCGAGTACGCATCGAGCGTGTGGACCTTGCTGCCGGGCGACGTCATCATGACCGGCACTCCGGCCGGCGTCGGACCGCTCGTGGCCGGCGACCGGGTCGAGGTGTCGATCAGCGGGCTCGGCACGTTGTCGAACCCGGTGCGCGCCAAGGGCTGAGCCGAACCGGTCGCCGGCCCCGGCGGCCGTAGACTGTGCGCCATGTCGGAGGGCTGGGGGGACTTCTTCGTCGCGGTGGCCGGTGCCGCAGCGGCGCTGGCGGGTCTGATCATCGTGGCGATGAGCGTGACGATCAAGGAGATCCTGGCGTCGCGCACCCTGCCCTCCCGGGCGGCCGCGACGGTGAGCTCGCTCGTGCTGATCCTGGTGCTCGCGGTGGTGGGACTCATCCCGCACCAGGCCGATGCGGCGCTCGGCGTCGAGATCGTGGTGGCGAGCGTGATCGGGTTCGCCCCGCCGCTGCTGATGGCGCAGCGAGTGCTCACTGATACGACGTTCCACGCGGGCGTCGCGACACGCGTGTTCCGGGTCGTGGTGGGGCTCCTGCCGGTGCTCCTCGCGTTGATCGGAGGTGTTCTCGTGATCGCGGGTGCGTCGTCAGGGCTCTTCGTGGTCGCCGCAGCCATCGCCCTCGTCTTCGTGACGTCCATGCTCAACGCGTGGGTGCTGCTGGTCGAGATCCAGCGCTGATCTTCCGTCGTAGACCGGCCGAGGAGGTCGCGGGTTCAAGCCCCGTTACTCATCAGCGGCCGAGTGCCCGCAGTGCGCTCTCGACGTCGGTGTCGTCGTTCCACACGTGGAATGCGACGCGGGCCCGCCCAGCCCGCCCTGACGCGACCATTCCTGCTGCGGTGAGTCGTGCGAGCGCGTCTCCGTCCGGATCCTCCCAGGTGACGATGGCGCTCCCGCTCGCGGCGACGCCGAGGCCGTCGGCCAGCGCGTTCGCCAGTGCGACGTCGTGGTCGTGGATGGCGCGGATGTCCGTGCTTGCGAAGAGGCGCAGCGCAGGTGCGCCAACGTGCACGGCCTGCCAGGCGGGCGACACGTCGAAGCGCCGTGCTGATGCCGCCAGCGGCGCGGACGGACCGTAGCACGACACCCACGGATCCTCGCCGGCGTACCAGCCGGCGTTGACTGCTGTGAGATCTTCTGCAAAGTCGGGCGAGACGGCCATGAAGCAGACGCCACGTGGCGAGCACAGCCACTTGTAGGTGTGGCAGATCATGGCATCCGCCGTCCACGCCTCCAGCGGCAGCCAGCCTGCGGCCTGCGTCACGTCGCACAGCACGCGGGCCCCGACCTCGTCTGCGGCGGCGCGGATGCCACGTGCGTCGGCGATCGCGCCGGTCGCGGACTGCACGAGCGAGTACACGACCAGCCACGTGCTCTCGTCGACGGACTCGGCCAGAGCGGAGAGCGGTACGTGCCGCACCCGCACGCCACGGCGCTCGTGCTGCAGGAACGGGAAGACGACGGAGCTGAAGTCGCCGTCCACGCAGAGCACCTCGGCGCCGTCGGGGACGGAGGCCGCGACCATCCCCGCGAAGACGGAGGTCTGCGACCCGATGGCGACGCGGTCCGGCTCGACGCCGGCGATGCGGGCGAAGTCGGCGCGCGACGCAGCGACGGCCTCGTCGTAGTGGGCGGGGTTAGCCTCGCCGCGCTGCCAGAGCTCCAGGTCGGAGCGGGCAGCGGCGACCGACCCCGCAGGCGGCAGCCCACCGGTGCAGGCCGCGAGATACCCGGCGCCGATTCCGACGAACTCGTCGCGGAGCCGCGCGAGCCCGCCGATGGTGGACGCCGCGAGGTCAACGCTCGCGGGCATCGAGGGTGCCGACGCCGGCGGAGCTGAGGAAAGGGGAGCGAGGTTCACCTCATCAGCCTGGGTGTCATCCGAATATTGCACAATCGCAGGTGTTCGATGCATCGCATAACGCGTGCTTATGATTTGACCGTGACACTGCAGCAGGATCCGACCCCGTCGCTCGAGCTGGATGCGCACACCCTGCGCATCGTGCGCGCCATCGTCGAGCACGGCTCGATCACCGCCGCGGCCGCGGCCCTCGGATACAGTCAGCCCGCCGTCAGCCAGCATTTGCGCCGCACGGAGGCCCGGATCGGCATGCCCCTCGTGGCGCGGTCGGGACGCGGGGTGCGCCTTACCGAGGCCGGCCGAGTGCTGGCACGCCACGCCCGCACGATCACAACGGCGCTGGATGCCGCAGCCGGCGAGCTCGCCGAGCTGTCCGGGCTGCGGGCGGGCCGCGTGCGGCTCGCCGCCTTCCCGACGGCGTCGTCCACGCTGGTTCCGCAGGTACTGCGGCAGCTGGCGGCGGCGCATCCGGGAATCGGCATCACGTACCTCGAGGCGGAGCCGCCCGAGGCAGTCGAGGCGGTGCGCGCACAGCAGGCCGACCTCGCGATCACTTTCAGTTACCCGGGCGACCGCGTGGATCCGCACGGGGAGAGCGCGAGAGGCCTCGTCGTGATCCCGTTGTGGGAAGACGAGATGATGGTGGCGCTTCCGGCCGGGCATCCGGCGTCGAGGGGCAAGCGCGTCGATCTGGAGTCGCTGAGCGAAGAGAACTGGATCGCCGGATGCCCTCGGTGCCGCGGCCATCTGCTCCAGCTCGCCGAGACATCCGGTTTCCAGCCGTCGATCGCCTACGAGACGGACAACTTCACCGCCGTGCTCGGCATGGTCTCGGCTGGGCTGGGCGTTGCGATCCTGCCGTCGTTGGCGCTCGCACTGTCGAACGTGCCGTCGGATGTGGCCATCCTGCCGACAGCGAACCGCGATCGGCGCACGATCCACCTGGTCGCGGCGCAGGGCAGCGACCAGGTACCGGCCATCGCGGCGACCGCCGCTGCGGTGGTCGAGCTCGACGGTGCAGCGTGGTCGCTGCGGACGGCATCCTGACGCGTCGCCTAATATCCGCCGCACGATATCCACCGGAAGTGAGCGACGCCGCGTGAGCCTGTGCCGTCCATCACCGAAAGGCCCGACCGCCGCCCCGTAGAATCGAGGGCGATGTCCGAGACCTCTGCACCGGCCGCGTATCCGTTCACTACCGCCACCGGAAGCGACGTTCGCGTGCGCTTCTGCCCTTCGCCCACCGGCACTCCGCACGTGGGCCTCATCCGCACGGCGCTGTTCAACTGGGCGTACGCCCGGCACAACGGCGGCAAGCTGGTCTTCCGCATCGAGGACACGGACGCCGCGCGCGACTCCGAGGAGAGCTACGAGCAGCTGCTCGACGCGCTCTCCTGGCTCAAGATCGACTGGGACGAGGGCGTCGTAAAGGGCGGACCCGACGGCCCGTACCGCCAGTCGCAGCGTTCGGAGATCTACGCGGCCGTGCTCGACCGGCTGATCGATTCCGGACACGTGTACGAGAGCTACTCGACGCCAGAGGAGATCGAGGCGCGCAATGAGGCGGCAGGACGCCCCAAGCAGCACGGCTATGACAACGGCGACCGCGACACCACCGACGAGCAGCGCGAGGCGTACCGCGCAGAGGGCCGCCAGCCGGCGCTGCGCCTGCGCGTTCCCGACGAGGCGCTCGACTTCGACGACCTCGTGCGCGGACCGATCACGTTCCCCGCTGGATCGTTCAGCGACTTCGTCGTCGTGCGCCCCAACGGCCAGCCTCTCTACACGTTCGTGAATCCGATCGACGATGCGCTCATGCGGATCACGCACGTGCTTCGCGGGGAGGACATCCTGCCATCGACTCCACGCCAGATCGCGCTGTACCGGGCGCTCATCGACGTCGGGATGACGGACTTCGTGCCACGCTTCGGACACCTGCCTTCCGTGCTCGGCGACGGCAACAAGAAGCTGTCCAAGCGGGATCCGCAATCCAACCTGTTCCACCACCGCGATCGCGGATTCATCCCAGAGGGCCTCGACAACTACCTCGCCCTGCTCGGCTGGGGCTACTCGCACGACCGCGACGTGTTCTCCCTCGACGAGATGGTCGAGAAGTTCGACGTGGCAGACGTGAATCCGAATCCGGCGCGCTTCGACCAGAAAAAGGCGGAGGCGATCAACGCCGACCACATCCGACTCCTGGAGACGGCGGACTTCGCAGAGCGCACCGTGCCGTATCTGGTGCAGGCGGGGATCCTCTCCGAGCCTCTGACCGATGCGCAGCGCGCCATCCTGGACGCCGCGGCCCCGCTCGTCCAGGAGCGGGTGCAGCTCCTCGGCGAGACTCCTGGCATGCTGGGCTTCCTCTTCACGGATGCCGCGGCGCTGGACTACGACGACGACGCGCTCGGCACGCTCCCGGAGAACACCGATCAGGTGCTCGCGTCATCGATCGAGGCCCTCGACCACCTCGCAGAGCACCTGTGGCACCACGACGGCATCGAGGTCACGCTCCGCGCGGCCTTGATCGAGGTGCTGGGACTCAAGCCGCGCGTGGCCTTCGGTCCACTACGCGTCGCGATCTCCGGACGCCGTGTGTCGCCCCCGCTCTTCGAGTCGATGGAGATCCTGGGCAAGGCGGAGTCGCTGGCGCGCCTGCGGCGCCTGCGGCTGCACGTCGCCGCCGCCTGAGCTCCCGAGTCCTGGCGCGAGCGGAGCGAGTCGAAGGGCCGGAGTCGAGTCCTCGAGCATCGCCGACGAGAGGAGCGCCTCGAAGGGCGCGCCGACGGCCGGCCCGTTTTGGATCCGCTCGATCGGTCCGGTAAAGTAGTCACTCGTGCCGCTCACAGCGGTGCAGCCCCGGAGCTTGCTCCGGACATCGGCAATACGCCGGTGGGGTATGGTGTAATTGGCAACACGGCTGATTCTGGTTCAGTTGTTCTTGGTTCGAGTCCAGGTACCCCAGCAAACGAAAACCCCCGAGTGATCGGGGGTTTTGTCGTATCCGGCACGGTCCGCCCCGCGTGCCGCACGTCGTGACACCGGTTGCCGTCTCGATGACGCAAATGGCGAGTCGCGAGGTCGGTCTAGAGCCCTTTCCGTCACCGAAACGAGTTCCCACGTGGGCGGATCCGCGCAGTTGAGCCGTTCCGCGGTCACCGTGCAGGCGGATGCACCTGGTACCTCACGCCGTGCAGCAGGAAGTATCCGATGATCGCGACGCACAGCACCAGCAAAGCGCCGACCGTGATGAGGAACGCGCGGTCCAGCGACGCGCTGCGGAAGCGTCTGGCGAGCAGGGCGTAGAGCGCGAGACCGGCCAGGCCGCCTGCGGCGTTGGTGATGACATCAGTGATGTCGCTCGCGCCGATCGCGAAGACGTACTGCGTCAGTTCGACGAGGCCGCTGAATGCGACGATGACGAGGAAGCGGCTCCAGAATCCGAGCCGCTTCACGGTGACGCTCATCAGCAGTCCGAAGGGGATGAACGCGATCAGGTTGAGCGTCATCTGCTCGACGGATCTCCACGTCGACCCCGCGAACGGGATCACGTTGACGCTTCGCTCGTGTGCCGTCAGCACGGAGGCGACGTCCGGCGTGAACTTGAACAGCACCAGCCAGAGCAGCACGACGATGTACGCGGCGAGGACGATCCACGACCACGCCTTCACCCGGGGCGTCATCCGGCGATGGTCCGCGTGCGGGAGTCGTCCCAGGGCAGTGCCCATCCGACGGCGTCGAACAGGCGATCGAGCACCATGGCGGTGAAGCCCCACACGACGGTGCCGTCGACGTCGAACGCCGGTGTGGCGAACCGCGTGAAGCTGCGCTCGACGACCGCGGTGAAGCGGGTCGTCGGATCCAGAAGGTGAGCTACCGGCACCTGCCACAGCTTCGTGGTCTCGGCGTGATCGATGGGAGTGAGCGGCGACGGCGACGGCCACCATCCGATCACCGGGGTGACGAGGTGGTCGCTGACGGGGAGGGGCAGAGCGGGGAGTGTCGACAGGACCTCAACGGCGCTCGGGTCGACACCCGTTTCCTCGGCGGCCTCGCGGAGCGCGGTATCCTCCGGACCGGCGTCCGCCGGTTCCCGTCGACCACCGGGAAACGACACCTGTCCGGCGTGCTCCCGCAGGGTGCTGGAGCGCAGCTGGAGGAGCAGGTTCAGGTCGGTCGGGCGCCAGACGCCGTCCGGTGCATCGCGCGGGCTGAAGAGAATCAGCACCGACGCCGGGCGCGTCGCCGGGAACTCGCGGTACGCGGCCGGCAGAGGCAGCGGACGGATGCCATGGGCCAGCGCCCGCAGCTCATCGAGCGCATCCTCGGCCACGGGTTCGGCCTCGGTCTCGCTCATCGCGGCCCGGAACAGATCGACGGAATCATCCTGGTCAGTATGACGGTCGATCCTCCGCGTCTGGAGCGGCGTCCGGAACCGGATCGGGCACCCATTGCGCGGCGAACGCCTCCGAGCCGCGCGCGAGCAAGCCGACGTCGGCGCCGACGAGCAGGAACGACGCTCCGGCATCCGCGTACGAGCGCGCGGCATCCGGGTCGAAGGCGTTCACGCCGACGGGCTTGCCGGCCGAGCGCACGCCGTCGAAGGCGCGCAGGACGGCGGCCACGACATCCGGATGGCTCTGCTGCCCGATGAGACCCATCGATGCCGCAAGGTCGCTCGGCCCGACAAACACGCCGTCGACACCGTCGACCGCGGCGATCTCGGCGGCGGCCACCAGGGCATCCGCCGTCTCCACCTGCACGAAGAGCGACACGTGCTCGTCAGCGTGCTGCAGGTAGCCGTCGACGCGGTTCCACCTGGCGGATCGGGCGAGCGCAGAGCCGACGCCGCGGCGTCCGCGCGGCGGGTAACGCACGGCTTGCACGACAGCCTCGGCCTCCTCAGCCGAGGAGATCATCGGCACGAGGAGGTTCTGCGCGCCGAGGTCGAGCACCTGTTTGATGACGACCACGTCGCCGATCGGCACACGCACCACCGGCGTTATCGGGTACGCGGCTATCGCTTGCAGTTGGGCGAGCGTCGACTCGAGGCCGTTGGGGGAGTGCTCCATGTCGATCAGCAGCCAGTCGAGGCCGCTGCCGGCGCAGATCTCGGCGACCAGCGGCGATGAGGTGCACACCCACATGCCCGCGAGCGGACGGGATGCCTTACCCAGGGCATCACGGAACGTGGGGTTCAGACGAAGCGGCATGCGATGGTTCCCATCTCCCGGTAGTCGCAGAGCACGCTGTCGCCGCGCGAGACCCACACCGGACGCGTGAACGACCCGGCCAGGATGATCTCGCCGGCCTCCAGTCGCACGCCGTGCCGGTGCAGTTTGTCGGCGAGCCAGGCAACGCCGTTGCCCGGATGCCCGAGCACGCCAGCGGCGACGCCGGTCTCCTCTATGGTCTCGTTGCGGTACAGCATCGCGGAGACCCAGCGCAGATCGACCTGATCGGGGCGCATCGGGATGCCGCCCAGCACCATCCCGCCGTACGCGGCGTTGTCGCTGATGGTGTCGACGATCGTGCGCCCATCGAGCTCGATGTGCGAGTTCAGGATCTCGAGTGCCGGCGTGACGTATTCGGTCGCGCGGAGCACGTCGAACAGGGTGCAGTGCGGACCTTCGAGCGGATGCTTCAGGACGAACGCCAGCTCCACTTCGATGCGCACGTTGGAGTACCTGTCGAACGGGACCACAGATCCGCTTTGCCACACCGTGCCGTCGAACATGACGCCGTAGTCCGGCTCGGTGATGCCGGTGGCGGCCTGCATGGCCTTGGACGTCAGGCCGATCTTGCGGCCGACGATGCGACGTCCGGCCGCCAGCTGCTTGTCCCGCCACACGCCCTGGATGGCGTAGGAGTCCTCGATGGTGGCATCCGGATACCGTGCCGTGATCCGCGGCACTATTCCGTTCGTGCGGCCGGCCTCGGCGAGTTCCTCCGCGATCGCGGCGATCGCGTCGTCCGGCAGCGTCCGCCCGCTCATAGCTGGTGCCCGAGCTTGTATTCGGCCTTCTCGCCCTCTCGGGTGTACGAGAAGCCGTCTGCGCCGACCGTGACGCTCAGCTCGCTGGCCTCGGTGCGGGCGAGCACCGGCTGGGGGTTGCCGTCCAGGTCGAGGACGAGCGACGCATCCGTGTACCACGACGGCACCACCGGGTTGCCCCACCAGTCGCGCCGTTGGTTGTCGTGCACGTCCCACGTGACGACGGGGTTGTCGGGGTCGCCCGTGTAGTAGTCCTGCGTGTAGATCTCCACGCGGTGTCCGTCGGGGTCCCGCAGGTACAGGTAGAAGGCGTTCGAGACGCCGTGCCTGCCGGGTCCGCGTTCGATGCAGTCCGACCTGCGGAGGGAACCGAGCTTGTCGCAGATGGCCAGGATGTTGTGCTTCTCATGGGTGGAGAACGCCACGTGGTGCATCCGCGGTCCGTCGCCGCCGGTCATGGCCGTGTCGTGCACGGTGGGCTTGCGCCGCATCCAGGACGCGTACACGACGCCGTCTTCGTCCTGGATGTCTTCGGTCACCCGGAAGCCGAGATCCTGCAGGTGCTTGGTCGCTCGCGGCACATCCGGCGTCATCTGGTTGAAGTGGTCGAGCCGCACGAGCGCACCAGGGGTGTAGAGGTCGTAGCGCCACGCGAGACGCTCGACGTGCTGCACGTCGTGGAAGAACTCGTACGGGAATCCCAGCGGATCCGTGACCCGCACGGAGTCCCCGATGCCTTTGGTGAACCCGTCTTCGCGGCGTTCGACGCGGCATCCGAGCTCGGTGTAGAACGCGACGGCGCGGTCGAGGTCGTCAGGAGTGCGCACCCGATACGAGAAGGCGGCGGCCGCCGCGACCGGACCTCGCCGCAGAACGAGGCTGTGGTGGATGAACTCCTCGAGCGGGCGAAGGTAGACGGCGTCCTCGTCTTCTTCTGTGACGGTCAGTCCGAGGATGTCGACGTAGAAGTCGCGGGAACGCCGCAGGTCCGTGACCACGAGGTCGAGGTAGGCGCAGCGGAGGATGTCCGGCGGCGGCACAGAGGGCGTCGGCACCGGATCAACGCACCGGATCGGCGCCTCCTGCGAGACGTAGAAGCCCGACGAGGTGAGGGTCATGTCGTGCCGGTCGGTCATGTCAGCGCCTTTGCTCTCAAGATCGTTGC
The DNA here is from genome assembly GCF_012985205.1 of Planctomonas sp. JC2975. Classification (NCBI taxonomy): domain Bacteria; kingdom Bacillati; phylum Actinomycetota; class Actinomycetes; order Micrococcales; family Microbacteriaceae; genus Planctomonas; species Planctomonas sp. JC2975. Next base: position 855,639 of record NZ_JABEKS010000001.1, on the reverse strand, counting down.
TTGCCGAAGGTGGGGTTCGGTGTGGGACCGAGCGTGATGTGCACGGCCTGCTGGTGCGTGTAGAAGTCGATCGAGCGGTATCCGCCCTCGTGACCGAGGCCCGAAGCCTTCACGCCGCCGAACGGCGTTCGCAGGTCGCGCACGTTGTTCGAGTTGAGCCACACCATGCCGGCCTCGATGGCCTGCGCGAACGTGTGCGCACGCTTCAGGTCGTTCGTCCAGACGTAGGCGGCGAGCCCGTACTTCACGCCGTTCGCCAGCGCGAGCGCCTCCTCGTCGGTGTCGAACGGGGTGATGGCCACGACCGGGCCGAAGATCTCCTCCTGGAAGATGCGTGCATCGGCCTTGACGTCGGCGAACACCGTCGGGGCGATGAAGTTGCCCGTGTCGAAACCCTCCGGGCGTCCGCCGCCTGCGACCAGGCGGCCCTCGGTCTTGCCGAGCTCGACGTAACCCATGACCTTCGCGAAGTGCTCGGGGTGCACGAGGGCGCCGACCTCGGTGGACTCGTCATGCGGGTATCCGACGCGGACGCGCTTCGCCTGAGCCGCATAACGCTCCACGAACTCGTCGTACACCGGTCGCTCGACGAGGATTCTGCTCCCTGCCGTGCAGCGCTCGCCGTTGAGCGAGAACACGCCGAAGATGGTCGCGTCGATCGCTGCGCCCAGGTCCGCATCCGCGAAGACGACGGCGGGGGACTTTCCGCCGAGCTCCATCGAAAGCCCTTTGAGGTAGGGAGCGGCATTTCCGAAGATGAGCTGCCCCGTGCTGCTCTCGCCGGTGAACGAGATGAGCGGCACATCCGGATGCTTCACCAGGGCATCGCCCGCTTCCTCGCCCAGTCCGTTCACCAGGTTGAAGACCCCGGACGGCAGCCCGACCTCCTCGAAGATGCCGGCCCAGAGGGACGCGGACAGCGGCGTGAACTCGGCCGGCTTGAGCACGACGGTGTTGCCGGTGGCGAGAGCCGGCCCGAGCTTCCATGACTCGAGCATGAACGGCGTGTTCCACGGCGTGATGAGGCCGGCGACGCCGATCGGCGTGCGGTTCACGTAGTTCAGCTGCCTGCCCGGCACCTTGAACGCGTCGTCCGACTGCGCGACGATCAGATCTGCGAAGAACCGGAAGTTCTCTGCGGCGCGCCTGGCCTGTCCGAGCGCTTGCGTGATGGGGAGCCCCGAGTCGAACGACTCGAGTTCGGCCAGCCGTGCGTCCCGTGACTCCACGATGTCGGCGATGCTGTGCAGCACGCGGGAGCGTTCGCGGGGCAGCATCCGGGGCCACGGACCGTCGACGAAGGCGCGCCGGGCGGATGCCACGGCCCGGACGACGTCGGCCTTCTTGCCGGCCGCCGCCGTGACGTACGTCTGGTTGGTCACCGGGTCGAGCACATCGAACGTGTCGCCGTCGATGGAGTCGACGAATTCGCCGTCGATGTAGTGCCGGATGCTCGCCGGCAAACCGTCCGGCACGTGCGCGGGGTTCTGCAGGCCGTTCGCCTGCGTCGAGGAGTCCGTCATTGCAGCCCTCCGGAATCGGTGTCGGCGGTGGCGTCGGAGTCGGTTCCGGCGAAGGGATCGGTGTTTGCGGTCTCGGGTGCATCCACCGCCCGGCGTCGGCGCGCGGCGAGGAAGGCGTCGAGCGTGCGCCACCTGTGGCCCCGAGCGGCCAGCTCGATCTCCAGCGGCTCCGCACCGGACCGGATCAGGTCCACGAGCCCGATGTGCTCCTCCACGGAGTGCGGCGCGCGTTCGGGGACGAGCGCGAAGGTGGTGTCGCGAACGCCGGGAAGCCGGTGCCATCCCTGGTGCACGAGCTCGAGGATCGTGGGGTTGGGACAGCGCTCGAACAGCACGGAGTGGAAGCGGTGGTTGAGTCGGGTGAACTCGTGGGGATCGAAGTCGTCGAGAAGGCGGCGCATGCCTTCGTTGATCTCGAGGGCAGTATCGAGGTCGGCGTCCGTCAGGTGCGGCGCGGCGAGAGAGGTGGCCGCGCCTTCGACGAGCCCGAGCGTCTGCATGATGTGCACGTACTCGGTCTCGTCCACGAGCGCGACCCGGGCGCCGACGTTCCGCTCGAAGGTCACGCTGCCCTCGGCTTCGAGCCGGCGGATCGCCTCGCGTACGGGCACGACGCTCATGTCCAGGTCGGTCGCGATGCTGCCCAGCACGAGACGGAATCCGGGCGAGTAACGGTGGTCGAGGATGCGCTGCCTGATGTACGCGTACGCCTGTTCCGACTTGCTCGGCGTGGGCGCCGTGTGGACGGCCGTGTCGCTCATCGCGGATCCGTCCCTGGTGTGTCGCGGCCTTCGAAGCGTGCGCGCCACTCGTCGTTCATCGGGAAGAGGCCATCGAGCGGATGGCCCTCGGCCGCGCGCTCGGCGATCCAGGCATCCTGCTCCTCCTGCGCGAGAGCGTCGTCGACGACCTCCTCGACGATGTCGGCTGGAATGACGATCACGCCGTCCGCGTCGCCCACGATGACGTCGCCCGGCTGCACCGTCGCGCCGCCGCAGGCGATCGTGAGGTCGGCATCCCACGGGACGTGCTTGCGGCCGAGTACGGCGGGATGCGACCCGCTCGCGTACACCGGGATCCCCACCTCCGCGACCGCATCGTGGTCACGAATTCCGCCGTCGGTGACGATGCCTGCGGCGCCTGCGGCGTGAGCACGGATGGCGAGGATGTCGCCCATGGTGCCGGATCCGCTCTCCCCGCGCGCCTCGATGACGATCACCTCGCCTTCGCGGACCGCGTCGAACGTGCGCTTCTGCGCGTTGTACCCGCCGCCGTGGCTGCGGAACAGGTCCTCTCGGTTCGGCACGAAGCGAAGCGTCTTCGCGACGCCGACGAGCTTCGATTCCGGATGCAGCGGGTGAACCCCCTCGATGAACACGTTGTTCAGGCCGCGCTTGCGCAACTGGGCGGACAGCCCTGCGGTCGGCGCCTGCAGGAGCTTCGCGTGGAGTCCAGGGGAGAGAGAGGCGTCGGTCGACCCCGGAGCGGTGGGAACCTGGCTCTCCGGAGAGAGGCCGGCGGCCTCACGCGACCCCCAGGCCTCGGCGCGCTGCAGGTCGTCGGCGACGGGAAGGGATCCGAGTGCAGGGTCGAACGCGTCGTTGCCCTGCACGACAGTGGTGACCAGGCGGCCGGACGACGGCGCACCCGCCGTCGTCGGTGCATCCACCTCGATCTCCACGGTGTCGCCGGGCAGCACGACGGAGGATCCAGCAGGCGTGCCGGTCAGGATGACGTCGCCGCGCTCGAGTGTGAAGTGCTGGGACAAGTCCGCCACCATCTGGGCGAGCGGGAACAACAGGCCCGCCGTCGTATCGTCCTGGGCCGGGTCCCCGTTGACCCACGCGCGAACGCGGAGTGCGGCGGGATCGACCGTGCCGGCGTCGATGAGTCGGGGGCCGATCGGCGTGTATCCGTCGCCGCCCTTGGAGCGCACGTTGGAGCCCTTGTCGTTCGCGCGCAGGTCGTACAGCCCGAAGTCGTTCGCCGCCGTGACGAAGGCCACGTAGGCCCACGCGTCGACGATCGAAACGCGTCGTGCCGGCTCGCCGATCACGAGCGCGATCTCGCCCTCGAAGGCGAGCAGCTCGGTGCCGAGCGGGCGAACGATCTCCCCGCCGGATGCGGCGACCGAGCTCGAAGGCTTGAGGAAGTACGACGGAGCTGACGGACGCCGACCGCGCTGGTCGGCGCGGGATGCGTAGCTGAGGTGCACGGCGATCACCTTGCCCGGGCGACCGGGGAGGGCCGCGAAGCGGGGATCTGCTGCGTCCGTGGAACCATCGCGAGCGCCGTCGTCACGTGCGGTCATGAGCTCCCTCGCTGCTGCGTCGTTGCATTGTATCCGAAATCGTATATCATCCAAGAAAGCCCGGCAAGCACGCCACGAGTGGGCTCGCCGGCAGCTGCCGGTACAGGCAAGCGCGTCACGAGGGAGTCACGTCGCCATGCAGTTCCACCACCACGGCTACGTCTCGGGCGACCCTCGCGTTCAGCCGGCCGCCGGCACCGGACTCGACAGGCCGACCGAGCTGCCCGACGAGATGGATGTGCTGATCGTCGGATCCGGTCCGGCCGGAATGCTCCTTGCCGCACAGCTGTCGCAGTTCCCCGACGTGACGACCAGGATCATCGAGCGACGCGACGGACGGCTGGCGATCGGTCAGGCCGACGGTATCCAGCCACGCAGCGTCGAGACGTTCCAGGCGTTCGGATTCGCGCCGCAGATCGTCGCTGAGGCCTACAACATCGGCTGGATGAACTACTGGACGCCGGATCCCGAGCATCGAGAGCACATCATCCGCACCACGCGGCAGGCCGACTATGCCAAGGACATCAGCGAGTTCCCGCACCTCATCGTGAATCAGGCGCGCGTGCTCGACTACTTCGCCGAGGCCGCACTGCGGGGCCCAGGCAGGATCACTCCGGACTACGGAATCGAGTTCCTCGACTTGACCGTGCACGAGACGGGCGGGCATCCCGTCGAGGTGAAGCTGCGCCACGTCGCCGGAGCGCGGACGGGAGAGGAGCGAACCGTCCGTGCCAGGTACGTGGCGGGCGGCGACGGTGCTCGCAGCCAGGTTCGCGAGTCCATCGGACGCAAGCACCTCGGCGCCTACGCCGCACATGCCTGGGGTGTCATGGACGTCACGGTCGAAACAGACTTCCCCGACTGGCGCACGAAGTGCGCGATCAACGCGGAGGCGGGGAACATCCTGCTCATTCCGCGCGAAGGCGGATACCTCTGCCGGGTGTACGTCGACCTCGGGGCCGTCGCCGATGACGACCATCACCGCGTGCGGGAGACGCCATTGGAGGCGACGGTCGAGAAGGCGAACGAGATCCTGAATCCCTACACGCTGAGCGTGAGGCAGGCCGCCTGGTACAGCGTCTACGAGGTGGGACATCGGGTCACCGACAAGTTCGACGACGTGGATGTCGATGCCGAAGGCACCCCGCACGTCTTCCTGATGGGCGACGCCTGTCACACGCACTCGGCCAAGGCAGGCCAGGGCATGAACGTGTCGATGCAGGACGGCTTCAACCTGGGCTGGAAGCTGGGATCCGTTCTCACCGGCCGCAGCGGCGATGCTCTGCTTTCGACCTACTCCGCCGAACGGCAGCCGGTGGCGCAGCAACTCATCGACTTCGACCGCGAATGGTCGTCCCTCATGGCACGCAAGCCGGAGGAGATCGACGACCCTCAGGAGCTGGCGACCTTCTACCTGGCCACGAGCGAGTTCCCATCGGGCTTCATGACGCAGTACACGCCGTCGATGATCACGGCCGACGCCTCCCACCAGTCACTCGCGACGGGGTATCCGATCGGCAAGCGGTTCAGATCCGCCGAGGTCGTGCGGGTGTGCGACGGCAACGTCGAGCATCTCGGCCACCACCACCTCGCCGACGGACGCTGGCGCATTTACGCGTTCGCCGACCGACCAGCCCAGGGTGAGGCATCCGCTCTCGCCGACTGGGGGCAGTGGATGATCGCCTCGCCGAAGTCGCCGCTCGTGCGGTACACGCCCGCCGGCGCGGACCGCGACGCCGTGTTCGACGTGAAGGTCGCCTATCAGCAGAGGTTCGAGGACGTCGACCTGCTCGCCGCCCCCGAAGTGTTCCGTCCGTTGTGCGGCTCGTTGCACCTGATGAACTGGGAAAAGGTGTACGCCGCCGGCGACGGGCACGACATCTTCGAGGAGCGCGGGCTCTCCCGCGACGGCGTCGTGGTCGTGGTGCGGCCGGATCAGTACGTCGCGGCGGTGCTGCCGTTCACCGATGCGGATGCTCTCGGCGTCTTCTTCAGCGCCGTGATGCTGCCGCAGACCTCCGTTTGATGCGAGGGACCGCGGTCACCGGCCGGATGCGCGACCCACGAGCGGAGCGAGGCGATCGGCGTACTCGTCAGTCACCGTGAGGTACGAGATACCGGTTGTCGCACGAAGCGCTTCCAGCTGTTCGAGATCGGTGTCGACGTCGCCGGAGAGCAGCGTCGGCACGCCGCGGTCGCGCAATCCCTGGGTGGTCAGCCCGAGCCGTTGGGTGAGCCAGTCCGGGATGTCGTCGCCGACTCCGGTGATCTGCAGCGCGAGCTCGAGACGCCCCCCGCCGATGGATCTGGCTCGCTTCGCGAGTTCGGCGATCTCGATCAGGTCGGCCGTTGGCGGTGCCGGAAGCGCGACGGTGCCGGCGAAGCGGCCGGCGAGGCGGAGCATCCGCTCTCCATGCGCGGCGACCACGATCGACGGAGCGGGGGAGACCCCATCGCGCACGGCCTCCAGGGTGGCCTCGACCTGGCTGACGCGTTCCCCGGCCCCACCCCAGGTCGCACCGAGGGCGGCGGCGTCGTACTCGCCGCCGGGTCGCCCCGCTCCGACCCCGAGCTCGAGCCGGCCGTCGGAGAGCTGTTGCAGGGTCGACGCCTCGCGCACGACCTCCGCCGGTCTGCGCAGCGGAGCCGAGAGCACCCACGTGCCGAGGCGGATGCTCGTGGTCGCGGATGCCGCGGCCGCCAGTGCGAGGAACGGCGACGGTGTCGCCAGCGTGTCGGGGACGAGCACTGCGGCGTATCCCGCCTCTTCGCGCGTCCGCGCGATCTCCGCCCATCGTGCAGCGGTGCCCTGGCCGCCGAGGACGGAGCCGAACCGGAAGTCTCGTGTGGTCATGGATCCAGCATCCGACCCCGGCGGGAGCGGCGCATCCTCCGCGTGGAGTGGATGGCATACCCCTCGACGTGCACGAAGGGTGCCACGGATCCGGGTCATGCGTTCGCGCGGATGACCTCCGCCTGGTACGGCGAGATGACGTCCGGCGAGACGCGGCAGTCCAGCAGCAGGAACGGGCGTTCGGATGCCGGCGTCGCCGCCCACGTGCCGAGCCGGTCCAGGTCGTCGAGCGACTCGACCACGATGCCCTCAGCGCCGACCGCGCGCGCCAGGGCGGCGAAGTCGACCTGCGGAATGAGCATCGGCTCCCTGGCAAGACCCCTCAGACCGTAGAGGTTCACCTCTGCGCCGTACGCGGCGTCGTTCCAGACCACGGCCACGCCGCGTCCGCCCGCCACGCGCACCGCGGTCTCCAGGTCCGCGAGCGACATCAGGCCGCCGCCGTCTCCCGTGGTGAGCACGACGGTGGAGTCGGGCCGGGCGAGCGCGGCGCCCGCCACCTGCGGCATCCCGAGCCCGATCGACTGGTATGCCGTGCCGACCATGATCATGCGGTCGGGCGAGGCGACTGGCCAGTACATGTTCGCCCATCCGATGAAGTGGCCCCCGTCGGAGACGACGACGCGATCCTCCGGGAGCAGTTCCGCGATGCGCGATGCCACCGAGCGCGGGTCGAGTCGCCCGTCGGCGCAGACGCCGTCGCCTGCGGGTCGAAGGGTCAGCGCGGGAAGGTCGATGGACTCCCGCCATCCGCTCGGCGCTGCACCGAGCCCGCTGAGCGCCTCGACGAGGCGCTCGGCGACGATGCGGGCGTCTCCTCGCAGGAACCCGCCCACGTGCGGATGCGTTGCGGCCGGTGCGATGTCGACCTGGACCACCTCGGTGCCTGGAGCGAAGAGGTTGCCGAAGCGCATGGTGAAGGCGTTGAGGGATGCGCCGAACACCACGGCGACATCCGCCTCGCGCACCAGCTCCATCGCGCCGTCCGCGCCGAAGCCGCCCGTCACGCCGAGGTCGTAGCGCGCGTCCGGGAAGACACCGCGCCCGAGGGCTGTTGATGCCGTGACGGCGCTCGTCGCATCCGCCAGCGCGCCCAGCGCGGATCCGGCACCGGCGAGCCAGGCGCCGCGTCCCGCCAGCAGGAACGGACGCTTCGCCCCCGCGAGCGAACGGGCCAGGCGATCGAGCCGGGCCGTCGCGAACGCGTCGTCCGGTGCGAGCGGTTGCGGCATCCGCGGTGTCGGAGCTGCCGGCACGGGGCCGGCGTCGAGACGGGCGACGTCGTACGGGATGGCCAGCACCGTCGGCACGCTGTACGCCAGTGCGTGCTCGACGGCGATCACCGTCGTGGCGGCAGCATCGGCACGGCCGACCGTGTACGTGCGAGCGCCGACGGCCGCGGCCAACGCGATCTGGTCCACATCCCACGGTCGTGGTCCTGATGTCGGCTCGTCCCCGACGACGAGGATCAGCGGGATGCGCGCCTGCACTGCCTCCGCGAGCGCCGTCAGCGTGTTCGTGAACCCGGCGCCGTACGTGGCGGTGCCGGCTGCGATGCGGCCGGAGGCGCGGAAGTGCGCATCCGCTGCCACGACGGCTCCGGCCTCGTGCCGCACGGCCGTGTAGGTGGCAGACGTCTCGCGCTCCAGCGCATCGAGGAAGTACGCGTTGCCGTTGCCCATCACCCCGAACACGTGGTCGAGCTGAGTGGCGAGTGTGACGGCGACGTGGGCGGACACGGTGGACATGGCGATGCCTTTCGAGACGGAACGGACTTCAGATGCCGTATGTGTCTCGCCCGCCGGATCGATGCGGTGGCTGCGTGCCCCTTTTGCGGACACCGGCTGTGCGGTCGTGTCGTGTGCACTGCGCCTGCCGGACATGCCGATGATAGCTGCGATGGGAACTCTCACGTGCGGATGATGGTTCCGTCGCGCCGCATCTGTCAGGCTGTGACGCGGGGTACGAGCCTGGAGGGTGAATGTCGGACGGCGAAACCGATCGCGCGGGGAAGCTGGTGCTGATCCGTCACGGGGAGACCCCGTGGAGCCGCGTTGGACGGCATACGAGCGTGACGGATCTCACGCTCACCGAACTCGGCGAGCAGCAGGCGCGCGACCAGGGGTCCATGCTGCGGGGCCACCACTTCGCGATGGTGCTGTGCAGCCCGCGGATGCGTTCCCGCCGCACGTCTGCGCTGGCTGGCTACGCGCATCCCACCATCGACGACGACCTCGTCGAATGGGACTACGGCGCGTACGAGGGCGTGACGACGGCGCAGATCATCCAGTCGCGCGACGGCGCACCGTGGGATCTGTGGACCGACGGCGTCGTCCCGGGGGAGACCCCTGGTGAGTCGGCAGCGGAAGTGCAGGCTCGCGCCCAGCGCGTGATCGACAAGTGCACCGACAGCCTCAAAGACGGCGAGGACGTGCTGCTGGTCTCGCACGGACACTTCCTGCGGATGCTCGCCGTCACGTGGGCCGAGCTTCCGATTCCGGCCGGGGCGGTGCTGCGGCTCAGCACCGGAAGCGTGTGTGAGCTCGGCTACGAGCACGAGCGGCAGGCGATCCTGCGCTGGAACTGCCCGCCGGATCCGCGAATCGACTTCACCTGATCCCTGACCGGCGCCCCAGGGTCGACGGGCTCGACCGGCCGCGTTGAACGCTTCAGACGATCGCGGGCTCGTCGTCCTCTGCGAACAGCGGCGCAACGAGCACTTCTTCGATACGTCGCTGCACGACCGCCGGCATGTCGACCGAGTCCGGGTCGAGCAACCACTGCACCTGCAGGCCGTCCATGAGCGCGGTGAGCTCGATGGCCGTCGCGTCGACGTCGACGTCGTCGAGGAGGTGCCCGGCATCCTGCGCTCGCCGGAGTGCTCTGGCAGTGCCGGACCGGATGCGTTCGTAACGATCGATGAAGTACTGGTGCGCAGGATGCGATGCCTCACCCGCCTCGGCCGAGAGCACGGCGTACAGCCCGATGAGCCCCGGAACGGCCGTGTTGTGCGAGGCAAGGGCGACCATGCCGCGCAGGATGCCGAGGCCGTCGGCACCACCGGATCCGTTGCGCCTGAAGCGCTCGCGGTCCTCGCGGTCGCGTTCCTCCAGCACCGCCTCCAGGAGCGACTCCTTGGTGGGGAAGTGGTGCGAGAGCCCGGCGCGCGAGATGCCGCACTCGGCCGCGATCTCCAGCATCGTGGCGCCGTTGAATCCCACGCGTCCGAAGAGCTCGGTGGCCACCTGGATGATCCGTTCGCGGCGTGCGCGACCGCTCGCGTAGCCCTGTTCCATCGTTGACATCCCCACCATTGTGCCCGTCAGCACGGGATCTTCCCTGCCTCGGGAGCCGAAAAGCGGCACATTTGCAGATTTTCGTGACAAAACCGGCACTTCTGCCGGTTTGCTGTGTTAGCGTTCCGTATCCGCTCGCCGACGTGCATGCCGGGCGGAGTCGAAATCGTGAACCCGAAACCTCGAGGACCCGCCATGACAATGTCGTCACAACCGGCCGCGGCCGAAGCAGCTCCGATCACCGAGACCACATTCATCGCCACCGCTACCGGTGAGGACGACCCGCCCACACCGATCAAGGGCGTCCGGCGTCTGCTCTGGTGGAGCGTTCCCGCCAATCTCGGCATCTTCATCGTGTGGGGATCGGTGCCGAGCATCCTGCTGCCGCAGCAGGTGCAGCTCATCGACAAGGCGCAGGGACTGGCGAACCTGACCATCATCGCCACGATCGGCGCGTTCGCGGCGCTCGTCGCGCAGCCGGTGGCGGGTCAGATCTCGGACCGCACCCGGTCGCGGTTCGGTCGGCGCGCGCCCTGGATCATCATCGGCGGGCTGGCCGGCGCTCTCTCGCTCGTGGGACTCGCCTTCTCGCACTCGATCTGGGCCGTCGCGATCGTCTGGCCGCTGGTGCAGATCAGCTTCAACTTCGCGCAGGGTCCGCTGAGCGCCGTGATGCCCGACCGTGTTCCGTTGAAGCGACGCGGAACGTTCTCCGCGCTGGTCGGAGTCGGCACGATGGTCGGCGCGCTCGGCGGCCAGATCATCGGGTCCGTCTTCTTCAACAGCATCGCCGTCGGATACATCTTCTTCGCGGTGTTCTCGATCCTGATGCTCACGCTGTTCTGCGTGTTCAACCCGGACTACTCGAGCACGAACATCACGCCGGAACCGTTTAAGTTCATGGACTTCGTCAAGACGTTCTGGGTCAACCCGATCAAGCACCCCGACTTCTTCTGGGCCTTCACAGGGCGTCTGCTCCTGTACACGGGGTACTTCGCCGTGACCCAGTTCCAGCTCTACATCCTGCAGAACTACCTGCATGTGAAGACGCCGGCAGCGGTCATCCCCGTTCTCGGATTGATCAGCATCGCCGGAATGGTGCCGATGATGGTGATCTCGGGTCCCATTTCCGACAAGCTCGGCCGTCGCAAGCCGTTCGTGTTCGCGTCCTCGATCGTGATGGCTCTGGCGCTCGTGCTGCCGTGGGCGTGGCCGACCCTCACCTCCTGGATGATCATGACCTTCGTGCTCGGTGTCGGCTTCGGCATGTTCGGGGCAGTCGACCAGGCGTTGATGACGCAGGTGCTTCCGTCTGCGAAGTCCTTCGCGAAGGACCTCGGCGTCGTGAACATCGCGGCCACGCTTCCGCAGACGGTCGCGCCGGCCGTCGGCGGTGCGATCGCACTGACCTTCGGATACGGCGGGCTGTTCCCGGTCGGCATCGTGCTGAGCGTGCTCGGTGCGTTCTGCGTCTGGTTCATCAAGTCCAGCAAGTAGGCGTCCCGCAGGCGACGGGCCCCTGCCCGCCGCCTGCGGCCTCCGCTCGTCGCCCTCTCGGCGAAGGCTCGTATCGTCGGCGCAACGGCCGGCGCAACACACAGAAGGAATGCAATGACCAACGAAACCCTGCGCGATGTGCGCTTCCCCTACCAGGACGCCGCGCTCACCGTCGACCAGCGGGTGAACGACCTTCTGGCGCGCATGGATGCCGCCGACAAGGCGGGCATGCTGTTCCACACCATGGTGTCGTTCGGCGATCCGGCCGTCGGCAACCCGACGTTCGGGCTCCCGTCGGCACTGGCCATGGTGCGCAACCGGCGCATGAACCACTTCAATCTGCTCGGCGCGGCGCCTGGGGGACGAGAGTTCGCCGCGTGGCACAACGCGGTGCAGCGGGTCGCGCTCGACTCGCCGCTCGGCATCCCGATCACCTTCTCGACCGATCCGCGTCACGCGTTCAGTGACAACCCCCTGACGTCGATGATGTCCGGCCCCTTCTCGCAGTGGCCGGAGACCCTGGGATTCGCGGCGATCGGCTCGCCCGAGCGTCTCGAGCGTTTCGCGGAGGTCGCGCGGCAGGAGTATCTGGCCGTCGGGCTGCGGGTGGCGCTGCATCCGCAGATCGACCTCGCCACGGAGCCGCGCTGGTCGCGCATCGCCGGCACGTTTGGCGAGGACGCCGACCTCACGTCGAGGCTCGTCGTGGGCTACATCCGCGGTTTCCAGGGCGAAGCGCTCGGCTCGGAGTCGGTCGCGACGATGGTCAAGCACTTCCCCGGCGGGGGACCTCAGAAGGACGGCGAGGACCCGCACTTCGCCTGGGGACGCGAGCAGGTCTACCCCGGCGACGCCAGGGAGTATCACCTGAAGCCGTTCATCGCGGCGATCGGAGCCGGTGCGACGCAGATGATGCCGTACTACGGCATGCCGGTCGGCACGGACTGGGAGGAGGTCGGGTTCGGCTTCAACAAGGGCGTCCTCACCGACCTGCTCCGCGACGAGCTCGGCTTCGACGGCATCGTCTGCACCGACTGGGGTCTGCTCACCGACGTGAAGATCTTCGGAGCGGACATGCCTGCGAGGGCTTGGGGTGTGGAGCAGCTCAGCCGTCCGGAGCGCATGCTCAAGGCGCTGGATGCCGGCATCGACCAGTTCGGCGGCGAGCTCTGCACCGACGTGCTCCTCGATCTCGTCGCCGAGGGTCGCGTGTCGGAGGACCGCCTTGATGTGTCTGTGCGCCGACTGCTTCGCGAGAAGTTCGTGCTCGGCCTGTTCGACGAGCCGTTCGTCGACGAGGACCGTGCGGAGGCCGTCGTCGGTCGCTCCGACTTCGTCACCGAGGGGCTGGATGCGCAGAGCGACTCGCTCACGCTCCTCACGAACACCGACTCCATGCTGCCGCTCGGCCGCGACCTCAAGGTGTACGCCGAGGGCGTCGATGCTGCGGTGCTCGCGGGCTATGCGACTCTCGTCGAGACGCCGGACGACGCGGATGTCGCCATCCTGCGCGTCAAGGCTCCCTTCGAGCCGAGCGGCAAGGGCGGCTTCTCCGATCTGTTCCACTCGGGGTCGCTGGAGTTCGCGCCGGAGGAGCACGACCGTCTCATGGCCATCGCGAACTCCGTGCCGACCGTGATCGACGTCTACCTCGACCGTCCGGCCGTTCTCGGCGGCCTCGAGGAGTCGGCCCGCGCGGTCCTCGCCGACTACGGCGCGAGCGACGAGGCGGTGCTCCGTGTGTTGTTCGGCCGGCGCTCGCCGCTGGGCTCTCTGCCGTTCGATCTGCCCAGGTCGATGGATGCGGTGCTCGCCAGCCGTTCCGACGTGCCATTCGACACCGAGAACCCGACGTTCCGCTTCGGGCACGGCTTGCGGTACTGATCCATCGAGGACCGGACGGTGATCCGGTCGGCCATGGCACGGAGGGTGCGCGCGGTCCGATCCGCCCGCACCCTCTGTCGTCCTGGCGGTGCAGGTCCGGGCCGGGGCACGCGGCGTATGGTGACCCCGTGAAGCGGATGTGGCCGTTGCTCGTCGTCGGCGTGATCGTCGGAATCGTCGGGCTGGTGTGGATGCTGCAAGGCCTGAACGTGCTGGGCGGATCGGCGATGAGCGGATCGACGATCTGGGCGATTGTTGGCCCCATCGTTCTTGCAGTCGGAGTAGTGCTGATCATCGTCGCCGTCGTGCTCAGCCGCCGTCGACCTCGCTGACGCGGCTGGCCCCAAGACAGGACAAGCAAACCGAACGTTCCCGTTCGACGGAGCGCGATCACGCATGTTCGACCTGCGCGCACGACCACGTCGGAGGTGGGCTCACCCGTATCGGCGGCTGTGCCGTCGCCGGACGCGGGTGTCTCGGGGAGCCGACTGCGGTGCGCGGGTTGGGGTGCCCGCGCTCACGGGTGGAGGTGGGCCGCTCCTGGAGGCGGCGGCTGTGCCGTCGCCGGACGCGGGTGTCTCGGGGAGCCGACTGCGGTGCGCGGGTTGGGGTGCCCGCGCTCACGGGTGGAGGTGGGCCGCTCCTGGAGGCGGCGGCTGTGCCGTCGCCGGCCGGACGCGGGTGTCTCGGGGAGCCGACTGCGGTGCGCGGGTTGGGGTGCCCGCGCACCAAACAGCTCAGATGTCGTACGTGTCGCCGGGCTGCAGGTCGAGGTAGCGTCCGCCGCCCTGCTCGACCGCCCATTGGATGCGGCCGTTGGCCATCTGCTTGCCGACGACCGAGCTGACCATCTCGTGGGTCGCGAACGCGTGGCGCGGCTTGAGGCCGAGCACGTAGTCGATGAACTCCGATGCCTTCAGCCATGGCGCCGATGACGGCACCGCGAGCACGTTGATCTCGGAGAGGTCCGGCGCGGCGAACGAGTCACCCGGGTACACCAGCGCGTCGTTGACGACGACGCCGACGTTGTCGACGATCGGGATCGATGAGTGGATGACGGCGTGCTTGCCGCCGAAGAAGCGCAGCGTGAAGGGTCCGGCTTCCACCGTGTCGCCGGCGTGCACCGTGGTGACCTTGAAGTCGGATGCTGCTGCCGCCACGCCCTCCGGGCCGTAGATGGTGGCATCCGGACTGGTCTCGAGGATGCGGTTCAGCTGCTCGGGCGTCCAGTGGTCGGCGTGCTCGTGCGTGATGACCACGGCAACCGTGTCGGTCGCGTCGGTGATGGGGGTGGAGAACGATCCCGGGTCGATGAACAGCTTCTGTCCCTCGGACTCCACGATCAGCGCTGCGTGCTCGAGCTTGGTGAGTTTCATGGCTCCATTCTGGCGCGTGTGCAACATGCCTGCGCGCGAGGGGATGTCGGGCGGAATAGTGTCGGACCCCTGGCGTTGATACCCCCTGGGGGTATTAGAATGAGGACGATGGACGAGCACACCGACGACACCGCGACCGGTGTCCACGCACAGCACGATCACGCACCGAACCACAGTGGCGGACCGGCGTACGGTGCTCACGACCGCCACGGGAACGAACGGGACGGCAACGACCATCCGGCGCACCACGAGCATCATGGCGGCACGCAGGGGGAGACAGCCCACGCCGGGCACGGAGACCACGGCGAGCACGACCACGATGCCCATGATCACAGCGCGCACAAGCACAGCGCTCACGAGCACAGCGCTCACGATCCCGCCCAGTTCCGCCGCAAGTTCTGGTGGAGCCTGGTGCTCACGGTTCCGACGATGGTGTTCTCCACGGGACTGCAGGACATCCTCGGGCTCTCGAGCCCTCGATTCCCGGGGAGCCAGTTCATCCCGGCCGTTTTCGGGGTCGCGGTGTTCGTCTACGGCGGCCTCGTCTTCCTGAGGGGCGCGGTCGCCGAGCTCCGATCCCGCAAGCCGGGCATGATGACCCTGATCGCCCTGGCCATCGTCGTGGCGCTCGGATACAGCCTCGCCGTCACATTCGGGCTCCACGGAATGGACTTCTGGTGGGAGCTCGCCACCCTGATCACGATCATGCTGCTCGGGCACTGGATCGAGATGTCGGCCGTGATGGGTGCGCAGAACGCGCTCGGCGAGCTCGCGACGCTGCTGCCCGACACAGCGGAGGCCGTCGGCGGCGACGAGATCGGCGGCGCCTCTGGCACTCGCTCCGTCGCGATCGCCGAACTGCGGGTGGGCGACAGGGTTCTCGTGCGTCCGGGGGCGAGCATCCCGGTGGACGGCGTCGTCGTCGGTGGAAGATCCGACGTGGACGAGTCGCTGCTGACCGGGGAGTCGGCGGCCGTCGTGAAGGAGGCGGGGGCATCCGTCGTCGCCGGAAGCACGAACGGCGCCGGCTCGCTCACCGTCGAGATGACGAAGGAGCAGGACGACTCGGCGCTCGCGGGCATCATGCGTCTGGTCGCGCAAGCACAGGCCAGCAAGTCCGGCGCACAACTGCTCGCCGATCGCGCCGCCGGCTGGCTGTTCTACGCAGCACTCGCGTCGGCGGCGGTGACCCTCGTGGTGTGGCTGTTCCTGCGCGGTGACGATCCGAACTTCGTGCTCGAGCGTGTCGTGACGGTGCTCGTGATCGCGTGCCCGCACGCGCTGGGTCTCGCGATCCCGCTGGTGGCGCAGATCGCCACGTCCCTTGGCGCGAAGAACGGCATCCTCGTGCGCAGCCGTGCCGCGCTGGAGGATGCACGGCTCACACATGTCGTGCTCTTCGACAAGACCGGCACCCTGACGGAGGGGCGGCAGGGCGTCGTCCTGGTCGGAACGGCCGACGGCGTGGATGAGGCGACCGTTCTCGGTCTCGCGGCTGCAGTGGAGGCGGATGCGGAGCATCCGATCGGCATGGCCGTTGTGGCGGCGGCACGCGAACGCGGTCTCGCCGTTGAAGCGGCCGCCGACTTCGAGGCCCTGCGCGGCCGCGGGGTCACCGGGACCGTCGGATCCACCCGGGTCACCGTCGGGTCGTCTCGCGTGGTGGCCGAGCGTGGGCTGCAGCTGCCAGGGGTAATGGCTGAGCCGTCCGAGCGGGCGCAGCACGCCGGCAACACCGTGGTGTTCGTCATCACGGATGGCGCGAACGGTGAAGAGGTCGTCGGCCTCGTCGCCGTGGCGGATGTCGTGCGACCCCAGTCCCGTGATGCCGTCGCGGCACTGAAGCGACGGGGTGTGCGCGTCGCCATGCTGACGGGGGATTCGCGTGCTGTCGCCGATGCCGTGGCCGCCGATCTCGGCATCGACGAAGTGATCGCGGAGGTGCTGCCCGACCAGAAGGCGGCGGCCGTCTCGTCGCTCCAGAAAGATGGTTCGCGCGTCATGATGGTCGGCGACGGCGTGAACGACGCCCCGGCGCTGGCACAGGCCGACGTCGGCGTGGCGATCGGAGCCGGCACCGATGTGGCCATCGAGTCCGCAGGCATCGTGCTGGCGTCCAGCGACCCGCGCGGCGTTCCGATGACGGTCGCCCTTTCCGCGAGCACCTACCGCAAGATGACCCAGAACCTGTGGTGGGCCGCGGGATACAACATCGTGGCCATTCCGCTCGCTGCCGGCGTGCTCGAGCCGTTCGGCGTGGTCGTCTCCCCGGCGCTCGGGGCCGTACTGATGAGCGTCTCGACCATCGTGGTCGCCATCAACGCCCAGTTGCTGCGCAGGGTCCGGCTGGGCTGACACCCGTCGGCGGTGGTCGTCCCCTTGCGTCACCGATGCCAGGCAGCCCATCGACCTCGTCCCGCCCGCCGACCAGCCCCGGTCGGCGGGCGGTCCCCGTTCCGTCATAATCGTCACCATGAGCAGCGCGCGGGGCACTGACGTCCCGGAGGGGGCTCCCGCCGTGCTGCGCATCGCGGTGGCCGTCAACCCGCAGGCCGCGTTCGGTCGCCGTCGCGGAGCCGGGCCGGCCGTGGTGAACGCACTGCAGGCGTCAGGACACGACGTCATCGTGCTGACGCAGCCCAACTACGAGCTGCTCCGCCGCGAGACGGCGAAGGTCGTCGAAGCGGGGGGAGTCGACGTGCTCGTCGTGGTCGGCGGCGACGGCATGGTCAGCCTCGGGGTGAACATCGTTGCGCAAACCGAGGTGGCACTCGGCATCGTCGCGAGCGGCACGGGCAATGACATGGCCCGCACGCTCGGACTGCCCATCGACGACACGGATGCCTCGATCACCGCCCTGCACGCCGCCCTGCTGCGCGGACCCCGCCGCATCGACCTCGGGCAGGTGCGTCAGGGCGAGTTGACGACCTGGTTCGGCGGGGTGGTCTCCGCGGGATTCGACGCCCGCGTCAACGACCGCGCCAATCGGATGACCTGGCCGAAGGGCTCCCAGCGTTACACGGTGGCCATGGTGCTCGAGCTGCTGTCCTTCCGTCCGGTGCGTTACAGGACTTCGGTCGACGGCGTCGCCGCGTCCACGGAAGCGATGCTCATCTCCGTTGCGAACGGACGCTCGATCGGGGGCGGCATGCGCATCACGCCAGACGCCGAGCTCGACGACGGCCTGCTCGACCTCTTCATCGTCGACAGGATGCCCAAACTCCGCCTGCTCCGCGTGTTCCCCAAGGTCTTCCGCGGTGAGCACACCACGCTGCCCGAGGTGCACATCTCGCGGGCGCGAGCGGTCTCGCTCGAGGCCGATGGCGTGGTCGCCTACGCAGACGGAGAGCGGATCGGACCCCTCCCGGTGGAGGTCTCCGTCGCCCCCGGTGCGCTGCTCGTGTACGCGTGACGGCGGTGCCGCGCAGTGTGGTCGCCCGATTTGGGGCGGCCAGCCATCGTGTGGCATACTCGATGAGTTGCCTTTTTCGGGTCAACAAGACCGGCCCCATCGTTTAGCGGCCTAGGACGTCGCCCTCTCACGGCGGTAACGCGGGTTCAAATCCCGCTGGGGTCACACACAAGAAGCCCGGTTCTCTTCTTCGGAAGGGATCCGGGCTTCGTGCGTTTCCAAGGTGCGCAACGGCGGTCCGGCGGATGACACAGTGGCTGCCGCAGCTGCCGGGGAGCATCCGAGCCACGCGTCACCGCATGGCTGGTCGTTTTCCACCGCCACAGCTCTGGCACACGACATCGAGCAGCTGACGACGTTGCGTGTCCTGGACGTGCTCGACCCGATGCGAGCAGCCCTGACGAGAACGGGCGCGTCGGCCGGAAGACGTCCAGCCGGATGATCCACGAACGTACCTGTGCGGTCTTTTCCTGAGGATGCAACCCCTCACGGCCAGGACGAATCGGCGTAGTACGGGACATAAGCAACGCGAAGGAGGCCGTGCGTCATGCCTGCCGGAGATGTCGAGACGTTCCACCGTGCCGGTAAGTGGTTCAACAAGGTCGAGGGCGAGGTGTTCGCCGTAGGTCCCTTCCCCACGCGAGCGGATGCCGAGGCGGCCGGATTGACCGAGTCGCGCCGCTGGGGCGGGCACCATGTCATCCGGGACGAAAGAGCCGTCGTGGAGCATGAACGGCAACGACCACGATCCTGATTCCCAATCGCCCGCGGACTCCGACGGCGAGATGGACTGCCCCGCGCAGGCACTGGAGGCGTTGAAAGTCAACCGCTGCACCTCGGCGTAGCGATGTCGGTAGCGTCTTCTCCGCCGTCCTCGAGCGACGCCTCGGAACTGGTCTCGCGGGTTCCTGTCGTCGGGCGAGGGGCGGCGAACACGATGGGGGAGCGAATGTCCACTGCACAGCCGAACGACCGGTCGACGGGAATCGGAACGACGCACGCTGGATGGGGAGCCGGTGAACCGCGCCTGCTCGTATCGGGTGGCGACCGCCGATTCGTGTTCGACCTGGATGAGGACGGCATTCGGATCGGATCGGCCGCCGACTGCGACCTCCGGCTCGAAGGTCTCGATGCGCTGCACGCCCACATCAGGCACGACGACCGGGACGAATACCTGCTCTCCCTGGTCGGCGCCGGCGAGACCACTGTCGCACCTGAGATCTCGGACGCGCCCGCCGACGAGACGATCCTTCGCACCGGGGCGCGGTTCGTGCTCGGCCAGTGGACCTTCGTGTTCCAGCGCGAGGAGTTCGCCGATCACGGCCGGCCGTTCGGAGGCCGAGAGGGTGGCGAGGGCGACGTCCAGCAGGGTCAGCCGCCCCGTCCTGACTACGACCTGGGACAACACTCGTAACCGGTCATCGGAGGAGCCTGCGCACCGCTCTTTCCGCCGGCTCGCGCAGCGTGATCGTGTCGCCGGCCCGGAAGCGATCCACGACACGGGGATCCACGTAGCTGACGCGGGCTATCGCCGGTGTGTTGCCCAGTTCGTGGGCAGCGGCGCTCATCGCATCGCGGATGGCGGCTTCGGCCGACATCACCAGTTCTCCGCGCTCGGATTCGGCCAGAGAGGTCGCAGCGACGATCGTCCCGCGGAGAGTGCGGAAGTCCTTGGCCGTCGCGTCGACGCCCGTTCGCTCCCGGATGTAATCGTTGAGTTCGGCGCTCGTCACGGGATGCCAGCGACTGTCCCGCCATGACACGACGCGGGAGGACGGTCCGCGCATCCCGATGACGGTGGCCAGGTACCTGGCGAGCAGACGATCCCGCAACGAGGACTCCCAGAGCTGGCCGCTCTTGGACGGGAAGCCGAGCGTGATGGTGTCGTCCTCGACCAGCACGTCGCGGCAGCGAAGGGTCGTCACACCCCTACTGCCGTACAGCCGCCGGTATTCCTCGCCGCCGACCCGCACGGCGGCGCGATCGATCATGCGGAACGCGGCACCGAGCGCTCGTCGCCTGTCGAGTCGCGGTCGGCGCAGGTCCCGGCCGACCGCCCGTCGCGCGCCGGGCAGCGCTTCGGCGAGCTCGAGCATCCGATCGAACTTCGCCTCGTCCCGCATGCGTCGCCAGTCGTCGTGGTAGATGTACTGCCGTCGACCGGCAGCATCGACGCCGATCGCCTGGATGTGACCTCGAGCGTCGAGGCAGACCCAGACGTCGCTCCAGGCCGGCGGTATGGCCAGCGCCTTGATGCGTTGGAGCGTCGCGGCATCGAGGGAGCCACCGGCATCCGATCGATAGCGGAACCCCGACCCCCGGCGGACCCGTCTGATGCCGGGGCCGTCCGGATCGCTCTCCCGCAGCTTCACCACGGCGGCGGCGCGAGTGTCGCTCCGAGCTCCCATCGATCCCTCCCCGAGAGGCCGGCACGACGTGCGATTCGTCGTGTGGCTTCATCATGCGTGCTCGGCCACGGGGATCCCAGCGATTGACAAACGGCCTGCGCGAGCACACGAGGGCGCTGGTGGCTGTCCCGATCAGTCGCCGACCGGGGGAACCAGCCCGAGCTCCCGGGCGAACGCCCTCGCGCGGCCAGCCATGTCGGCCGGAACCTCGGCGACCGCGAAGTGCCCACCGTGTTCGAGGCGATCGAAGGTGCGCAGATCCCGGTAGAAGTCCCGCGCGACCGACTCGGGGTAGTCGTGCTCGTGCCGCTGGATGTGCACGCTCGCCGGAACCGTGACGGGCGGGATGACGGCGTCCATGTCGTCGAAATAGGGCCGGAACGAGGTGCCGATCGACTGCGAGGTCCAATAGATCATCGCCTCGGTGAGGAGACGCTCCCGCGACAGTCGTCGCTCCACCTCGCGCGGATCGCCGGCTGGCGTGTCGCTCCACTCGACGAACTTCTCCACGAGCCAGGCGAGGAGTCCCATCGGCGAGTCGTTCAGTGCGGCGGCGAGCGTGTCGGGGCGCGTGCCCTGGATGTGCGCGTATCCGCCCATGGACGCCTGGCGATCGGCGAGACCGGCGAAGAACGCCACGGCGTCCGGTGCGGTCGGGCCCCGGCGTTCTTCGGCGGTGGGGAAGTGCGCGTGCGTCACCAGGATCCCCTGCACAGCATCCGGATGCGTCGCCGCGATGAGGTCGTTCACGTTGGCGGTGACATCTTCGCCATAGGTGAGGTAGCGCGGGTAGCCGAGCACATCGGTCATGAGGGTGTGCATCGTCGCAGCCAGCCGTTCCTCGTTCATGGCTCCTGAGGCATATGGCGACGAGAAGCCGAATCCTGGCAGGCTCGGCACCACCACGTTGAAGTCGGGCAGCAGATCGGCGAAGTCGAGTTGCATCGCGAAGGTGTGCGGCCATCCGTGCATGACGAGCAGGGCCGGAGCGTGCGGGTTCTGCGACCGCAGGTGCACGAAGTGCACTCGTGCTCCGTCGATCCGGGCGACGAACTGCGGGTGCCCGTTCAGCCAGTCCTGCCTCGCCGGCCAGTCGAAGTCCGCCCATGATTCGGCGAGGTCCGCCAGATACGCGTTCGTCATGCCTGCGTACGGCCGGCCCGGGCTGTCCGGGAGAAGCCGGGCGCGCGACAGGCGTTCGCGCAGTTCGTCCAGCTCGGAAACGGACACGTCGATCTTGAACGGTTCCATCATCGGACGCTAACGCGAACGTCCGACACCCGTCCGGAGACCCAATCGGTCAGCGGTCAGGTGCGGACAGCGTGACCGGCGGCACGAAGTCCGACATCCGCTCCCGAACCCACCACACGTGGTCGCGCCGCAACTCCTGCCAGGTGGAGAAGCGGTACAGATAGAGCGACGCCCGCACCATCGCAGGGCGCTCGGCGCCGAACGGGGCCGTGCGGAGCATCCGCAGGGTCGCGGGATCCGCCTCGAGCAGCTTCTGCAGCAGCGGATAGAACCAGTCCTCTCCGCGCGAGCCGAGCGCCAGGAACCACATCAGCCAGTCCAGGCGCAGGTGGTACGGCGCGAACTGGCGCGGCCAGTGGCGTGGGTCGCCTGGTTTGCCCTTGAACTCGTACTCGCGCCACACCGCCGTGTGCCAATCGTTCGAGTCGGTCGCCTCGACGATCACCTCGTAGCGCTCTTTCGTCACGGATCCGAATGCGCCGTACGCGTTCACGAGGTGCCAGCGGTTGAAGCTCGCGTTCATCAGCTGCCGCCTGGCGAACAGGTTCTTCAGCGGCCACCAGCTGAGCCAGAGCAGCAGGATGCCGACCACGCAGATCACGACGAAGAACCAGGTCGGCGTGACCAGGTGGTCCGTGTGTTCGGGCATCGCAGGGATGACGGCGTGCGCGACCGGATCGGAGACCGCTCCGAACGCGAGGATGATCGTCAGCACGTTGAGCCAGGCGAAGTTGCCGGACGCCACCAGCCAGAGCTGCGTCAGGATCACGATCGCCGCAGCGACGCTCGCCACGGGCTGCGGAGCGAAGAGGAAGAACGGCACGACGAGCTGCGCGAAATGGTTGCCGAGCACCTCGATGCGGTGGAACCAGCGCGGGAGGTGGTGGAAGAACCAGCTGAGCGGGCCAGGCATCGGCTGCGTCTCGTGGTGGTAGTAGAGAGCAGTGAGGTCGCGCCACGAGCGGTCACCGCGGATCTTGATCATGCCGGCGCCGAACTCCAGCCGGAACACCAGCCAGCGCACGAACACGATCATCACCCACGGCGGCGCCTGGTCGTTCGCCCCGAGGAAGGCCGCAGCGAACCCCGCCTCCAGGAGCAGGCTCTCCCAGCCGAACGCGTAGAAGGTCTGGCCGACGTCGACGATGGAGAGGTAGCCGAGCCAGATCAGCAGGAAGGCGACCATCGGCGCCCAGGACGGCAAGAGCTGAGGCAGACCGGCCACCACCGACGCCGCAAGCACGGCGCCCGCGGCAGCGACAGCGATCAGCAGGCGGTCGGAATAGCGCCACCGGAAGAGCGTCGGCGACAGGCGGTCGCCCATGCGCCGCACGAACCTCGGCGCGGGCTGCAGCCCGTGGTCACCCAGCAGCACGCGGAACTGGGCGGCGGTGGAGAGGAACGCGACGAGGTACATCGCGGCGATACCCCGTTCGAGCACCTGCCTCGCGAGTTCGTACTCCGTCGCGTCGAACCAGCCCATTTGCGTTCAAGGCTAGGAGCGACGGATGCCGGGCTCAAGGCATCCGCACGGTCCATGGCCGGTAAGCTGGAGTGCGCGAGGGGGAGTATCCCAGCGGTCGCAGTGCGGCCGTCAGCACGATCGTCATCACGAGCCGCGAACATCCGTTCTGCTTCGGCTCCGGTCGTGCGGCGCACAGGCGAGAAGTCGCGGTGCGCGGGAGAGACCCTCGTCACGAGGCGTACCCGTCATCGTGACGAGACCTCCCGAAAGCAGTCCATGCAGACCGCACTCCCGCTCTGGTTCGAGATCACGTCCATCGTCGTGCTGTGCGTCGTCCTCGCCGCCGATCTCACCCTGGCTGTGAAACGACCCCACGTGCCGAAGCCGCTCGAGGCTGCGCTGTTCGTCGGCGGCTACGCCCTGCTCGCCGTGGTGTTCGCCGGCATCCTGTTCTGGATGGGCGACGGCGAGCACGCCGGACAGTTCCTGGCCGGTTGGCTCACCGAATACAGCCTGAGCATCGACAACCTGTTCGTGTTCGTCGTGATCATGACGCGGTTCGCCGTGCCCGTGCGGTTTCAGCAGGAGGCGCTCTTCGCCGGCATCATCATCGCTCTGATCCTGCGTGCGGTGTTCATCGTCATCGGTGCCCAGCTCATCGAGAACTTCAGCTGGATCTTCTACCTCTTCGGAGCGTTCCTTCTCTATACGGCCTACACGCAGGCGTTCGGCCACCACGACGACGAGGGCCAGAAGGACAACTGGCTCACGCGCTTCGCCCGCAAGCACCTGAAGGTTTCCGACCGTTTCAACGAGGGCAAGCTGCGGGTCACCGTCGACGGCAAGCGGTTCTTCACGCCGATGCTGTTGGTGATCCTGGCGCTGGGTACGACGGACCTGCTCTTCGCCCTGGACTCGATCCCCGCCATTTTCGGCATCACGCAGAGTCCGTTCATCGTCTTCGCCGCCAACGTGTTCGCCCTCATGGGCCTTCGACAGCTGTACTTCCTGCTCGGCCATCTCCTGCAGCGGCTGCAGTACCTCAAGTACGGGATCGCGGCCATCCTCGTCTTCATCGGCGTCAAGCTCGTGCTGCACGCGCTGCACGAGAACCAGGTGCCGTTCATCAACGGCGGTGAGCCCGTCTCGTGGGCACCCGAAATCGGCACATGGGCGTCGCTCGGATTCATCGCGGCGGCCATGGTTGTGGCTACGATGGCAAGTCTGACCAAAATGTGGATCGACCGCCGGGCCGGAAGGCTGCTGGCCGAACAGGAAACAAGGCAGGAGAACGCGATCAGTGAAGCTGACGCTGGCGGTGAGCGCCCGCACTGACGCCGGTGCGGTCCGCGCGGTCAACGAGGACGCTGTTCTGGCGCGTGATCCGGTGTTCGTGGTGGCCGACGGAATGGGCGGTCACGCCCGCGGGGATCTGGCCAGCAGCACGGCGGTGCGGATCGTGGGAGAGCGGATCCCAGAGGGATCGGACGTCTCACCCGGCGACGTGCTCGACGCGATCAGCGCGGCCAACGACGCGGTCCGCGCGCTGTCCACCGAGGACGCATCAGGGGTCGCCGTCGCAGGCACGACGCTGGCAGGCGTCGTCGCAGTGAACGGGAGCGGATCCGGCACGCGCTACTGGATGATCGTCAACATCGGCGACTCCCGTGTCTACGGCTGGGACGGCGCACGCCTCACGCAGCTGAGCGTCGACCACTCTGCCGTGCAGGAGCTGATCGACGCGGGTGTGCTCAGCGTGCAGGACGCCGGCGCGCATCCGGAGCGCAATGTCATCACCCGCGCCCTCGGCGCTGCCGACGACATCGATGTGGACGTCTGGATGCTGCCCGTCGGTGG
Organism: Planctomonas sp. JC2975; assembly: GCF_012985205.1. Classification (NCBI taxonomy): domain Bacteria; kingdom Bacillati; phylum Actinomycetota; class Actinomycetes; order Micrococcales; family Microbacteriaceae; genus Planctomonas; species Planctomonas sp. JC2975. The sequence continues at coordinate 830,505 of NZ_JABEKS010000001.1, read as the reverse complement.
CGAGCAGACCTTCCTGATCTGCTCCGACGGTTTGAGCAAGGAGCTCGACGACGACGAGATCGCGACCATCCTGCGCGAGAATCCGCACGACCACCGCCTCGCCGACGTGCTGACCGAAGCGGCCATCGCCGCCGGCGGACGCGACAACGTGACGGCGCTGGTCGTCTCGTCCTGGCCGTCGTCCGAGACGGCCGATCACGATACGGTGGAACGACCTGACCACCGGCAGTACCTCGAGGACACCCGACCCCGTCTCTGACCGCGTGCCCGAACACTCGCACCACTCCCTTTCCTCACCCGAAGAACGAAGGACGAAGGACGACGACCGTGCTCGCTGTTGAACACACGGCCCCTGGCGGCTGGCTGGCCGCCGTCATTCCCGGACGGCTCGCCGTCGTGCACGTTCCGGCACCGGATGCCGCCTTCGCCGCTCGGCTGTGGGCTGCGCTCTGCGACGACGACGGCATCCGCCTGGTGATCGACGAGCTCGCCAGGCATGGTCTGACCTCTGCCCCCGGCTTCGTGCTGGCCGAATGGGACGCGAAGGACGACGCGTACGTCGGTCGGTTCATCGTGCGTGGAGAGGCGGGCGTCGCGATCGACACCGTCGCCGGAGCCGACGACATCACCGCACGGGGTGTGTCGACCTGGGTCGAGCGTCCGATGAGCGGTGTGCGCGGGTTCCGCGTCAAGTGCATCCCGTCGGATGCCGTGGGCGGCCCGGCCCTTCCCCTTGTCGTCGGCACGGCCTGGGTGAGTGCCGTGGCGTTCGGATCGCTCGCCTTCGACGGACAGTCGACGGGATTCGCGGGCGTGCCAGACGGCATCCCGGCTTCGGAATGGGCTCCATCCGCGGCTCCGATTCGTTCTGCACCGAGCGACGCGACGCCGGTCGTCCCGCTCGCATCCGGGATCCTCGCACCGGCCCCGGCGGCCTCCGCGCCCGCAGCACCGACCGGATCGTGGGGCGACACGATCGCGCCCTCGCCGGGAGACGAGACGGAGACCCCGGCCGCGTTGCTTTCCCGAACCGATGAGGGCAGCGACGTGTCGAGTCCAGACGTCGTGGCTGCGGATGCGGCGTCCGATGCAGGGGCGGAACAGCGCTCCACGACGGATCTGGACCGCACGATCGCCGACCTCGAGGCCACCGTCACGGGCGGCGACGCCGTCGAAGCCGATCGTCCGGCCGCATCCGAGCGGCCCAACGAGACGACCGGATACGACCACCTCTTCGGCGCGACCCTGATGCGAGGCGTGAACGACGCGGCCGTTCGTCCGGAAAGCGAAGAGGGCGACGAGGCAGGCGGCGCGGCGCCGAGCGTCTCGGCGATGATCGCCCCTGCTCCGATCGGCTCGGCATCCTCATCGACCCTGTCCGAGTCCGCCCCGGCGCCGCTCGGCGACCACGATGGCCTCACTGTCATGAGCGGCGACATCGCGGCGCTGCGCAGCGCGGCAGGCGCAGCATCCGCGCCGGAGCCCGCGCCCGTCGTGTCGCCGGCACCGACGGCCGAGGGCGGCTTCACGCTGCGGCTTCCAGACGGCAGCTCGGAGCCGATCGACGGCATGGTGGTCGTGGGCCGCGCACCCAGTGTGAGCAAGATGGGCGGAGGCAAGGTTCCGCGTCTCGTCACGGTCGACAGCGTCGAGCACGACATCTCGCGCAACCACGTGCAGTTGACGATCGAGGGCGGAACCGTCGTTGTCACCGATCTGCACTCGCGCAACGGCACACTGATCGCACTTCCGGGCAAGACGCCGCAGAAGCTGCGCGCTGGTGAGCCGACCTCCGTGATCGCGGGAACCACGATCGACCTGGGCAGCGGTGTGACGCTGGACGTCGTGCAAGCATGAGCAGGCGGGTCGCCGCCGAGGCACCGGAGCTGCCCGGGTACGCGTACCAGCGATTGCTGGGATCCGGCGGATTCTCCGACGTCTTCCTGTACGAGCAGAAGCTTCCGCGGCGCAAGGTCGCCGTGAAGGTTCTGCTCACCGACGAGCTCGACCAGCAGTCCCGCGCCCACTTCGTCGCCGAGGCGAACGTGATGGCGCAGCTGTCCGCGCATCCCTACATCGTCACGATCTACCACGCAGACGTGTCGGCGGACGACCGTCCGTACTTCGTCATGGAGTACTGCTCCGGTCCGTCGCTGGGCGAGCGTTACAAGCGCGAGCGGTTCGGCGTCGAAGACGCACTGCGCATCGGCGTGCGCGTGTCGAGCGCCGTGGCAACGGCGCACGCCGCAGGCATCCTGCACCGTGACATCAAGCCGGCCAACGTGCTCACGAACGACTTCGGCTGGCCGGCACTGACGGACTTCGGCATCTCGTCGACGCTCGAGGACGAGCTGCCGACGCACACGACGACGCTGTCGCGCCTTCCGAACCGACAGGGGGCAGACACCACGACTCGCCAGTCTGTCGGACTCTCGGTGCCGTGGTCGCCCGCCGAGATGTTCGACGACGACCCCAAGCCCGACGTGCGCAGTGATGTCTTCTCGCTCGCAGCCACCATCTACACCCTGCTCGCCGGGCACACGCCGTTCGAGGTCCCCGGACGCTCGAACGGCACGCTCGACCTGATCGGTCGCATCGAGCGCGGTGCCATCACCCCGCTCGATCGTCCGGATGTGCCGCGCACGCTGGTCGCGGTGCTCGCCAAGGGCATGGCAACGCGTCGCGACGACCGTTACGCCTCGGCCGTGGAGTTCGCCAGGGCGCTGCAGCGGGTCGAACTCGAACTCGGATACTCGCCGACCGGCATCGAGGTGCCGAACCTCGCCGTTGCGGTGGAGCGCGCAGAATCCGAGGTCGGCGTGGACCCGGCAGATGAGACGCGGATCCGTCAGGTCTCCACGATCATCGCCCAACCGGCGGCTCCGCGGCCCGTGCAGCCGCGTGCTCCTCAGCCGCCGCCCCCGTCGCCGATGCGCATCCCGGCGGGACCGGATGCGGATGCCACGCGAGTGCGCGATGTGCAGACGGTCCGCGCACAGCCCGCTGCCGACCAGACCATCATGCGCGGAGCGGCCGCGTCGGCACCCGACCACACGATGCTCCGGCATGCACCGACCGTCGCTGCGCCGGGGATGCCGGTACCCGCCCCCGTCGCGGAACCCGCAGCTCCAGAGACCGATACCCCGGAGACCGCGGCTCCGAATCGACGGCGAATCGGGATGATCGTGGGCATCGTCGCAGCGTGCGTCGTGATCGTCGTCGGTGGCATCACCGCCGCAACACTCCTGGTGCCGGGTACGAGCTCGGCGACCCACACGAACGCGCCGGGAAGCGATGACGGACAGATCGCACTGTCGTCGGTGCCAGATCCCACGCTCGTCTCGAAGACGCGCAGCGCGGACGGCACGAGCGTGACGTTCGTCTGGAAGAACCCGAAGCCCAAGCCGCAGGACTCCTACCAGTGGCTGCGTGACTCCTCCACCGACAGCCCCACGTCCACGGACAAGCCGCAAGCGACCCTGACCGGGCTCACCCCTGGCGCCAGCGTCTGCATCCAGGTGGAGATCGTGCGTGACGGAAGGACCTCCCCGAACGGGTTGAAGGCGTGCTCACCGTGAGCTCGCTGACCGTCGAGTTCTGCGGAGAGCTCCATCCGATCGAGAGTCCGGGTGACTTCTCGATCGGACGCGACTCCGACCTGTCCATCGACGACAACCCGTACCTGCACCGCAGGTTCCTCCGCATCTTCGACGAGCACGGCATGTGGTGGCTGGCCAACGTCGGCACGCTGCTGACGGCCACCGTCACCGACGGCACGGGCGCCGTGCAGGCCTGGCTCGCCCCGGGTGCGCGGCTGCCGATCGTGTTCGAGACGATGCACGTCATGTTCAGCGCTGGGCCGACCACCTACGACTTCACGATCCTGAACGCCGACGACCTGTACAGCACGTCGCGCATCCTGCAGGAGTCCGGCGGCTCGACCACGATGCTCCCCGTCGCCCTCACCACCACCCAGCGTCAGCTGATCGTGGCGTTGTCCGAGTCCATGCTGCGGCAGCAGGTGCCAGGCAGGTCCGTCGTGCCGACGTCGGCGGATGCCGCGGCCCGCCTCGGCTGGTCGCTCACCACCTTCAACCGCAAGCTCGACAACGTGTGCGACAAGCTCGACAAGCTCGGAGTCGCCGGGCTGCGCGGCGGGGCAGGCAAGCTCGCCACGAGCAGGCGGGCACGCCTCGTGGAGTACGCGGTCTCGACCCACTTGGTGGGCTCGGAAGACCTCGAACTGTTGGATCGCGAGCCCGAAACGTAGCAGCATAGACCGATTCGTCTAGCCATCAAGGGGTGTGCTAGCTTGTACGGGCTTGGGGGAGCGGGCACCACTCTGTAGTCGGATCGCCGGACGGGATAGGGAACACAGACATCGTGCTCAGGCCCCTCGCTGCTTGGATCCGCGCACACAAGGCGATCGCTTCCGCGGTCGTCATCGCGGTCGTCGCGGCCGTGCCTGTGACATTCGCCGTGCTGCACAAGGGCTTCCCGACGGATGACGTGAGCCTCACCGCGCGAGACGTCTGGGTCACCAACGGCGACAAGCTCATGGGCGGTCGCCTGAACCATCAGATCGATGAGCTTGATGCCGCGGTCACTGGTGCCTCCAGCTCACTCGACGTGCTGCAGAACGGCTCAGCGTACTTCCTCACCGACACGAAGAACGGCACGCTGGAGCGCATCGATCCGGCCTTCGTCTCGTTCGTCGACCGGGTGAGCATTCCCGCGGGCTCGCAAGTCTCCTACGGCGGCAACACCATCGCCATCACGGCTCCCGACGGCAAGGTGTGGGTGCTCGACGCGTCGTCCCGGCTGGCGTTCGACCCGTCGAAGACCAAGCCGTCCGCGAAGCTCGGTACCGGAACCAAAACGGTCGTCACCTCGTCGGGAGTGACCTACAGCGTGTCGCCGACACGCAAGGCCCTGCTGCGGTTCGATCACCCGGGAGCGACGGGGCAGCAGTCCACGCTGTCCGTCTCTTCGGGCTTCCAGTTGTCCGCGGTCGGCGACACCCCGGTGATCCTGGACACCAAGCTCAACCGCGTGCTGGTCAGCACGGACAAGGTGGTCAATCTTCCGACGAAGGGCCTTCAACTCCAGCAGCCGGGTGCCGAGAACGCGTATGCGCTCGTCGCCTCAGGCGGCGCACTCCTGAAGGTGCCACTGGACGGCAGCAAGGTCTCCATCGTCTCGGCCGGGGTCAAGCAGGCGGTCACGAGGTCCGATCAGGTCTCGGCGCCCGTGTGGCTGAACGGATGTTCGTACGGGGCCTGGGCAGGTGCCGCCCGCTATCTCTACGCATGCGACGGGAAGGCATCCGTCGGGATGGACATCGCGCAGCAGGTCAGCGACGACGACCTGCGATTCAGGGTGAACGGCAGCGTCATCGCGCTGAACAACCTGCGCAACGGAGACGCCTGGGTCGTCTCCAGTCACATGGTGCTCGTGCAGAACTGGGCGACGCTCAAGCCGAACGACTCGCAGGTGAACGGCGACACCGGCCAGGAGAAGCCCGTGCTGCAGTCGTTCCAGGACACGCTCGCGCACCGTACGAAGGACAATCATCCGCCGACGGCCGTCGACGACAACTACGGCGTGCGTGCCGGACGGTCCACCGTGCTTCCGGTGCTGGACAACGACACGGATCCCGACGGCGACGTGCTCACGGTGACAGCCGTGTCGCCGATCCCCGCCGCTGAGGGACACCTCGACATCATCGAGGGGGGCCGGTCGGTGCAGCTGACGGTTCCCGACGACGTGACGGGAGGCGTCTCGTTCCGCTACACGATCGACGACGGCCGCGGCGGGCAGGCCAACGCCCAGGTCAACGCCACGGTGCACCCCGCAACGCAGAACGCCGCGCCTGCTTCGAAGAGGGAGAGCGACGCATCCGTCGAGGTGGGTCAGTCGGTGACCTACGACGTGCTGAACGACTGGATGGATCCCGACGGCGACGACATGTCGCTGTCGTCCGCGCAGTCGACGACGGACGACCAGGTGCAGTTCCAGCCGGACGGCCGCATCACGTTCCTCAGCAAGAACGGGCAGGCCGGTGTCAAGGAGGTTCGGTACACCGTCACGGACGGTCACGCGAGTGCGAGCGGATCCCTGATGGTCACCGTGAAGCCGCAGGGCTCGCTCGCTCCGGTTGCGACGCCGGACTTCGCATCCGGCGTGGCCGGGCAGCCGGTCACCATCCATCCGCTCGACAACGACCTCTCTCCGTCCGGAGATGAGCTCGCGCTCGTCGGAGCGAACAGCGACAGCGGCCCATCGGATCCGACGGTCGTCACCGACCCGCAGAAGGGCACCGTCACCGCCACCGCATCCACCCCGGGGGAGTACTACCTGAAGTACACGCTCGGTGCGGGAGCGAAGACGACGACCGGCCTGATCCGCCTCGACGCGACCGATGGCGGAGCGGACGGAGCCCCCATCGCCGTTGCAGACGACGCATACGTGCGACCGGGGGAGAGCACCACCGTGAACCCGCTCGCGAACGACTCGTCGCCCTCGGGCCGAGTGCTCGCCGTGCGATCCGTGACCAAGACCGACGCCTCGTCCGACCTCAACGTAGAGCTGCTCGACAACCAGGTGGTCAAGATCACCGCGCCGACGGTCCTTCCCCAGCAGGTGCAGCTCAACTACGTCGTGTCCGACGGCGTGAAGGAATCCACCTCGACGATCACCGTCGTTCCGATCCCGCCGCTGGTGATCCACCAGCCGCCGGTCGCCGTCGACGATGCCGCGACAGTGCGGGTCGGCGATATCGCCACGGTGGATGTGCTGGACAACGACTACTCGCCGGACAACGAGCCCTTCACCCTCGATCCCAAGTTGAAGGACGTCTCCAATCAGGGCGCTGGGGCCACGGCGTTCGTCAGCGGGGAGACCGTGCGGTACCAGGCTCCGTCGACCCCGGGCCAGTACTCCGTCTCGTACACCATCAGCGACAAGTGGGGGCAGAACGCCGTCGGCACCGTCACGTTCGTCGTCACGGCCAAGGACGGCAAGGATCAGGCACCGAACCCGACCGCGTTGACCGCCCGCGCGTTCGCCGGCTCGAGCGTGCCGATCACCGTTCCGCTCGACGGGATCGATCCCGACGGCGACTCCGTGACGCTCGACGGCATCGTCGGCCAGCCGACGCTGGGACGGATCGCCTCGACCACCTCCACCTCGTTCACCTACGAGGCGTATCCGGGATCCGGAGGCACGGACACCTTCACCTACAAGGTGACCGACACCTACGGCAAGAGTGCGACGGGAACGGTGCGGATCGGCGTCATCCCGCGTCCCAGCAGCCTGCAGCCTCCCGTCGCCGTGAACGACACGGTGGAGGTCAAGCCGGGCAGGACGGCATCCGTTCCGGTGCTCGGCAACGACTCGGACCCCAACGGCTACACGATCTCGGTGGAGAAGAAGCTCGCCGACGTCGATCCGGAGCTCAAGGCCTCCGTTCACGGACAGCTCGTACTCGTGCAGGCCCCGGAGAAGCAGGGAGTCTACGTCGCCCGCTACACGATCACCAACGGCCAAGGCGGGCAGGCGAGCGCCTACGTGCAGGTCATCGTGACGAACGACGCGAAGCCCGTGTATCCGACGGCGATCGACCAGGTCGTGCAGTCGGCGGATGCCGTCGGCAAGAGTTCCGTGAAGGTCGACGTCTTCGAGGGCGCGGTGAATCCGTCCGACCTGGTGAACGCGCTGAAGGTCGACGTGACCGGCCCGAACGCGAAGTATGCGACGGTCGACGCGAACGGAAAGGTCACGGTCGAGCCGCAACACACACGCGTGGCTGTCGCCTACACGCTGACCGACCCCACGACGGGGCTCGCAGGCGAGGCATTCATCATCGTTCCGCCGGCGTCCGACGGAACTCCGCCGCCGACGGTCAAGGTGCCGCAGCAGATCGTGTCGATGAACGGCACGAAGACGTGGAAGCTGTCCGACCTGATCACTGTGCCGTCCGGACGACCCGCCAAGATCGTGAGCCGGGGCGGCGTGACGGTGACCCACTCCACGACGTCCGGCTACGTCGACGATCAGACGCTCACGTTCACCGCGGAGAAGGACTACCGCGGCCCGGCGGCGATCACGTTCAAGGTCGATGACGGTCGTGAACCCGGCCAGTCGGCGGATCGCGTGACGTCGCTCGTGCTGCCGATCACCGTTGGCAACCCGGATCAGTCGGATGTCCCACCCACCTTCACGCCGCCGAACGTCACCATCGAGGCCGGCGAGAACCCGACGACCGTCGACCTCCGGGCGTCGAGCTACCACCCGAACCCGGACATCCTGAGCAAGCTGACGTACTCCGACTTCTCGGGCGCCTCCGGCGGCATCGTCGCGACGCCGAGCGGGTCGACGCTGTCCATCTCTGCGCCGTTCGGCACACAACCCGGCACGACGGCGACGATTCACTTCAAGGTGAACTCGCCGACCACCTCGATCGACGGATCCGTCAACGTCAAGGTCGTCAGCTCGACGAGGCCGTTGGCGCAGCAGAAGGACGCACCGTTCAGCCAGGAGGTGCAGCGCACCAAGTCCACGACCTGGAGCAACGCGACGAGCGACCAGTACTGGGTGAATCCGTTCCCAGGACAGCCGCTCACCATCACGAGCGCCAAGGCCGTCAGCTCGCCGACGGGAGTGACGGTGTCGTTCACGGGCACGTCGATCAGCGTGAGCGTAGGCAGCGGTGCCTCCGTCGGCACCGTGAACATCCAGTTCAACGTGCAGGACGCCACCAAGGACCCGGCCCGCACAGCATCGACCATCGGGCAGTACCAGGTGGTCATCCACGACGTGCCCGCTCAGCCTGCGAAGCCGACTGCGGTAGCGAACGGGGATGGGTCGATCAAGGTCAGTCTTGCGAGCGCTCCGACCGACAACGGCAAGACGATCAACGACTACCTCATCTACGCGAACGGCAAGAAGGCCGCCACGGTGACGGGCAGTGCACCGCCCAAGGGCCAGGCCATCTCGGTGACCAACGGAACGGCATACACCTTCACGATCGTCGCGGAGAACGACGACGGATCCAGTCAGGCGTCGGCGTCGAGCAACTCGGTCACGACGTATGGAACGCCGGCGACACCGGCCAGGCCATCCATCTCCGAGAGCGGGGATTCTCCCAACGGCAAGGTGAGCTTCAGCTGGAGTGAACCGGACACGAAGGGTGGTCTCAAGATGTACAAGTGGAAGCTCAGCAGCGGACAGACGGGCCAAACGACGTCAACGAGCGCGTCTGTTGGCAGCCTCAGCGCCGGAAACTACTCCGTTCAGGTCCAAGTCGAGAACAACGGCAATAACTGGAGCGATTGGTCAGCCTCGAGCAACACGGTCAACGTGCCGAACCCCCAGCCGGCAGCACAGACGGGTCCGGACACTGCGCACTCTGTTCCTTGCCAGAGCGGCGGTGGCACGTGCCACTACTTCCTGATCAAGGGCCAGAACTTCTCAGCGAACACGACGTACTCGGTGACCATCTACTGCACGGCGGGGCTGAACGAGGTGGTCCCCGGCGTGAAGAGCGACAGCAACGGCAGCATCGACACGAGCACCTACTACACGACGCGCAAGCCGAACTGCGGCACGTACGAGAGCGGCTACATCATCATCAATGGCGTGCGGAGCCCGACTGTGCCCTTCTGATGCGGGCACGACGAATCAAGTCAAGAGAAAGTACGAGAAGGCAACGATCATGGCAGTGACTCAGGAGCAGGCGGCGTGGTTCGCCGGCGCCTTCGGGCAGTTGGTGGGGAACGTCGACAAGGCGATCCTGGGCAAAGAGCACGCGATCAAGCTGGTCGTGACGGCGATGCTGTCCGGCGGCCACGTGCTTTTGGAGGATGTCCCCGGCACGGGTAAGACGGTCCTGGCGAAGGCGCTGGCGAACACGATTCAGGGGACGCAGTCGCGCATCCAGTTCACGCCGGATCTGCTGCCTTCCGACGTGACGGGTGTGACGATCTACGACCAGTCGAACGGCCGGTTCGAGTTCCACCCCGGCCCGATCTTCGCCTCCGTGGTGCTCGCGGATGAGATCAACCGCGCATCCCCGAAGACGCAGTCCGCGTTGTTGGAGGTGATGGAGGAGGGCATCGTCACGGTGGACGGCGTCTCCCATCCGGTCGGCAGCCCGTTCATGGTGATTGCGACGCAGAACCCGATCGAGCAGGCGGGCACGTACACGTTGCCCGAGGCACAGTTGGACCGGTTCCTGATCAAGACATCGCTGGGGTATCCGGACCACGAGACGACCGTGCGTCTGCTCATGGAGTCCTCGAACCGGGCTCGTGCTGCTTCGGTGTCGGCGATCATCGCGTCGGAGTCGGTGACGACGATGTCGCAGTTGGCTGCTGATGTGCACACGGATGGCGCCGTGATGGGCTACCTCAGCGAGTTGGTGTCCGCGACGCGTGCCGACAGGGATGCGGCGTTGGGTGTGAGTATCCGTGGCGCGCTGGCGTTGGCGCGTGCTGCCAAGACGTGGGCGATCGCCGCGGGTCGCACGTACGTGACGCCGGACGACGTGCGCGAGCTGGCGGTCCCCGTTCTCGCACACCGCGTGATCGTGGACCCGGAGGCCGAGTTCTCGGGCGTCACGGCCGAGGATGTGGTGGCCAGGGCGCTCGCGACCGTCAACCCACCCGCCTACCGAGCAGCATGACCGACGTGACGACGGCAGAGCGGCGCACCGGCTCGCAGGCGACCTTCGCCCTGCGGGAGCTGTGGCGTGCGCTCCTTGGCGGGCTCGCGGCGATCTGGCGCGCGCTGCGCCGGATCATCGACGTGCCGCTGACCGTCGTCATCGGCGCGGTCAAGACGATCACGCCGCTCGGCTGGATCGTCGTCGTCTCGGCTGTCGTCTCGTTCGGCCTCGCCTTCGTGCTCGGCTGGGCCGAGTTCGCCTACATCGGCTTCGCCCTGGCTGCGGGGATGCTCGCCGCGTGCGGCTACCTGTTCGGTCGCGCAACCTACCGAGTCGCCATCGAGCTCAACCCTCGTCGGGTCACTGCCGGCGACCGCGCCATGGGCCGTATGGAGGTCGTCAACACCGGACACCGGCCCGTTCTGCCGACACGCATGGAGCTCGCCGTCGGCGAAGGCCTCGCCGAGTTCGTCGTGCCGAGGCTGGCGCCGGGGGCCGAAGACGAGAGTCTCTTCGCGATCCCGACCGAACGACGTGCGCTCATCGTCGCGGGCCCCGCGGTCAGCGTCCGGGGCGACCAGCTCGGCCTGCTGCGACGCACCACGACGTGGACGGACCAGGTCGAGCTGTTCGTGCATCCGAAGATCACGCGGATCGCCGCCACCGCCCGAGGTCTGGTGAAGGACCTCGAGGGCCAGACCACCAAGGCCATCACGGACAGCGACCTCGCATTCCACGCGCTGCGCGCCTACGAGCCGGGTGACGACATCCGCAACGTGCACTGGCGCAGCTCCGCGCGCACGGGACAGCTCATGGTGCGCCAATATCAGGAGACGCGCCGTTCGCAGCTTCTCCTGCTGATGAGCGCCGACCGCCGTTTCTATCTCTCCGATGACGAGTTCGAGCTGGCCGTGTCGGCACTCGCCTCGATCGCCGTCGAGGTGGCGGCGGAGGAGTCCGAGCTCGATGTGGTGTGGGAGAACGCGCGTCTGCGCGAACGGACGCCGATGACGCTGCTGGACGACACGTGCCGCATCCAGCAGATCGACAGCCGCTACGGTTCGCTGCGCGAGTTCGCGCGCACCATCGGTGCCCGCCTGCCCGACCCGAGCCTCGTGATCGCCGTTGTCGGCAGCATCGCGACGCACAAGGAACTGCACGCTCTGTCCACGCTGTACCCGACGGACACGCCCGTGATCGTCGTGCGGACCGCTGCCGACGAGGACCCCGGACTGCGCAAGGTGGGCAACGCGGTCGTCGCCACGGTCACCGCGCTGTCCGAGCTCGCCGGACTTCTGCAGAGGGCAGGACGATGACGGCGGCGACACCGACGGCCGCGATGCCCCCGGCGGCGACGGCACGCGCGGAGAAGACGGCGGGACGGGCCGGGTGGGCCGGCACGATGACGGCGTCCGTGTGGGTCGACCTTGCCGTGTTCGCGGTGCTCGCAGGCATCGCCATCCTCGGCTTCGCAACGGCGTTCGGCCACCTCGGCTATCTCGTCGCCGGCTTCGGTGGACTCGTCGTCGGTTCCGCGGTCGCCGTGGTCTGCGCCCTGTTCCGCGTTGCCATGCCGATGGCCGTGCTCGCCGGCATCGTCGCCTACTTCCTCTTCGGCACAGCCCTGGCGCTGCCGCACGAGGGCCTCCTCGTTGTGGTCCCCACCCTGGCTTCGCTCGGAGACCTGGCGACCGGTGCCGTGTTCGGCTGGTCCGATGCCGTCACACTGCGTGCGCCGCTTGAGGCGCCGCCGTACCTCGCCGTCGTGCCGTTCGCGGCTGCGCTGGTCGTGTCACTCGTCTGCGTATCCGTCGCCGTGCGGATGCCGAGCCGCGGCCGCCGCGCAACGTTGCGGGCCGCGCTCATCGTCGCTGGGCCGACGCTGCTGTTGCTGGCGAGCATCCTGCTCGGCACCCGCGAGAGCGTGTTCGCCGGAGGGCGCGGCATCGCGTTCGCCGCCATCGCGCTGTGCTGGCTCGGGTGGCGCATCCGCTCCTCCAAACGTTCGATCGCGACAGACGCCGGCCTCGCGCGGAGGGCGATCGCCGGATCGGCCGTCGTCGTGGCCGTGGCGGTCGTCGCTGGGGGTGCGCTCGGCACGATCGCCGCTCCGGCGTCGTCGCAGCGCTTCGTGGTGCGGGATGCCGTGCAACCGCCGTTCGATCCGCTCGACTACCCGGCGCCGCTGGCGTCGTTCCGCAAGTACGCCAACGACCTGCGCAAGACGAAGCTGTTCTCTGCCACGAACATCCCGAACGGCACGCTCGTGCGGATGGCCACCATGGACAGCTACGACGGCATCGTCTGGAGCGTCACCGGCCCCGGCGAGCAGACCGACGGATCGGGCAGCTTCGAGCTTCTCGGGAGCACGATCCCGGCCCCGCCGTTGTTCACGGCCGGCGCGACCTCCACGTCCAGGTTCGCGGTGCTCGGCTATGACAACGTGTGGCTCCCGACTCTCGGCTACACGGACAACCTCGAGTTCGGGAAGTCCACCGGCTCCGCCGATCCGCGACAGACGGTTCGCGTGAACACTGCGACGGGCACGACGGCCGTGACCAGCGGTGTGTCCCGTGGCATGACGTACACGGTGGATGCGACCGCTCAGAAGATCCCGAACGACAAGGCGCTGAAGAACGTTCCCGTCGCCACGCTGGCGATGCCGAGCGTCACGAACGTGCCCGACGTCATCGCATCGAAGGCGGAGGAGTACGCCGGCGGCTCGGCCAGCGCCATCCAGAAGCTGCGCAACATCGAACGGTCGCTGAAGAAGCTCGGATACCTCAGCCACGGCAGGGCGACGGATCCGGTGCCGTCCCGCGCCGGCGAGGGAGCCGATCGCATGAACGATCTGCTTCAGAAGACGCCCATGGTGGGCGACCAGGAGCAGTACACCTCGGCGTTCGCGCTCATGGCGAGGCACCTGGGCTACCCGGTGCGGGTGGTCATGGGCTTCAAGGGGCACAGCAGCGGCAAGGGCACCGTGACGTACACGGGCGACGACGTGACGGCGTGGGACGAGGTGGCGTTCCAGGGTGTCGGCTGGGTGCCGTTCTTCCCGACCCCGACCAAGACGGATGCGCCGAAGGACCAGACGGTCAAGCCGAAGCTGCAGCCGCAGCCGCAGGTGCGCCAGCCCCCGAACACCCCGCCGAAGGCGGACGATCTGCTCACGCCGGTGAAGACGAAGGACACGAAGCCGCCCAAGGACAAGACGGCGTTCTCTCTTCCCGTCTGGACCTACTACGCATCCGGCGGCGTGCTGCTCGTGGCGGCTGCTGTGTTCCTGCCGATGCTCATCGTGGCGGCGCGAAAACGACGACGGCGCAGACGGCGAGCCCGGGGTCCCGGCGACCTCCAGGCCGCGGGCGCATGGGACGAACTCGTCGATACGTTCGGGGAGCTGGGCTACCGCGTGCCATCCGTTGCGACGCGTCGGCAGACGGCCGCGGCGCTCCAGGCACAGTCCGCCGAGCAGGGCATCCCTCTGGAATCCGACGCGTTGAGCAGCATCGCCTGTGAAGCCGACGCCGCCGTCTTCGACGGCACCGTCGTCTCCGACGAGCGCAGCTCGCAGTTGTGGCACCGTGTGGAGCAGATCCGGACGTCCGTGTCGACGTCGGCCGGATGGCTGCGCCGCCGCATCGCGTCGTACCGGTTCACGAGGAGCAGGAAGCCAGGGGCTGCATCGAGCTGATCGGGTGCTCCGCGGGGCGTGCGACGGCTCCTACCCGCGAGGGGTGAGTGGGCAGACAGCTCGGTTCGTCCCGCGCACAGCCGCGTGCTAGCCTGCTCCCAGGCACGGCTCGGGGGAGCGCGAGGCCATCCCGTCCGACCTCGTCCATCCAGGGGGCCAGAACCCGATGCTCTCCGCCCTTTCGGCGTGGATTCGCGCGCACAAAACGCTGTCGTCGCTCATCGTGATCGCGCTCGTCGCGGCGTTGCCCGTGACCCTGGCGGTCGTGCATCAGGGCTTTCCGGCCGAAGACGTCGACGTTCAGTCGCGCGACGTCTGGGTGACGAACGGCGACGCGCTGCGCATCGGCCGCTTGAACCACCAGATCAACGAGCTCGACACGTCTGTCGCTGCGGCGTCGAAAAATCTCGACGTGCTGCAGGACGGCGGCGCCTACTTCCTCGCCGACGAGCAGAACGGCACGCTCGAGAAGATCGACCAGGCGTACTCGACGCTGGCGAACCGCGTCACCATCCCGGCCGGCGCGGCCGTCTCGTACGGCGGCGACACGATCGCCGTGCTGTCGCAGCAGGGCAAACTGTGGCTGCTCGATGCCTCAGGGCGTCTCTCGTTCGATCCCGCGAAGACGAAGCCGACAGCGCGTCTCGGCAAGCATGCGGCGGTCGTGGTCTCGTCCAGCGGCAAGGCGTTCGCCGTGTCGCCGGCGAACGGCAAGCTGGTGGCATTCGATCATCCGGGGGCGAGCGGATCCGCGCGTGCGTTCCGCGTCGCATCCTCCTTCCAGCTGACGGCGGTCGGTGACACCGCCGTGGTGCTCGACAAGGCCGGGCGCCGCATCCGTACCGCCGACGGCACGGCCGTGACGCTGCCGACCAAGGGCCTCCGGCTGCAGCAGGCGGGTGAGCCGAACGATCGCGTTGTCGTGGCATCCGGCAGTTCGCTCCTGGAGGTGCCGCTGAAGGGCGGCGAGGTCACCACGATCGGCTCGGGTGGATCCGCGGCGCTGACCGATCCGTCTGGCGTCTCGGCGCCGGTGTGGCTGAACGGCTGCGCGTACGGCGCCTGGGCCGGTACCGCCCGCTACCTCTATGCGTGCGACGGCAAGCCCGCGCAGGCGCAGCACATCGAGCAGGCGGTGACGGGCGCGGACCTGCGCTTCCGCGTGAACCACGGCGTGATCGCACTCAACAACGTGCGAACCGGGGACGTATGGAGCGTGGCATCCCGGATGCAGCTCGTGAGCAACTGGACCGTCACCCATCCGGACGACACCGAGACGCAGAGCCAGGACGGCCAGGACAAGCCGATCGTGCAGTCCTACATCGACACCTTGGCGCAGCGCACCGCCACCGACAGGCCGCC
Organism: Planctomonas sp. JC2975; assembly: GCF_012985205.1. Taxonomy (NCBI): domain Bacteria; kingdom Bacillati; phylum Actinomycetota; class Actinomycetes; order Micrococcales; family Microbacteriaceae; genus Planctomonas; species Planctomonas sp. JC2975. The sequence continues at coordinate 814,780 of NZ_JABEKS010000001.1, read as the reverse complement.
GACGGCCGTGCCCGACACGTACGGCATCCGGGCCGGGCGTTCGACGATCCTGCCCGTGCTGTCCAACGACACGGATCCCGACGGCGACGTTCTCACCATCCTTGACGTCACGCCCATCTCGGCATCGCAGGGGACTCTGGTTGCCATCGACGGCGGCCGGGCGCTGCAGCTCACCCCTGTCCCCGAGCTCACCGGCGGCATCGCGTTTCAGTACACCGTGACCGACGGCCGGGGCGGCACGTCGCACGCCCAGGTCGTCGCGACAGTTCGACCGGACTCCGAGAACGATCCACCCGCGACGGCGAGAGCGAGCGCGGTGAGCATGGAGGTCGGGCAGCGGGTCTCGTACAACGTGCTCGACGACTGGCTCGACCCCGACGGCGATCAGCTGACGCTCGTGTCGGCCACCACCTCGACGGGCGATGCGGTGAGCTTCACGCCCGACGGCACCGTCACGTACGAGAACACGACAGCCCAGTCCGGGGCGAAGACCGTGACCGTCACCGTCTCCGACGGGCGCAAGAGCGCGCCCGGCGAACTGGATGTGACGGTCAAGCCGGCCGGGTCCCTGGATCCGGTCGCCACTCCCGACTTCGTCACCGCCCAGCCGGGTCAGCACGTCACCGTGTCTCCGCTGCAGAACGACCGTTCGCCGTCCGGACAGCCGCTCAGTCTCGTCGGGGCGGCCGCGGACGAGGGGCCGTCGGGCGCCATCCTCTCGGCGGACGCCGACAACGGCACCGTGGACTTCAGCGCGACGACGTCAGGCACGTACTACGTGAAGTACACGTTGGGTGCCGGCTCCAAGACCGTGCCGGGGCTCATCCGTGTCGACGTCGCAACTGCGCAGAAGGATGCCCGGCCCATCGCCGTCACGGACGTCGCGTACGTGCGCCCTGGCAAGTCCACAACGGTGCCGGTGCTCGACAACGACATCTCTCCCGCCGGGCGGGTGCTCGTCGTGCAGTCCGTCGTCAAGGGCCTGGATGTCGTCTCGCAGGGCATCAACGTCGAGGTTCTGGACAACGCGTACGTCAAGCTGACGTCCGACTCGCTGCTGCCGTCACAGGTGCAGCTCACGTACACGGTCTCGGACGGGCTGCACAGCGCGTCATCTGCCATCGTCGTGATGCCCGCGGCACCGCTCGTCACCCACCAGCCGCCTGTCGCCGTCGACGACACGGCCGTCGTTCGTGCTGGCGACATCGTCAGCATCCCGGTGCTGGACAACGACGTATCGCCCGATGACGAGTCGTTCTCGCTGGTGCCGGAGCTTGCGGATGTCTCGCAGGCCGGCAAGTCCGCGACAGCGTTCGTGAGCGGGTCGCTCCTGCGCTATCAGGCGCCGGCTGCTCCCGGTCAGTACAGCGTCTCGTATCGCATCACCGACGACTACGGCCAGACCGCTCAGGCGACTGTCGCGATCCAGGTGACGGCGATGAATGCGGCGAAGAACCGTGCACCGGCGCCCAAGCCGCTGACAGTGCGGGCGTTCGCCGGATCCGCACTGCCCGTGACGGTGCCGCTGGCGGGCATCGACCCGGATGGTGACTCCGTGGCGTTCTCGGGCATCGAGGCTGATCCGAAGCTGGGCCGCATCACCGCGACAACGAGCACCTCGTTCACCTACCAGGCGTACCCCGGATCCGGCGGCACCGACGAGTTCGGGTACACCGTCGTCGACGCTTTGGGCAAGAAGGCCACAGGCACGGTGCGCGTCGGCGTGATCCCGCGGCCGGAAACGCTCAGCCCGCCGGTCGCCGTCAACGACAAGGTCGAGGTCAAGCCGGGCAAGACGGTGTCCATCCCCGTGCTGGCGAACGACTCGGACCCGAACGGGTACCCGATCGCGCTCGTGAAGAAGCTGGGCAGCGTGGACGACGGTGTGCAGGCATCCGCCCACGGATCGCTCGTCATCGTTCGTGCGCCACAGAAGGAAGGCGCCTACCTGGTCGGCTACAGCATCACGAACGGCCAGGGCGGGCAGGCGAGCGCGGTCATCCAGGTGACGGTGAGCGACAAGGCGAAGCCGCAGTATCCGACGGCCGTGGATCACATCGTCGACGATGCGCACGGCCACGACACGGTCACCGTCGACGCGCGGGCGGGTGCGGTGAATCCGTCAGGACTGCCGTCCGACCTGAAGGTCAGCGTCTCCGGCCCCGAGGCCTCTCGGGCGCAGGTGCACGACGGGGCCGTTACCGTGCGGCTCGGCGACACGCGCACCACGCTCACGTACGGCGTCACCGACCCGCAGACCGGGCTCACCGGGTCGGCCTTTATCGTGGTGCCGCGGTCTCCCGTCCGCGCCTCGAAGGATGCCGCTGCACACGACCAGCCGACGACAGCTCCCACGAAGACTGCGACGTCGAAGCCGACTGACGCACCCAAGCCCACTCCGAAGGGCACGACCACGCCCTCGAAGGAGCCTCAACCCACGCCGACGCCGACGAAGAAGCCGCCGGTGACGACGCCGCCGCCCCATATCAAGTCCGGCCTGGCCGCGCAGTTCGTCGACATGAACGGCACGAAGACCTGGAAGCTCACCGACCTCGTGACGGTGCCGTCCGGTCGCGCCGCGAAGATCACCGGAACGGCGAGTGCCGTCGGCGGAAGTGCGACGGGCACGGCGGATCAGTCGGTCACGTTCACCGCGAAGAAGGACTTCCGCGGTCCCGCCTCGATCACCTTCACGGTGAACGACGGCAAGGAAGAGGATGCGACCGGCGACCGCACGACGAAGCTGACGCTGGACTTCACCGTGGGGCGCGCAGACCAGTCGGATGTCCCGCCCACGTTCACGACGCCGCCCACCATCAAGGTCGGCGCGGGCGACGCGGCGAAGACGATCGACCTGAGGGCGTCGACGTCGCATCCGAACTCGAAGATCCTCGCCGCCGTCACGTACTCGGGACTGAAAAGTCCCGTCCCCACCACCACTCTGGTGCCCAAACTGACCGGGTCGACGCTCTCCGTGTCCGCTCCCACGGCAGCGAAGCCGTCCACCTCGGTGATTCCGCTGACGGTGCAGGTGAAGTCCGGAACCTTCACGATCCAGGGCACTGTCAACATCATGGTCGTGAGCTCCACGAAGGCGAAGGCGGTGCAGAAGCTGTCTCCATCGGCGGACACGGTTCGGAATAAGACGGTCACCCTGCAGGCGGTCTCCTCCACCTTCTGGACCAGTCCGCTGATGCCGCTCACGATCACCAGCGCCAAGCTCGTGAACGCGCCGTCGGGTGTCAAGCTGCAGAATACGACGACCACTCTTACCGTCACCGTGCCTTCCGGCGCCGGTATCGGCACGGCGAGCATTTCGTACACCGTCCGGGACGCCACGGGTGATCCCACGCGCGACGTCCCAGGCACGGCCACCGTCACCATCCACGATGTGCCGTCGGCACCCGCAGCGCCCACGATCGTGTCATCCGGATCTGGATCTGTCACGGTCAAGTTCGGTGCAGCGACGGCCAACGGTAAGACTGTCACGCGCTACGACATCGTCGCCCGCAAGGGCGGTTCAGCGGTCAAGACCGTCACCGCGAGCGCTCCGGGTACGGTCACCGTGACCGGTCTGACGAACGGCACGGCGTACACCTTCGTCGTGCGTGGACACAACAGCGACGGCGACGGCGCGTACTCGTCCGCGAGCGCAGCCCGCACTCCATACGGAACGCCGGGCGCACCTGGCAGCCTGAGCGTCTCCTCGAGCGGATACGCACCGGCGACCCTCACGGCCAGCTGGAGCGCGCCGACGATCACGGGCGGCGGCTCGATCAGCTACCAGTACAAGCTGAACAGCGGATCCTGGACTTCCACCGGCACCTCGCGCAGCGTCAAGCTCAGCGGCAAGGGCGCGGGAACCTATACGTTCCAGGTCCGCGCGTACAACCCGGGCAGCGGCGACTACAGCTCCCCGGGACCCTCGAAATCGATCTCGGTGACGGATCCACCGCCCACCGTTTCCATGGCGAAGGGCGGCCCGAACCCGTACGGTGCACCTGGCCACCTCCTCTGCATCCAGTACAGCAACTTCAAGAGCGGCACCTACAACCTGACCGCGCTGTACAACGGCGACGCATTCAGCAGCCAGGGAACCGTGAGCGTGCACCTGTCCGGCGACGGGCACTACTGCCTCACGGGATTCGTCGACACCGCGGTGGCGAGCTGGTCCGTCGCCGTGAAGATCACGGGGACCCTGAGCAAGACGCCGTCGGTGTCGGGCTCGACCTGGAACTCCATGGCGTCCAACGGCTGGGGTGTCGGGTGACCGGCGCAGACCACGCAGGATGCGGCCGGCTCGGTGCGCTCACCGTGAGTCGATCTCGTCGCCGCGCAGTGACGGCCGACGCACCGAGCAATCACGACGACACCCATCGACCGACTACGAACAAGAACGCACGGTGTTCGTCACCGACGCGAGGTAAGGATCACGGATTATGGCGGTAACCCAGGAGCAGGCGGCGTGGTTTGCTGGTGCGTTCGGTCAGTTGGTGGCGAACGTTGATAAGGCGATCCTGGGTAAGGAGCACGCGATCAAACTCGTTGTGACGGCGATGTTGTCGGGTGGTCATGTGCTTTTGGAGGATGTGCCGGGTACCGGGAAGACGGTGTTGGCGAAGGCGTTGGCGAACACGATTCAGGGGACGCAGTCGCGTATCCAGTTCACGCCGGATCTGCTGCCGTCTGATGTGACGGGTGTGACGATCTACGACCAGTCGAACGGTCGTTTCGAGTTCCATCCGGGACCGATCTTCGCGTCGGTGGTGTTGGCGGACGAGATCAACCGTGCCTCTCCGAAGACCCAGTCGGCGCTTCTTGAGGTGATGGAGGAGGGCATCGTCACGGTGGATGGTGTGTCTCATCCGGTGGGTAGCCCGTTCATGGTGATCGCGACGCAGAACCCGATCGAGCAGGCGGGGACGTACACGCTGCCGGAGGCGCAGCTGGACCGGTTCCTGATCAAGACGTCGTTGGGATATCCGGATCATGAGACGACGGTGCGGTTGTTGATGGAGTCTTCGAATCGTGCGCGTGCGGCGTCGGTGTCGGCGATTATTGCGTCGGAGTCGGTGACGACGATGTCGCAGTTGGCGGCTGATGTGCATACGGATGGTGCGGTGATGGGGTATCTGTCCGAGTTGGTGTCGGCGACGCGGAGCGATAAGGATGCGGCTCTTGGTGTGAGTATTCGTGGTGCGTTGGCGTTGGCGCGTGCTGCGAAGACGTGGGCGATTGCTGCTGGTCGTACGTATGTGACACCGGATGATGTCAGAGAACTTGCTGTTCCGGTTCTTGCGCATCGTGTGATCGTGGATCCGGAGGCCGAGTTCGCCGGTGTCACGGCGGAAGACGTCGTCTCCCGTGCCATCGCGACCGTCAACCCACCCGCCTACCGAGCAGCATGACCAACGCCTCATGACGACCATCACGAGCCCGCAGCCGGCGACGCGGCCCTCGCCGCCATCGGCCACGCCCCTGCACGCTCAGGGCTCTCAGCAGTCCTCGACGCGCGAGGTCGCCGAGGCAGCCGATCCCGACACCGGTCTGCCTGCTCGTGTCAACGGCGCCCAGCGAACCGACCGTGGTGTCGCCAGCCGTCTCGCCGCCGTGCCAGGCACCATCGCGCGTTTCTTGAGACCGATCACCACGGTGGGCTGGCTCGTCTTGGGCACGGCGGCCGTCGCCTTCGTGCTCGCGTTCGCGCTCGGCTGGGTCGAGTTCGTCTTCGTCGGCGTCACCCTGTGCGCGGCGTTCGTCCTTGCCCTCTTCTCGCTGATCGGCCGCATGTCGTTTCAGGTCTCAGCCGAGCTCGAGCCACGGCGGGTAACGGCCGGACAGCGTTCGCTCGGCCGCCTCACCGTCCATAACTCTGGCGCTCGTCCGACGGCGCCGACCCGACTGGAGCTGCCGGTGGGCGCGGCCGTCGCCGAGTTCGTCATTCCCCGCCTGGCAACTGGTGCGGAGGACGAGAACCTGTTCGCGGTGCCCACCCAGCGACGAGCCGTCGTCGTGGCGGGTCCGGCGACGACGGTGCGCGGCGACGCGCTCGGGCTGCTGCGACGAGCATCCGTGTGGACCCAGCGCATCGAACTGTTCGTGCATCCGGTCGTCGTGAGGATCGCCTCGACGAGTCAGGGTCTGGTGCGCGATCTGGAGGGTCACGAGACCGCCCTGCTCTCGAACAGCGACCTGGCGTTCCACGCACTGCGTGAGTACGAGCCAGGGGATGACATCCGCAACGTGCACTGGCGCACGTCGGCACGCACGGGCCGTCTCATGGTGCGTCAGTACCAGGAGACCCGGCGCTCCCAGCTTCTTCTGCTGATGGACACGGAACGCGGGCACTACGCGACCGACGACGAGTTCGAGCTCGCCGTGTCCGCGTTCGCCTCGGTGGGTGTCGGCGCGCTCCGCGACGAGACGCCGATGCGGGCATGGTCAACGGCCGGCGCACTCCGCACCCGCACGCACGTCTCGCTCCTCGACGACTCGTGCCGGATCGCGCCCACCGACTCCCTGCACTCCTCGCTGCGCGAATTCGCCAGGGTGGCCGGCATGCGCGCACCGACGCCGAGCCTCGTGGTGGTGGCCGTCGGATCACGCACGTCCGACGCAGAAGTGGCCGCCCTGGCCGCGCTGTACGGCGGAGAGACCCGGATCATCGCGATGAGATGCGCACCCGAACGGGCCGCCGGACAGCGCCGCGTCGGACGCGCCACGGTGGTCGACGTGCCTTCTCTCGATCAGCTCGCCAGCCTCGTGGACAGGGTGAACCGATGAGCGCGGCAGCGGTGGCCGCCGGCGCGACCGGATTCCCGGCGACCGTGGCACGGGATCGATCCATTCCCGCTTCGGCATGGACCGACATCGCGTTCCTCGTGATCCTGACCGCAATCGCTTCGGCCGGCTTCCAGACCGTCTTCGGCGCGGGCGCGTACACATTGGCCGCGGGCGGCGGCATCCTCGTGGGCGGCGGGTGCGCGGTCGTCGCACGGCTACTCCGCTTTCCGCTGATCGCGACCGCGGCGCTCGGGGTTGCGGCATTCGTGTTGCTCGGCACCGCGTTCGCGATCCCGGCGGAGGGGCTCTACGGCGTCGTGCCGACACTCGAGAGCATCCTCGACCTCGGCAGGGGCGCGATCTTCGGCTGGAGCGATGCCGTCACCCTGCACGCGCCGCTCCAAGCACCTCCCTACCTCGGGGTGATCCCGTTCGCTGCGACGTGGCTGACCTCGCTCGTCGGTGCGTCGATCGCAGTGCGGATGCGTCCCGCCGGCCCCCACACGGTCGCGCGCGTCGCGACGATGGCGGCCGGACCCGCCGCGATCCTCGTCGCGACGGTGCTCCTCGGAACGAAGGATCCGGTGTTCGCCACCGCCCGTGGAGCGGGCTTCGCCGTGATCGGCCTGGTCTGGGTCGGCTGGCGTGTTCGTACCGCCTGTCCGTCGGTGCCCGGCGGATCCCGACGTGCCTGGCGGACGGTCGGCAGCGCTGCGGCTCTCCTCGCGGGGGCTCTCGTGGTGGGCGTCGTCGGCGGAACGTTCGTGGCCCCGCCTGCCACATCCCGAGTCGTGTTGCGGGACAGCGTGCAGCCCCCGTTCGATCCGCTGCAGTATCCGGCGCCGCTGGCGGGGTTCCGCCAATACACGCGGGAGTTGAAAGACACGAAGCTCTTCACGATCGACGGAATCCGACAGGGCCAGTACGTGCGACTCGTCACGATGGACAGCTACGACGGCGTGGTGTGGTCCGTGACGGACGCGAAGGGCACGGGGAGCTCCGGCGGCTTCCGGCTCTACGGCGGCGACATCCCTCTCTCGGCGCTCAACTCGTCGGTCTCGAGATCGTCCGCGACGGTGACCGTCGATGGATACTCCGACGTCTGGCTGCCGACACCCGGCTACGCGACCGGTCTCGGATTCGCCGGCTCCGAAGCGGATGCGCTGGCGCAGTCCACCCGCGTCGACACCTCGGGCGGATCCGCAGCGGTCATGCAGCGCCTTCGCCGCGGAGACAGTTACTCGATCGACGTCGCGACGCTGAAGGTCCCCTCCGACACCGCCCTGCAGGACGTCGCCGTGGCGACGGTGCCGATCGCGTCGGTGACGAACATTCCTGACGCGATCGGCGCGAAGGCCGAGGAGTACGCGGGCAAGGCGCCGACGGCCATCGAGAGGCTGCGCAACGTCGAGCGCTCTCTGAAGAGGCTCGGCTACCTGAGCCACGGCCTGGCATCGGATCCCGTGCCGTCGTCGGCTGGTGAAAGCGCGGCCCGCATGACGGATCTGCTCACCGCGTCGCCCATGGTCGGCGACCAGGAGCAGTACGCGACGGCGTTCGCGCTCATGGCGCGCCACCTCGGATACGCGTCGCGCGTGGTCCTCGGTTTCAAGCCGGAGGTCAAGGACGGATCAAGCTCCGCGACCGTCACGGGCGACCAGGTGACGGCCTGGGTCGAGGTCCCGTTCGAGGGCGTCGGCTGGGTGCCGTTCTTCCCGACTCCGGACAAGACGGACACGCCGGTCGAGAAGAGCGTCAAACCCAAGATCGAGCCGCAGCCCCAGGTCCGCCAGCCGCCGCGAACCGTCCCGAAGGACGACGACCTGCTCACACCGGTCAAGATGAAGAACGAGAGCGCCAAGAAGAAGAAGGACAACGACGTCGGCTTCACCGTGCCGGTCTGGGCGTACTACGCGGGCGGAGTCGTGCTCGCGCTGGCGATCGCCTACTTCCTGCCCTTGATGATCATCGTGGCGGTCAAGAGGCGTCGGCGGCGCCGACGGTCGCGAGGCCCTGGCGACCAGTCGGCGGCCGGAGCGTGGAGCGAGCTCGTCGATCGCTACACGGAGCTCGGCCTGAAGCCGCCGTCGACCGCCACCAGGCTGCAGACAGCGCAGATGTTCGGCGGCCAGGCCGCCCAGCGCAAGCTGGGGCTCTCGGGCGACGCCATCGAGTCGCTCGCTGCCGAAATCGACGCTGCCGTGTTCGGCGGGGAGACGGTGTCGCAGGAGTCGGCGAGCGAGCTGTGGTCGAGCGTGGACCGGAACGTCGGAACGACGCTGAGCGGGCTCACCTGGCTGCAACGCAGGGTAGCCGCGTTCCGGATCGCTCCTCGGCCTCGCCGCGCGGCGCGCCGCCCGCGCTCGGTATAGTGACGCTGGTGGACACGCCGGGTTTCATCACACCGCCGCCGGGGCTCGTTCCTCCGCGCGACGACACGGACACCCGCACCGAGCGGATGCCACGCCGCGGCGCCTCCCTCCCTGTCTTCAACGCACCGCCGGCGCCCGCCGCACAGACACCTCCGGTGTCGAGAACCTGGTTCGTCGTCCTCCCGACGGGCGCACGGATCCCTGTGAACGGATCCCTCCTTGTCGGTCGCAATCCGGTGCGCTTCGAGCCGTGGGCAGGTGCCGAGCTGCTTCCGGTGGACGACCCCGTTCGCAGCGTCTCGAAGACGCACGCGGTGATCGAAGTGGTGGGCGACGGCATCCGGGTCACCGATCTGCACTCCACGAACGGCGTGAGCGTGCTGGACGCCTCGGGCGCGGCCGCACCGCTCATCCCCGGTGCGGCGACCCCGGTCGCGGCCGGCGCGGCCGTGCTCTTCGGCAGCTACCGCGTGCAGCTCATCGTCGCCTGAATCGGCGCGCAGAAACTGCCCGGCGCAGGGTGCTAGCCTGGTCCGGTGCTGGTCGCCTCCCTTCTTCTTAGCCGCCGCGACGAGTCCTAACCTTCAGGCCTCACTCGTCGCGGAGTTTCTTCGTGGCTGAATTCCCGGGTGTTCCCCCGGACGATACGCAAGGAGATTCGACAGCATGAGCACAGCATCCGATGCCGTGCGCGCAGGCGGCACGGCCGCAGGCGCACGACCTCGCACGCAGCATCCTCGGACTTTGGCCGAGAAGGTCTGGGACGACCACCTGGTCGTGAAGGGTGAGGACGGCTCGCCCGACCTCATCTACATCGACCTGCACCTGGTGCACGAGGTGACGAGCCCCCAGGCGTTCGACGGCCTGCGGGCGGAGGGCCGACCGGTGCGCCGGCCGGATCTCACCATCGCCACCGAGGACCACAACACGCCGACGATCGGCATCGACAAGCCGATCGCCGACCTCACCAGCCGTACCCAGATCGAGACGCTGCGCAAGAACGCCGCGGAATTCGGCATCCGCCTGCACTCGCTGGGCGACATCGAGCAGGGAATCGTGCACGTCGTCGGCCCGCAGCTGGGTCTCACGATGCCCGGCATCACCGTCGTCTGCGGTGACTCTCACACCTCGACCCACGGCGCCTTCGGCGCGATGGCGTTCGGCATCGGCACGAGCGAGGTCGAGCACGTGCTCGCCACGCAGACGCTGCCGCTGAAGCCGTTCAAGACCATGGCGATCAACGTCGAGGGCACCCTGCGCCCCGGAGTCACGGCGAAGGACATCATCCTGGCCGTCATCGCGAAGATCGGCACCGGCGGGGGACAGGGCTACGTGCTCGAGTACCGTGGCAGCGCCATCCGCGCCCTGTCCATGGACGGCCGTATGACGATCTGCAACATGTCGATCGAAGCGGGCGCCCGTGCAGGCATGGTCGCCCCCGACCAGACGACGTTCGAGTTCCTGAAGGGCCGTCCGCACGCCCCGGGGGGCGAGGACTGGGACGCCGCAGTCGAATACTGGAAGACGCTGCCCACCGACGAGGGTGCGACGTTCGACGCCGAGGTGTTCATCGACGCCGATGCGTTGGAGCCGTTCGTCACCTGGGGAACCAACCCTGGCCAGGGCGCGTCGCTGAGCGGAGTCATCCCCGAGCCTGCGAGCTTCGAGGACCCCAACGCGCAGGCCGCAGCTCAGCGCGCCTTGGAGTACATGGACCTGGCAGCGGGCACCCCGCTGAAGGACATCCATGTGGATGCCGTGTTCATGGGATCCTGCACGAACTCCCGCATCGAAGACCTCCGCGCCTTCGCCTCGATCATCAAGGGCAAGAAGAAGGCCGACGGCGTTCGCGTCATGGTCGTCCCCGGATCCGCTCGCGTGCGCCTGGAGGCCGAGGCCGAGGGCATCGACAAGATCGTGGAGGCGTTCGGAGCCGAATGGCGGTTCGCGGGGTGCTCCATGTGCCTGGGCATGAACCCGGACCAGCTGGCGCCGGGCGAGCGCTGCGCATCCACCTCGAACCGCAACTTCGAGGGACGACAGGGCAAGGGCGGACGCACGCACCTGGTCTCGCCGGTCGTGGCTGCCGCAACGGCCATCCGCGGAACCTTGTCCAGCCCGTGGGATCTCGACAATACCAATGAAGACGCCCACGACGGCGTGAAGGCAGGTGCCTGATCATGGAGAAAATCTCGACACTGACGGGCGTCGCCGTTCCGCTGAAGCGGTCGAACGTCGACACCGACCAGATCATCCCCGCCGTGTTCCTGAAGCGGGTCACCAAGACCGGATTCGACGACGCCCTGTTCTATGCGTGGCGCCAGGACCCGGAGTTCGTGCTCAATCAGGAGCCGTTCCGCCAGGGCAAGATCCTCATAGCCGGACCCGACTTCGGCACCGGCTCCTCCCGCGAGCATGCTGTCTGGGCGCTGCGCGACTACGGATTCACGGCTGTGCTCAGCCCGCGGTTCGGCGACATCTTCCGCGGCAATTCGGGCAAGCAGGGACTGCTGACGGGAACGATCAGCGAGGCCGACCTCGAGATGATCTGGGCGGCGATCGATGCCGCCCCCGGAATAGAGGCAACGGTCGACCTGGTTGAGCGAAAGGCAACGGTGGCCGGCCTCACCGTCGATTTCGATATCGATGATTACACTAGGTGGCGGTTGCTGGAGGGGCTCGACGACATCGGTCTCACCATGCGTGACGAAGCGCAGATCACAGAATTCGAAGCACGCCGCGAATCATGGCGGCCCAAGACATTGCCGGTGAAAATCTAGTGAACTCTCTTCTTCAGGATGCGCAGGCGGCGGGTGCCCGAGTGGGTTTGACGGCCGAGAAGATCACCATCAACGGTGGACGTCCCCTTCGCGGGCGCATCCGGTTGAAGGGGGCGAAGAACCTCGTCACGAAGGCGATGGTGGCCGCCATCCTCGCCGACGGTCCGAGCGAGCTGCGCGACGTTCCCGACATCAGCGATGTCCGGGTCGTCCGCGGCCTGCTCGAGATCCACGGCGTGAAGGTGACCGACGGTCCTGAAGAGGGCGTGCTGCTGCTCGACCCGACGGGCGTGGAGAGCGCCCACATGGCCGACATCGACGCCCACGCCGGCTCGAGCCGCATTCCGATCCTCTTCTGCGGACCGCTGCTGCACGCGCTCGGCGAGGCGTTCATCCCCGACCTGGGCGGATGCCGCATCGGCGACCGTCCGATCGACTACCACCTCGAGGTGCTGCGCCGGTTCGGCGCGGTTGTGGAGAAGCTGCCCAGCGGCATCCGCATGACCGCGCCGAACGGGCTGCACGGCGCCAAGGTCGAGCTGCCGTACCCGAGCGTGGGCGCAACGGAGCAGGTGCTGCTCACGGCCACCAAGGCCGAGGGCATCACCGAGCTGCGCGGTGCGGCGATCGAGCCCGAGATCATGGACCTCATCAACATCCTGCAGAAGATGGGCTCCATCATCACGGTCGACACCGACCGCGTGATCCGCATCGAGGGCGTTCAGCGCCTCACCGGCTACAGCCACACGGCGCTGTTCGACCGCAACGAGGCCGCCAGCTGGGCTGCCGCCGCGCTGGCGACCGAGGGCGACATCTTCGTCGGGGGTGCCCGTCAGGCCGAGATGCTGACGTTCCTCAACGTGTTCCGCAAGGTCGGCGGCGCGTTCGACATCGACGACGACGGCATCCGCTTCTACCACCCGGGTGGGGAGCTCAAGCCGGTCGTCATCGAGACGGATGTGCACCCCGGCTTCATGACGGACTGGCAGCAGCCGCTCGTGGTCGCCCTCACCAAGGCGCGCGGCGTCTCCATCGTGCACGAGACCGTGTACGAGCAGCGTTTCGGATTCGTGGACGCCCTGGTGGACATGGGAGCGACGATCGAGATCCACAAGGAGTGCCTCGGCGGTCATCCGTGCCGTTTCGGTCAGCGCAATTTCGACCACTCCGCGGTCATCTCCGGTCCGACCACGCTGCACGCCGCGGATGTCGAGGTTCCCGATCTGCGTGGGGGCTTCAGCCACCTCATCGCCGCTTTGACGGCCAACGGCACGTCGACGGTGAGCAATGTCGGCATCATCAGCCGCGGCTACGAGAACTTCATCGGCAAGCTCGAACAGCTCGGCGCCGACTTCCAGCTGGAGGACTAGCACGCGGCCGACACCCCGGGCCGTCCTCGATCCGGAGCGGCATACGGCATAGCGGATAATGGGCGGGTGCCGAAAACACCCGACGTCCCGGATGCCGCTCTCGAGCCGGCCGACCGTTCCCCGAAGAAGCGCCGGATCCGCAAGGAGACGTTCCGCCCGAGCGTGTTCTGGGTGGGAGCCGGCATCGTGGTGCCCCTCATCGGAACGATCTCGTCGTTCAAGGTGCGCGGCAAGGAGAACCTGCCGCTCGAGGGATCGTTCGTGATCGCCCCGAACCACTACAGCGAGATCGACCCGCTCGTCGTGGGCTCGATGCTGTGGCGCCACGGTCGTCAGCCACGGTTCCTCGCCAAGGAGAGCCTGTTCAAGGTTCCGGTCGTCGGCTGGTTCCTCAGGTCGTCCGGTCAGGTTCCGGTGAGCCGCAGCCATGGCGGACGAGGTGCTCCCGTCGCTCAGGCGCAGCACATCGTCGACGAGGACTACATCGTCGTCGTCTATCCAGAGGGCACGCTCACTCGCGACCCCGACCTGTGGCCGATGCGCGGCAAGACGGGAGCGGCGCGGATCGCGCTGGACTACGGCATCCCGGTGATCCCCGTCGCGCACTGGGGAACGCAGCAGATCATGGCACGCTACTCCAAGAAGATCAGCCTGTTCCCGCGCAAGAAGATCACGTTCTCGATCGGCAAGCCGGTGGACCTCGACGCGTTCAGGGGCAAGCCGATGACCGCGACCGTGCTCAACGAGGCGACGGAAACGATCATGCGCGCCATCACGCACGAGCTGGAGGCCCTGCGAGGGGAGAAGGCGCCCGAGAAGCGCTGGGATCCGTCCGAGCACGCCCAGAGTGAGACGGGGCGCTTTGAGGGCTAGGCCGGCGCCTGCACGGCGCGTCACAGTGCTCGGGGCAGGCAGCTGGGGGACCACGTTCGCCAAGGTGCTGGCGGACGGCGGATCCGACGTGACCCTGTGGGCCCGCAGGCCAGAGGCGGCACGGGAGATCCGCGAGGCGCGACGCAACAGCCAGTACCTGCCGGGCATCAACCTGCCGCGCAACCTCACCGCATCATCCGATCTCGCGGCGGCGCTGCGCGGTGCCGACCAGGTGTTCGTGTCCGTTCCGAGCCAGACGCTGCGTGAGAACCTGATCGCCGTCGAGCCGGCGCTGCCGCCGGACATCCCCGTGGTCAGCCTCATGAAAGGGGTTGAGAAGGGCACCGGGTTGCGCATGAGCGAGGTGATCGCTGAAGTGCTCGGCATCGATCCGGATCGCATCGCCGTGGCATCCGGCCCCAACCTCGCCCTGGAGATCGCCAAGAAGCAGCCGACAGCCGCCGTGGTCTCCTCGAGCAGTATCGAGACGGCCCACGAGGTGGCACTCGCTGCCCGCAACCCCTACTTCCGGTCGTTCGTGAACACGGATGTCATCGGCACCGAATTCGGCGGCGTCCTGAAGAATCTCATCGCCGTCGCCATCGGCATCGTCGATGGCGTCGGATACGGCGAGAACACCAAGGCGTCGATCATCACGCGCGGGCTGGTCGAGATGACCGACTTCGCGGTGGCGCACGGTGCCGAGCGCGAGACCCTCGCCGGGCTGGCAGGACTAGGCGATCTGATCGCGACCTGCCAGTCTCCGTTGTCGCGCAACAACACCGCCGGCAGGCTCCTCGGCCAGGGCTACGCCTTCGCCGAAGTGGTCAAGCAGATGAATCAGACCGCGGAGGGACTGGCATCCGTCGCCCCCATCCTCGCCCTCGCGAAGGCGAAGGGCGTGCAGATGCCCATCGTCGAGCAGGTGGGGCAGGTCCTAGCCGGTACGCTTGCACCTGCGGATCTGGCCCCCCACCTCACCACGGACGACACCCCTCGGGGTGAAAGGACTACGGATGACTCACAAGCGCGTCCTCGTGCTACTTTTCGGCGGGCGTTCGAGCGAGCATTCGATCAGCTGCGCCACGGCGCGCGGGGTACTCGGGGCGCTTGACCGCGACCGGTACGACGTCATCCCCGTCGGCATCACGCGTGACGGGTCGTTCGTGCTCGAACGCGACGACCCAGCTGCGTTCGCACTGGACCCGGATGCCCTCCCCGAGGTGCGCGACGACGGCAGTCGTGTGCGCTGGCCCGACTCGGTGCGCTCGCGGGAGCTGACCGTCGAGCGCGACGGCGTCGTCACGTCGCTCGGCGAGGTGGACGTCGTGTTCCCCATCCTGCACGGGCTGTGGGGCGAGGACGGCACCATCCAGGGGCTGCTCGAGCTGGCCGGGATCCCCTACGTCGGATCCGGTGTTCTGGGCAGTGCCCTCGGCATGGACAAGCACTACACGAAGACTGTGCTGCAGGCCGCGGGCATCCAGGTGGCGCCGTGGGTCACGGTGACCCGCGAGGAATGGGAGCGCGGGCAGGATGCGGTGGCAGACCGCGTGCGCACGCTCGGCTCGCCCCTCTTCGTGAAGCCGGCGCGAGCCGGATCCAGCGTTGGCGTGACGAAGATCACCTCTGCTGAAGGCTTGGGCGACGCGCTCGAGGTGGCGTTCGCCGAGGATGGCAAGGCTCTCGTGGAGTCGGCGGTCGTGGGTCGCGAGGTGGAGATCGGAGTCCTCGGGGCACGTCCTGGGGAGGCGCCGAGGGCATCCGTGGCCGGTGAGATCGTCGTGTCGACGCGCGGGTTCTACGACTTCGAGGCGAAGTACCTCGGCGCGCCCGGCGTCGACCTGGTCTGCCCTGCCGACCTCACAGACGATCAGCTCGCCGAGATGCAGGCGTTGGCGGTGCGTGCGTTCCAGGCGATCGACGCCGGCGGACTGTCAAGGGTGGACTTCTTCCTGACGGACGACGGCTGGGTGATCAACGAGGTCAACACCATGCCGGGCTTCACCCCCATCTCGATGTTCCCGAAGGTGTGGCAGGAGTCCGGATTCAGCTATCCGGAACTCATCGACGAGTTGATCGACCTCGCGCTCCAGCGTCGCTGATCGGGCTGTCCTGCCACAAGTCGCGCCGCCGGCCGCATCCCGAACGGGCGGCCGTTCATGCTCCCACCGGACGCGCCGAGACGTTCTGCGAACGAATGGTGGTCCCGGTAGCTGCGTCCGGGTACCCTAGAGCAGTGCGATCCCGCTCGTCGCCCATCGTCGTGCGGAGGATGCAGGGCCACGCACGCGCTAGGCTCGAAGCTCCATCACCCGAACCTACGTGTTGGTGGAAAAAACTACAGTCGGCTGAATACGGAAGACGCAGGGTGCGTTCTCCGCAATGAAGCGCCGATACGAAAGAGAGACAATCGTGGCCACTGGCACGGTCAAATGGTTCAATTCCGACAAGGGTTACGGGTTCATCACGCCTGACGACGGCGGCGCCGACGTGTTCGCTCACTTCTCGGCCATCACCGGGGGCGGATACCGCAACCTCGAAGAGGGCCAGAAGGTCGAGTTCGACACTGAGGCGGGCCAGAAGGGCCCGCAGGCGACGAACATTCGCGCCCTCTGACGGACCTGATTCCCTAAGCGACGTCACGAACGGCCCGGGCATGTCCATGATGGACGTGCCCGGGCCGTTCGTCGTCGCCGGCGCAAGCGTCGGGAAGGCCGCTTCTACCCTGCCGCCTCGCGCTGCGCCTCGATGAGTCGTGCATAGCGGCCGTCGGGTCGTCCGCTCAGCGTGCGGTGCGTCCCCTGCTCGATGATGCGGCCGGATTCCATGACGATGATGCGGTCCGCATCCATGATCGTCGACAGCCGGTGGGCGATCATCAGAACCGCCAGCTGACTGAACTCGGTGAGCAGGACCGTCTTGATGACGCTCTCTGTGATGGCATCCAGATGCGCAGTCGGTTCGTCGAGCACGACGAGAGTCGGTTTCTTGAGGATCGCCCGGGCGATGGCCAGCCGTTGCGCCTCGCCACCTGAGAGACGGTGTCCCTTCTCGCCGACCACCGTGTCGATCCCGTCCGGCAGATTAGCCATGAGCTCCGCCAACTGAGCCAATTCCAGTGCTCGCAGCATCTCGGCTTCATCCGCTGCGGGGCTCGCGTAGAGCAGATTCGCGCGGATGCTCTCGTGCAGCACGTACGTCGACTGACTGATGTGAGCGACCCGGGCGGCCACTGTCGAATCGGGAAGCGCTGCCGTAGACCGCCCGCCGATCCGGACATCGCCTCCCGACGGGAGGTCGAGTGCGACGGCGAGCGACGCGAGTGTGCTCTTGCCCGCGCCGGATCGCCCGACCACCGCCACGAACTCGCCGGGAGCGATCGAGAACGAGACGTCCGAAAGGGCGAGCGGGCGAGCTTGGTCGTCCGTCGGGCTCGGGCCGGCGTTCTCCAGCCAGGTGAGCGGAAGCCCGGGGATGCTGATGGCGTTGCCCGCGTGCGAGAGCCCGGGGATCGCGTAACTGGACACCGTCGGGTACCGGAACGACACGCCCTCGAATTCGAGCACCGGGCCGGGAAGAAGGGACTCGACGGGGGAGGGCACGAGCAGATCGGATTCGCTCGTCGGCTTCGCCGGCTGGATCGACGACCGGATCACGTCGAGGCAGCGATCGAGCGCCGCCCGAGCGCGGTAGCGCGGGTACCTCGTGCCGATCAGCGACTGCACGGGTCGCTGCAACTGCTGCACGTACAGTATGACGAGCACCAGGGTCCCGATCTCGAAGGTTCCCGTGGCCTTGAGGAACGCGCAGACCGCGATGGCGCCCGTCGTCATCAGGGCGAAGGCCGTTCCGTAGTACGCGTTCGTGCTCGCCGCCCAGCCGTTCAGGATCCGCGTCGTGCGGATGATCGTGCGGGCGCCGGCAACGAAGCGTCCTCGTTCACGGGATACCTGGCCGTTCTCCCTCGCCAGAGCGACGCCCTCGAAGCTCAGCGTGCTGTCTATGTCGGAGGAGAGGTCCTTGAGTGCGTCGAAGGATGCCGTGGCCATCGCATTGATCCGCGCTTCAGCGCGCCTGATGAAGATGAGACAGATCGGGATCACGACGCCGAGCGCGATCAGTCGCAGATCGATCGTCGAGAGGATGACGACGGTGCCGACGATGGTCACCGAACTGGAGATCGTGGTCGGGATGACGGACACGAGCAGATCCTGAGTCGCGCTGGCGTCATTGGTGAGTCGGCTCACCAGTGCGCCGGTCTTGGTCGTCGTGAAGAACGCGAGCGGCATCGTCACCAGACGGTCGTACATCTGCAGTTGAAGCCGGCCGGTCAGCTCGGTGGCCGCGAGATTGCCGAGCAGTCGAGCGCCGAACTCTGCCGCAACGCTCAGCAGGCTCAGCACGAGAAGCCACGTCAACTCGCCCAGCACATCGCCGATGCCGGCACCCTTGGCCGACAGCGAGTCGATCACCGACTTCAAGACGACGACTGTCGCCAGCGGCAAGGCGGCCGCGAGGATCTGCACGCTGTACAGGGCGGTCAGGATCAGCTTCGCGCGCGGGATGGTCCCGAAGATCCGTAGTGCGTCCCGTTCCGTCGCCATGTCCGCTCCCTACTCGTGCCGCCCTCATCCTGGCAGCAACTCGGGAGTGCCTCGCGCACGTGTTCCTCCGCGTGCGCGAGCGGATCAGTTCGTCGGTGTCGGCGTCGGCGTCGGGGTGGAGGTCGCAGGCGGTGCCGCGGTCGGAGTGCCTGTCGGAGACGTCACATCGGAGGTGTCGAGGCACTTCTGCTGCTTCTGCTGCGGGATCGCGCCGATGGCATCTGCAAGGGCGGGGAGCACGGCAGCATCCGTGACGCCGTTCTTGCCGTGCGCGATGACCACCTCGGTCGCCGGGATCCGGCCGAACGTGATGTAGCGCAGCGACGGCGACGCCGGATCGTTCTCCAGAACCCAGTCGATGCCGTTCACGGTGATGCACGGCTTCGCAGTCGGGCCGATCGGAGCGACGCCGCAACGCAGGAGGACGACGGCAGGATCACCCCATGCGCCTGTCGCCTGAGCGTTCGTCTCGCGCTTGGTCTTGTCTGCGACGGTGTCCGGCAGATGCACGATCACGTCAGCACAGCGCGGGTCGTTGGCGTCCGCCGC
Organism: Planctomonas sp. JC2975; assembly: GCF_012985205.1. Taxonomy (NCBI): domain Bacteria; kingdom Bacillati; phylum Actinomycetota; class Actinomycetes; order Micrococcales; family Microbacteriaceae; genus Planctomonas; species Planctomonas sp. JC2975. The sequence goes on along the minus strand of NZ_JABEKS010000001.1, from coordinate 795,446 downwards.
CGGATTCAGCGCGACGGTGGGCGCACACGCGGCGAGCAGAAGGGCTGCGGAACAGGCGACGAGGGCGGCGACGAGCCGGCGGGGGCGGTGGGAGGGCATCGAGTTCAGAATATCCGCGGCAATGGGGAGAGCCCTGGACGGATGCTCCCGCGCGTGAGGCGCAGCCGATCGATCGGAGGAGCGTCGTGCGTCGCGATAACGTGACAGGCATGGCGCATTCCGGGCGTGGCATCCACGGCGAAGGACCACTCGACGACGACGTCGCCGGCACCCTCGCCGAGGTGGGGGAGCTCGCTGCGCTGCGCCGCATCTTCCCGCGACTGCCGGACTCCTCGGCGACGATCATCGGCCCTGGCGACGATGCTGCGGTCCTCGCCGCCCCCGACGGCAGGTATGTCGTGACGACGGACATGATGATCGCCGGTCCCGACTTCCGCTGGGCGTGGTCGACGCCGGAGGACATCGGCTGGAAGGCCGCCGCCACCAACCTCTCCGACGTCGCGGCTATGGGCGCCCGTCCGACAGCACTCGTGGTCGCGATCGCTGCGCCGAACGAGACGCCGGTCGCTGTGCTCGAGCAGATCGCGGACGGCCTCCGCATCGCCTGCGGGGTGCTCGCGCCGGGGAGCGGAGTCGTCGGCGGCGACCTGTCCGTTTCGGAGGTCTTCACATTGGCCGTCACGGCATTCGGCGACTTGGAGGGTCGGGCACCGGTGCTCCGGTCCGGCGCCAGACCGGGCGATGTCGTCGCGCACGCCGGCACGATGGGACGCGCAGCGGCCGGACTCCGTGCGCTCTTCGCCGATGGGGTCGACGACGACGGAGTTCCCGATGCCGCACGCGCGACATCCGTCGCCTCTCGCGTCCCCGACGTGGCGCTGCAGCGTCGTCCCGTACCACCGATCCAGGCCGGTCCGGCGGCGGCGCTCGCGGGTGCGACGGCCATGCTCGACGTGAGCGACGGACTGGCCCTGGATGCGGCTCGGATCGCGACAGCGTCCGGCGTACGGATCGACCTCCACGCTTCCGCACTCGGCGACGACCCCGCGCTCGCACTGTCGGGCGGCGAGGATCACGCACTCTTGGCCTGCTTCCCACCGGATTCCGTGCTGCCCGACCCGTTCCGCGTGATCGGGCGGGTGTTGTCTTCCGACGCGACCGACACCGGGGCGGGCGGGTCCGGCGAGGACGGATCAGCCGGGCTCGTGCGGGTGAGCGTTGACGGGCGCCCGTATCGGGGAGCCGGTGGCTGGGATCCCTACTCCGGATGGGACGGTGTCGCCGGCTGAGCGAACCACACCGCCGTCTCGCCGTACGAGCGCTTGCGCAGCGGCTCGAGACCGTTCGGCCAGGTCGGCTCGGGGGAGCGGCCGCTTCGCTCGACGAGCACGACGGCATCCGCATCGAGAAGCGGGGTCAACGATGCGAGCACATCGGCGAGCTCGGACTCGCGCACGTCATAGGGCGGATCGAGGAACGCGAGGTCGACCGCCGTACCGCCCGCATGGGCCAGGAACGATCGCACCGACGATTGCCGCACGTCGATGCGTGGCCGCATGCCGCTGCCCGCCTTCGCAGCGGACTTCAGCACGGCCGCCGCGTTGGCTCGGCACACCGCAGCGGCCTGCGCGCTCTGCTCGACGAGCACGGCGGATGCCGCCCCTCGGCTGACGGCCTCCAGCGCGAGCGCACCGGAACCGGCATAGAGGTCGAGCACGCGCATGCCGCGCACGGCATCCATCGACTCCAGTGCCGAGAACATCGCCTCGCGCACGCGGTCGCTCGTCGGGCGGGTTCCCGACTTGGGAACGCTCAGACCGAGGGATCCGGCGAACCCGGAGACGATGCGCGTCATGCCTACGAGGCTATCCGCAGGCCGTGACGCCCCGATCGTCGGCTGTGGCCCCTAGCCTGGATCCATGACGGACGAGGGATCGGCGACGCAGACCGCGCCCGTCGCGCTCGGCACGCCCCTGACCACCGCGATCGGCGAACGCCAGGCTGCGGCGTTCGCGCGCGCCTTCGGACACCGAACGGTCGGAGACCTGCTCACCCACTATCCGCGCCGCTACGCGCACCGCGGAGAGCTGACGGCACTCGCCGAGCTGCCGGCCGGCGAAGACGTGACGATCGTCGCCGAGGTGAAGAAGTGCGGCACGCGGCCGATGAGGCAGCGCAGGGGATCCATCCTCGAGGTGGCCATCTCGGACGGCACCGGACTCATCACCCTCACCTTCTTCAACCAGGCCTGGCGGGCGAACGAACTGGTGCCGGGCAGGCGAGGCATCTTCGCCGGCAAGGTGAACCGCTACAAGGGATCGCTGCAGCTGACGCATCCCGACTACGAGCTCTTCGACGACACCGCCGGCAACGGCTCCTCCATCCCGGCCCCTTCGACACCGGACTTCGAGGCATGGCAGAGCCAGCCGATCCCGATCTATCCGGCCAGCGGAACGCTGCCGAGCTGGAAGATCGCGCGTGTGGTGCGCGAAGTGCTCCCGCACCTCGCGCAGGTGGCCGACCCCGTTCCCCGGGACGTCGCGAGTGAGCACGGACTCGAGGAGTTCGGGGCGGCGCTGCGTGGCATCCACATGCCGACCAACGACGCCGACTGGCGTCGTGCCCGGGACACACTGCGGTATCAGGAGGCGTTCGTGCTGCAGGCCGCGCTCCTCCAGGAACGGGAGCGCCTCCGTGCGACGGCCGCCACGGCGCGGATGCCCGTTCCCGATGGCTACGCTGCCCGCCTCGACGCGCACCTGCCCTTCGAGCTCACCGCCGACCAGGAGGCGGTGGGGGAGCAGATCGAGCACGACCTGGCCCAGCCGGTCCCGATGAACCGTCTCGTGCAGGGCGAGGTCGGCAGCGGCAAGACCGTGGTGGCGCTCCGGGCGATGCTGCAGGTCGCGGACAACGGGGGTCAATCGGCTTTCCTGGCGCCCACCGAGGTGCTCGCCTCGCAGCACCTGCGTTCGATCGTGGCGTCCCTCGGACCGGATCTCGCCGCCGAGCTCATGCCGACGTTGCTCACCGGCCGACTGACCGCGTCCGAGCGCAAGAAGGCGATGCTGCGGGCCGTCAGCGGTCAGGCGCAGATCGTGGTCGGCACGCATGCGCTGCTCGGTGACGCCGTGTCGTTCTTCGATCTGGGACTCGTGGTGGTGGACGAGCAGCACAGGTTCGGCGTCGAGCAGCGTGACGTGCTCCGGGGCAAGGCCGCGACACCTCCGCACCAGCTCGTGCTCACGGCGACGCCCATCCCGCGGACCGTCGCGATGACGGTGTTCGGCGACCTCGACGTTTCGACGATCGCCCAGCTGCCGGCAGGCAGGCAGAAGATCGAGAGCTTCGTGGTGCCGCTGGCAGAGCATCCGCGCTGGGAGAACCGCATCTGGGAGCGGGCGTCGGAGGAGATCGCGGCCGGACATCAGGTCTTCGTCGTTTGCCCCGCGATCAGTGCGAAGGAGGCGGAGGACGACGCCGGCGAGTTGATCGACGACGCGGATGACGCGCCATCGGCGACCCCTGTAGCCTCCGTCGAGCAGACTCTCGCCGCGGTGCAGGCCAATCCGTTGCTCGCCGGTAAGAGGGTGGCGGCACTGCACGGACGACTGCCCGCCGACGAGAAGGATGCCGTCATGCGCGCCTTCGCCGCCGGTGCGCTCGACCTCATCGTGGCCACGACGGTCATCGAGGTCGGTGTCGACGTGCCGAACGCATCGGCGATGATCGTGCTCGACGCGGACCGTTTCGGAGTATCGCAGTTGCACCAGCTGCGCGGACGAGTCGGCCGTGGCGGCGTGCCCGGCCTGTGCCTGTTCGTCACGACAGCCGAGGCCGGGAGTCTCGCCAGAGAGCGGGTCGACGCGGTTGCAGCGACCCTTGACGGATTCGAACTGGCAGAGGCCGACCTGGAACTGCGTCGCGAGGGCGATGTGCTCGGCAGCAACCAGTCGGGCGGCCGATCCTCGCTGCGGTTGCTGCGCGTCGCCCGCGACGGCGCCGTGATCGAGCAGGCACGAGCGGATGCCGCCGCAGTGCTCGAACACGACCCGGTGCTGCACGAGCACCCGGCACTGGCATCCGCCATCGCCGACCGGCTCACCGACCGCTCGAGGGACTTCCTGGCCCGCGCTTGACGGCGGTCGGCGACGCGGGATGCGCATTCGAGCACTCCCCGAACATCCCCTGCGAGTGTGCCGACGAGGGCAACAATCTGATAACGCCTCACCGCTATTCTGAAGACCTATGAGCAGGATCGCCGTTGTCCCTGGTTCGTTCGACCCCGTCACGCTGGGTCACCTCGACGTGATCGCGCGCGCGGCGCGCCTGTTCGACGAGATCCACGTGCTGGTCGTGCACAACCCGGACAAGTCGGCGATGCTCCCGATCTCGCAGCGTGTCGCGCTCATCGAGCGTTCCATCGCGGACGAGCGGATGCCCGGCAACATCCTCGTTGCAGCCTGGAGCGTCGGGCTGCTCGTGGACTACTGCACGGATGTCGGGGCGAACGCGCTCATCAAGGGCGTCCGCTCGCAGGTCGATGTGTCGTACGAGACGCCCATGGCGATCGTGAATCGCGATCTGGCCGGTGTCGAGACGGTCTTCATGCTGCCCAATCCGGCGAATGCGCACGTGTCGTCTTCGCTGGTGCGTCAGGTCGCCGCGCTGGGCGGCGACGTGAGCCCGTACGTACCCCGTTCGGTATACGACTATCTGCAGGAGCTATGAACAGTCTTCCGACCAAGCACCCCACGGATGCCGTGGCCGAGCTCTCCGACACCGAACCGACCATCACTCCCGACCAACTGCGTGCCGCGGCCGACGAGATCGCCTCGAACGTCGAGGCGGTGATCGACGGGAAGCACGAAGCGGTGCGCGTCGCGCTCACCGTGCTGCTGGCCGAGGGCCATCTGCTCATCGAAGACGTGCCTGGCGTCGGCAAGACGATGCTCGCCAAGGCACTCGCCAAGTCGGTGGACTGCAGCGTGAGCCGCATCCAGTTCACGCCGGACCTGCTGCCCTCCGATGTGACGGGGGTGTCCGTCTACAACCAGCCTGAGCGCCGTTTCGAGTTCAAGCCGGGCGCGGTGTTCGCGAACATCGTCATCGGCGACGAGATCAACCGCGCCTCCCCGAAGACCCAGTCCGCCCTGCTGGAGTGCATGGAGGAGCGCCACGTCACCGTCGACGGTTCCACTTACCCGCTCCCTGACCCGTTCATCGTGATAGCGACGCAGAACCCGGTCGAGATGGAAGGGACGTACGAGCTGCCGGAGGCGCAGCGGGACAGGTTCATGGCGAGGATCGCTATGGGCTATCCCGACGAGCAGGCCGAGATCGAGATGCTCACGGGGCGCGACACCTCCAGTCCGCTGTCGCGCATCGGCGCCGTCGTCACCAGCGACCGTCTGCGGGAGATGATGGCGCTCGCCAGACGGGTGTTCGCATCCGACGCCCTCAAGCAGTACGCCGTCGCCATCGCGCACGGCACCCGCGACGACGCGGATCTGCGCCTTGGCGCCAGCCCGCGTGCGACGCTCCAGCTGGTGCGAGCGGCCAAGGCGAGAGCCGCGCTCGATGGCCGCGACTTCGTGCTTCCCGACGACGTCGATGCGCTCGCGGTGCCCGTGCTGGCGCACCGGCTGCTGCCCACCAGCAGGGCCATGGGGCAGCATCACGAGAGAGCCGCCGTGCTCGCCGAGGTCGTCACCCGCATCGTCGCCGCCACTCCGGTGCCGACGGGGCAGCCGAAGTAGCCTGAAGCATCATGGGAGCCGCACGTTCCCGGTCCGCAGCGCAGCGGCCGAGGCCGACCTGGCGTGGAGCCGGGCTGGCGATCGCGGGCGTCCTGGCGATGGTCGGAGCAGCGGTCTTCGGCCGCGTCGACCTGCTCGTGCTGGGCATCGTCCTCCTGCTCCTGCCGTTGGCCGCCGCGATCGCCGTCACCATCGACCGGCCGTGGGTCAGCGTCAACAGGATCTTCGAATCCGATGTCGTGACCGCCGGCGAGAAGGCCAGGGCGCGGGTGACGGTGCGCAACGAGTCGAACCGTCGCACTCCGACGCTGCGCTGGCGGGATGCCCTCCCTCCAGGGCTGACCGCATCCGGCTTCGCTCCGCTTCCTCCGCTCGGCGAGCACGCGCTGGCCAGCAGGGACCGGTCCGACACCGTGGCTGTGACGTACTCGATGGGCACGCACGGGCGAGGCGTGTATGCGGCGGGTCCCTTGCTGCTCGAGCGCACTGATCCGTTCGGGCTGGTGCGGTGCAGGTACGCGGTGGGCGCCGCGAAGCCCCTGATCGTCGTCCCGCGCATCGCTGATCTCGGTGACGGCGAGTTCGACCTGTCGCGGAGCGAGGGATACGAGCACGAGCTCGTGAAGCACAGCATCCCGAATGCCGACGAGTTGATCGCGCGTGAGTACCGGCCGGGCGATCCGATGCGGCGGGTGCACTGGAGGGCGACAGCGCGTCACGACAAGCTCATGGTCCGGCAGGAGGAACCGCGCAGCAACCCCGAGACGTGGATGCTGCTCGACACCGATGCCGGACGCCGGAACGGTCACCATCATCCGCACGGCGACGACTCCGCACGATTCGAGACGGCGGTCGATCTCGCGGCATCCGTCGGTGCGCACCTCATCGATCAGGGCTTCGTGCTCGGCGTGGCCGAGACGTCGCCGATCCAGCTGCAGGGACGCTCCGGTGCCGGCCGCGCAGGCCTCTCCGGTCTGCCGGTGTCGTCATACGACCCGCCGAGCGGCACGTATTCGCTGCTCAACGGACTCGCCGGCATCAGCCAGCATCCAGGCGAGTCGACGGATGCCGCCGGTGTGCTCGGTGCTGCGCTGCGGCGCAATCCGCAGGCGGTGCCGGTGTTCGTGATCGTCGTCGACGGGGATCACGACGAACTCGCCGCGGTCGCCGGGCTGCGCATGCTCTGCGATCCGGCCGTGGTCTTCTTCGTGGGGGAGCGCCAGCAGCTGTGGGACTACTACGAGCGGCGTGGCTGGGACTGCGTGGCCGTGCAGCCGGGCGATTCACCGGCCGTGGCGTGGCAGCACGCAGGGATTCGCTCACGGGTGGCGCGCCGTGGTTGACACGACAGCGCGGCCGACGCGCGCGAACGGGACGGCGGGTGCAATCGGTGGCGGGGAAAGCCCGCGCGGCGGGTCGTCGTGGGACCAGCGCCCGGCATCCGGCCGTACGCAGGCAAGGGCCAGGGTGGACGACCTCCGCCTGAGCCTGTCCCTCCTGGCCGTGATGGCGGCGCTGACCGTCGCGCTCGGTGGTCTGATCACCGGCGCAGCCTGGTGGCTGGAACTTCTGCTGGCGTCCGTTGTCGTGCTGGGCGTGTCCGCCGGATGCCGCGCAACGCGCCTTCCGCGCTCTCTCGCCCCGATCCTCTCCATGGCCGCCCTCGTGCTGCTCGTCACCGGGCTCTTCGCCCCGCAGACGGCCTTGTTCGGCTTCCTGCCGACACCTGCGACCGTTGCGGAGTTCGTGCGCCTGAGTGCCAAGGCGCAGCTCTCGTTCTACAACCAGGGTGTTCCGGCGGATCCGCTCCCGGAGTTCCTGTTCCTGATGGTCGTGTCGGGCGGCGTGATCGCATGGACGTCTGATCTCGTCGCCATCGTGCTGCGCAGGCCGGCGCTCGTCGGCGTGGTGGTGATCGCGGCGCTGCTGGCCCCGGCCGCCCTGCTCGACGGCGGAATCTCGCCGTTCGCCCTTGTGCTCTGCCTCATCGCCTACCTGCTGCTGTTGCGCGCCGATGTGCGCCGCACCCGCCGTTCCGGAGCGGAGCTCGGCACCTCGATCGCCATCGCGGCGGGCGCGATCGTGGTGGCGCTCGTGATCGGCACGACGGCGCCGGGCTTCCAGCAGGTGGGTCGGCAGGCGATCCCGTCGGCCGGCGTCGTTTTCGGACAGGGCGTGAGCGCGCTCATCGACCTCGGGGCGGACCTCAGGAGGCCGGTGCCGGTGACGGTGATCGACTACTCGACCACGGCATCGACGCCCGCATACCTGCGCATGACGACGCTGGACACGTTCTCGGGAGAGATCTGGCGGCACACCAGGTCGAAGTCCACATTCTTCAGCTCGGAGACGTCGATCGACGATGTGCCCGGCCTGAGCAAGCACGTGAAGACTGCGAAGGCCACGACGACCGTCCAGGTGCACAACCTGACGAGCCAGTGGCTGCCGGCACCGTACCCCGTGCAGAAGGTGTCAGGGCTCAACGGCAGCTGGGGCTGGGAGCAGAACGACCTCACGATCTCCGGCTACACCTCCACCACCGACGAACAGAACTACACCGTGACCACGAAGACGGTGCAGCCGACGCCGCAACAGCTCCGCGACGCGGGGGAGAACTATCCGGCATCGGTCGACGCCGATCTGCTGGTGCCGTCCGGCTCGCCGGCGATCATCCGCTCCACCGCCCTGGCGGTCACCGCCGATGCCCTCACCCCGTACGACAAGGCCGTCGCCTTGCAGGCGTATTTCCATGACGGCGAATTCCGGTACTCCCTGAATGCGCCGAAGGACGGCGGATACGACGACGACACCCCCGGCACCGTCGCCACGTTCCTCAAGCAGAAGGCCGGCTACTGCGTGCACTTCGCCGCCGCGATGACGCTGATGGCCCGCGACCTCGGGATCCCGGCCCGCATCGCCGTCGGATACCTTCCGGGCAATGAGACGGGGACCACCGGCAAGGCGTCCGACTACGAGGTGAGCTCGGACGACCTGCACGCGTGGCCGGAGCTGTACTTCCCCGGCGTCGGTTGGACGCCCTTCGAGCCGACAGTGGGCCGCGGCACGGTCCCGTCGTACAGCACCGCCCAGGGGGCGACGCCGCAGCCGACGGACACGCCGACCGGGCCGTCGACGACGGCGCCGCAGAAGCGGTTCGCGACCGACGCGCCGGGTACCACGGTCTCAAGCGCTCAGGCCACGACGGAGGCGATCTCGTCGAGCACGAGCGTGGCCGCCGTCGTGCTGATCATCCTCGGCGTGCTCATCACGCCCGCGCTCCTGAGGCGGAACCTGAGAAGACGGCGCCTCACGGACGTGCGCGACGGAGCAGGGAACGCGTCGGACGCGTGGGCCGAGCTGCGCGCATCCGCTCTCGATCTCGGACTGGCCGCGCCGTCGACGGAGACGCCGAGGGCCTTCGCCGACCGATTGCGGCGCACGTGGGAAGACGCGCCGCAGGCGAATCCGGATGCCGTCCAGCGCCAGGACGCCACGGCCGCGCTGGCCGAACTGCTGTCTGCCCTCGAAGAGGAGCGGTTCGGGTCTCCCGACACGGTCTGGGCCGATCCCGTGCTCGCCGACGATGTTGCGACGGTGGTCGGAGCCATCGCCGCGACCGCAGGCCTGGCCCAGCGGATGCGCGCGACTCTCGTTCCCATCTCGCTGTTCGAAGGGCGGTTGCGGAGCCCGGCGACGTCGCGGTCCGACGGGTAGAATCGTCGTTCGTGTCTGCCGCCGTTCGTAATCCGTACTCCGTCAATGTGCGCGACCTCCTGCACCGCCCAGGCGAGATGCGCGAGGAGTCGCTGACCATCGACGTGCCTGACAAACTCGGCGAGGGCCTCATCAGCGTTGACGCAGGCGAGGCGCTGGAGCTGGACGTGCGACTGGAGTCCGTTCACGAGGGCGTCCTGGTCTCCGGCGAAGCGTCCACCGTCGCCAAGGGCGTCTGCGGGCGATGCCTGATCGACATTAGCGAGCCCGTCCAAGTCGACTTCCAGGAGCTTTTCGCGTATTCTTCTGGGGAAGCTTTTGACTTCGAGGTTCACGACGACCACGTGGATCTTGAACCTCTGGTCAGGGATGCGGTGGTGTTGTCATTGCCGTTCCAGCCGGTGTGCCGACCGGATTGCCCTGGTCTCGATCCCGAGACCGGCGAGCGGTTGGCCGATCTGCCGGATCGCGAACCCACGAAGACCATCGATCCACGATGGGCTGCGCTCGCGGAATTCCCGGCTTCCGATGACGCCGTCGGCCAGGGCAGTAGTGCTGAGAACAGCAATGCTGGTCGGGCCGGCTCCCCAGACAGAGAAGAGTAGAGACATGGCTGTTCCCAAGCGGAAGAAGTCGCGCGCCAACACGCACGCCCGTCGTTCGCAGTGGAAGGCGGAGGTTCCCAACCTCGTCAAGACCGTCGAGAACGGCAAGGTGACCTACAGCCTTCCGCATCACGCGAAGGTCGTCGAGGACTCGGCCGGTACCCCGCTGTTCCTGGAGTACAAGGGCCGCAAGGTCGCCGACGTCTAGTCACGTGCCGGACGCCGAACGGCGTGCGGAGCCCCAGGCGCGCATCGACAACGATGCGCGCCTGAGTCGTGCTTCGGAGGAATCGGCCGATCCAGCGGAATTGCAGGACCGGCTCTGTGTGAGCATCGATCCTGAACTGCTCGAGCTCGCCCTCACGCATCGTTCATACGCGTACGAGCACGGCGGCATTCCGAACAACGAGCGCCTCGAGTTCCTTGGCGACTCGATCCTCGGCCAGGCCGTCACGGTGAAGCTGTACCGCGATTATCCGCGGCTCGACGAGGGCGAACTCGCCAAGCGCCGCGCGTCACTGGTCAGCAGCGTCGCGCTCGCCGAAGTGGCGCGCGGCATCGGCCTCGGTGCATACGTGCTGCTCGGTCGCGGTGAATTCCAGAGCGGCGGGGCCGACAAGTCGTCGATCCTGGCCGACACCGTCGAGGCCATCATCGGCGCCGTCTACCTGGATGCGGGAGGCGACGTCGCGACCGCACTCGTGCTGCGGCTCATCGAGCCGCTCCTCGACGACCCCGACCGCTTCGGCGCGGCCATGGACCCCAAGACCAGCCTGCAGGAGCTGGCGGCGCACAACGACGCCCCGCCGCCGCAGTACCTGGTCACCGACACGGGTCCCGACCACAACAAGACCTTCCACGCCACCGTCATCGTTGAAGGCCTCGTCACTGCCTCCGGTGAGGGGACGAGCAAGAAGAACGCCGAGATGGCCGCCGCGCTGAAAGCGTGGTCGATGGCCAACGCCGATCGTTCCGGTGCCAGAGCTCCCCGAGGTTGAGGTGGTGCGAGCGGGTCTCGAACCGGCCGTCACCTCATCGCTGATCACCTCCGTCGACGTGCTCGACGAGCGCGCACTCACCAGGCACGATCCCTCGCGCGGCAACCTCTCCGATCTCCTCACCGGCCGGCGGATGCTCGGCGCGGCGCGCAGGGGCAAGTTCCTGTGGCTGCCGCTCGAGGTGCGATCCGCGACATCCGCGAGATCTTCGGTTCATGCCGTGTCAGGCGGATCCGCCGAGGATGCGCTACTGCTGCACCTCGGGATGAGCGGACAGGTGCTGCTGCGCGAAGCGGGAGCACCTCTGGAACGGCATGCGCGCGTTCGACTGGTGCTGGAGCATCCGCTGCACGGCGAGCTCGCTGTCCACTTCGTTGACCAGCGCACCTTCGGCTCGCTCGCCGTCGACCGACTCCTTGGGACGCCGGACGGCGCGGCAGGCGGTTATGGCGTGGCGCTCGCGGCCGTGCCGAGTCAGGTGGCGCACATCGCGCGCGATCCGCTGGATCCGGCGTTCGATGACGCCGCCTTTCTCCGCGCGCTGTCGTCACGACGCACGGCCGTGAAGCGGGCGCTGCTCGACCAGACGCTGATCAGCGGGGTGGGCAACATCTACGCGGACGAGGCGCTGTGGGCCGCCCGCATCCATTTCGACCAGCCGACCGCGACCTTGTCGACACGCAAGGGGAAGGAGCTCCTGCTCGAGGTGCGGGCGGTGCTGCAGAAGGCGCTCGCGGAGGGCGGCACGAGCTTCGATGCGCAGTACGTCAACGTGAACGGGGCGTCCGGGTACTTCGCGCACAGTCTCAATGCGTACGGGCGGCAGGGACTGCCGTGCCCTCGGTGCGGCACGCCGATGGTGCGGGCTGCGTTCATGAACCGGTCGTCGCACTATTGCCCGCGGTGCCAGCGGATTCGTACGCCGAGGACGGCGGCGAACTGAGACGCCTGCGACCGTTCGCGTGAAGGCGTCATGGACGTGGCGTGCCCGGCAGCATTGCGATCGAGCCGAGGCGCATCGTCGCTTCGACTACCGGGATGGTGCTGCTGCGGCCGGGAGCACGAGCTCGAAGGCTGCACCTCCCGTAGCGGCCGTGTTTCCGGCGGGCGCGTCCTGCCGGGGCGCGACCACGCGCAGCTCGCCGCCGAGCCTGGCCGTCAGGCGCTGTGCGATCGAGAGCCCGAGTCCCGTTCCCACGGGTCGAGAGTCGCGATAGCGGCCGTGCAGCGCACCTCGTTCGAAAGCGACGTCGCGATCGGATGCCGTGAGCCCCGGCCCCGAGTCCGCCACCGTGATGCGTACTCCTCCCGAAGTCGCGGAGGGCGCAAGCTTCGGGAGGTCCGGCCGCGCGGTGATCGTCACGAACCCGCCCGCCGGGGTCGCGCGCAGTGCGTTCTCCAGCAGGCCGTCGATCACCTGGCGAAGCCGGTGCGCGTCGGTCCCGGCGACCAGACCCGATGGCACGGTCGTCGTCAGGGCGACGCCGCCGGACTCTGCGACGGCGCGCCATGCGGCTGCCGCCTCGGCGAGCACGGCAGCGACATCGACCGGTCCGAGTTCCAGCGGGAAATCGTGCGCCTCGAGGCGGGCCAGCTCGAGCAGGTCGGCCACGAAACGGTCGAGACGGCGCGTCTCGGCGAGCATCGTCGAGCCGACATCGCGCAGTTCGTCCGGACGGATCATGCTATCCGCCAGCGCCTCCGCGTAGCCGCGCACCGCGGTGAGCGGAGTGCGCAGGTCGTGCGAGATGGAGAGCAGGAACTCGCGTTGGCGCGCCTCGCTGACCGTGAGTGCCGTGTCCAGCTCTGCGAGGGCGTCCACCACGTCGGAGACTTCGACCGTTCCCGACTGCGGCAACTCGACGTTGCGTTCACCTGCGGCGAGTCGCCGCGCGGCGCCCGCCGTACGCGAGAGCGGACGTGAGACCGCTCTGGCGAGCAGGAATCCGGCGGCCAGCGCGATGGCCAGCCCGATGAGCAGCGCGACGACCAGTTGCCCGGCGACTGCCGAAACCTGTGCGTCGACGGATGCCACGGATCGAGCCACCACGACCGTCCCGCCCGCCGATGTGGGCCTGGCCTCGACGATGTATCGATGGCCGCCGATGTCGATGGTCGTTGAGAGGGTGGATCCCGTCGCCAGCTTCTTCTGCACCTTCGGGCGCAGCACGACACCGACGGATCCCACGACGGTGCCGCTGGGCTCGATCACGGCGATCTTCGGCTGACCCGACCCCGTCGGAGCCTCGGCGGCGCGCCGATCGAGCGTGCTCTGCGGGAGCGTGGCCAACTCGTCGGCGAGGGACGCGGCCACCGTGCGGGCGTCGCCGAGCGATGCCGTGCGCACGAGGCCGAAGGACACGGCGCCCGCGACGACCACGGCCACGACGGCGACGATGACCGTCGTGAACACGATGCGTCCGACGAGCGTGCGGGGCAGCAGCCTGAAGCGGCCTGCGGCGCGCACGTCAGACGGCCGATCGGACCGCATGGGATGCGACATCCGCAGGCTGGTCCAGCGCGTACCCGACGCCGCGCACCGTGCGGATGCCCGAGCCGGCACCCAGCTTCGACCTCAGCTGGGCGATGTGCACGTCGACCGTGCGGCCTGATGCGTAGTCTGCCTGACCCCACACGGATGCCAGGAGCTGCTCCCGCGTGAAGACCCGGCCCGGCGAACGGGCCAAGTACGCGAGCAGATCGAACTCCGTCGCCGTGAGCACGAGGTCCGCACCGCGGAGCGTCGCCGAGCGCCGATCCGGATCCAGGGTCAGCGCACCGAGCGTTATACCGTTCCTCGATGCGGGGCCATGGGTGCGCCGGAGCACGACCTTCAGCCGGGTGACCAGTTCGCGCGGCGAGAACGGCTTGGTGAGGTAATCGTCTCCGCCGAGTTCGAGTGCGACGAGCTTCTCGATCTCGTCGTCGCGGGCCGTCACGAAGATGATCGGCGTCCAGTCGTCCTCGGCTCGCAGGCGGCGGCACAGCTCGATGCCGTCCATGCCCGGCAGGCCGACGTCGAGCACGATCGCTACCGGCCGGCGAGCCCTGATCACGCCGATCGCGGCTGCACCGTCTGCGACCGTCTCCACACCGAATCCGGCGCGCGTCAGATAGAGACGCTCCACGTCGGCGATGGCGTGCTCGTCCTCCACGATGACGACGAGTCCGACCTGAGCATCCATGCCGCTCATTCAAGCGATCCAAGCTGCGAAGTCATCCGCGCGGACCTCTGTCACAGCGAACCCTTACATTCCCCGAACATGCGCGCGACGGATGCCGCACACGGCCACCGCAGACTCGTCAAGACATCACCTCGGCGGCGCAGTCGTCGAGCGGACACGAGAGCGACCGGAACGGGCATCGCTCGCGACGACGACAAGGAGCCGTCATGCACGAGACGCGGATCATCAGGACAGGAACGACCAGCATCCCGGGGGCCGATTCGGGCCACCATGACGCCGGAGCGGCTCCTCGTCGCATCGGAAGGCTGAGCCTCGCCGCCGCTGGGGCGGCCGTCGCGTTCGCCGTCATCGGGGGAGTGGCCGCCGCGCCGCTGCCCGCCGCGGCGTCGGCACAGGCCGCCTCCACCCCGCACGCTTCGCCGGCGACCTGGTGCGGCGTCGATCTGCTGGTGCTCCGCCACGACTACGACCGGCTGCCGTCCGCGATGCGCAGCGACATCGCCGCCGCCCACAAGCAGTCGTCGGCGTCGGCAAAGAAGGATGCCCTGGCGAAGGTGCTCTCCAAGGCGCAGTCCGGCGGGTACGGAGCGGCGATCCAGGCCGCGGCGAAGGACAAGAAGAAGCTCGACGGCGTCGTGGACGCCTGGGACAGACTGCCGTCTTCGCTCAGCAGCGACCTGAAGAAGGCGAAGGCCGCGAGCGGCTCGAGCCGGGCCTCCGACCTCGAAGCGATCCTGACGAAAGCGGAGTCGGGTGGCTACGGCGACCGGGTGAAGGATGTCTCAGACAAGCTCAAGACGCGTCTCGACCGGTGCGTGACGCGGCTGAACGGATCGAAGAGCTCCGGAACCGGATCGTCCTCGTCGCCGAGCCCGTCATCGCCCGCAGCGGCTCCTTCGACCTCCACTCCCACCGGCACGCCGTCGTCGACGGCGACCAGCGGGGCGTGAGGACTATCCCAGGGTCTTCTGCCAGTTGCCGGTCAAGGCGTTGGTGCGGAAGCCGATCGCCTCGTTGATGGCGCGCATCGGGCCGTTCTCCTCGGCGTTCCACGTGATCACCCGGCGAACGTGGGGTGCCACGTCGGCGAGTCGGTCGAGGTTGTGCAGCTTCATGAGCATCCCGAGGCGGTGCCCTCGGTGCTCGGGTGTGACGAGCGTGTCGCCCTGCTCGACGACGGGTGAGGCATCCGCAATCTCGAGCTCGGTGTAGCCGGCCAGGCGGCCGTCTGCGCGACTGATCGCGGCGGTGGTGAGCCACGGCTTGCCACGATCGATGCCGCGCTGCTCGATCGCCCGTACACGGGCGGCGTCCCACTTCTCGGTGTCCACGGCGATCCCTTCGTGCGGCACGTCGGTCGTCATGCGTTCGATGGCGGCGGCGTAGCTGTCGACGAGGTCGTCTGGACAGTGCGGGAACCAGCTGCACAACTCGTAGTCGGCTGCGTGCGCGACGGCATCCGCTCGAAGATCCTCGATGCGAGCGGATGCCGCAGGCAGCGCGAGCTCGCTGACGACTTCGACCTGGCCGAGGCGGTAGCCGTGGGAGACGGCGAACCGCACGAAGGGATCGTCCTCCGGGAGGCCGACATCGCCGTCCGCCGCCTCGACGACCGCCGCGTCGGGGCGGATGCCGTCGAGCAGGTGTTCTGTGAACACGGAGATGTCCACGCGTCCGCCATCGGCCACCACGCTCTCGCCCTGCGCGAGCAGGGCGGATCCGATCCCATGCCGCCGCGCCGTCGGCAGCACCAGCACCTCGAGTTCCGCACCGGTCGCGTCTTCGTCGAGGGGAAGGCGGATGAGCAGGCGGCCGACAGCAAGGCCGTCGAGGCGCGCGAGGTACAGCATCCGCATGCTGAACTCGCTCGGCCTGAACCAGGCGAGCTGATCGGCCGCGTCGTACACGAAGTCGTCTGATCCCCACAGGTCGAGGGAGCAGGCGTTCCCGACGTCGACGAAGTCGCGGAAGTCCGTCGCGTCGGCATCATCGGCTGACGCCGGCAACGCCACTCGGTCGATCGTCACGCGCATGTGAGCTGTCACTGCTGTTCCCCCGGTTGTCCGGACGGCGTTCGCGTCGACCCGCCGTCGTGCCAATCAGCCGACTACCCTATCCCGCTGCCCGGACCGAGCACCGCTGTCGGGTACCGTAGAGACGGCTTCGCGGCGAGCAGTTCGGGCCACGGATCTGTGAAGGGGGCGGCGGTTGCATCTGAAGAGCTTGACGCTCAAGGGCTTCAAGTCCTTTGCACAGCCGACCACGTTCGCCTTCGAGCCAGGTGTGACCTGCATCGTCGGACCCAACGGGTCCGGCAAGTCCAACGTCGTCGACGCGCTCGCCTGGGTGATGGGCGAGCAGGGTGTGAAGACGCTGCGCGGCGGCAAGATGGAAGACGTCATCTTCGCCGGCACGTCGACGCGCGGACCGCTGGGACGCGCTGAGGTCACGCTCACCATCGACAATTCGGACGGCGCCCTGCCGATCGAGTACTCCGAGGTGACGATCAGTCGCACTCTGTTCCGCAATGGCGGCAGCGAGTACGCGATCAACGGCAAGCAGTGCCGGCTGCTCGACGTGCAGGAACTCCTCAGCGACTCCGGTCTCGGCCGTGAGATGCACGTCATCGTCGGACAGGGGCAGCTGGATGCCGTTCTGCACGCCAGCCCAGACGACCGTCGTGGCTTCATCGAGGAGGCGGCCGGCATCCTCAAGCACCGCAGGCGCAAGGAGAAGACCCTCCGCAAGCTCGAGGCGATGCAGACGAACCTCACGCGTCTGAGCGACCTGGCCGGGGAGATCCGCCGCCAGTTGAAGCCGCTGGGCGCCCAGGCCGAAGTGGCGCGGGAGGCGCAGACCATCGCCGCTGTCGTGCGTGATGCCCGCGCGCGACTGCTCGCCGACGAGGTGGTCGGCCTGCGCGCGGCACTCGGCGACTACTCGCGCGATGAGACGCAACGGCACAGCGAGCGCATCGTGCTGCAGGAGCAGCTCGAGCAGAAGCAGCTGCGCATCTCGCGCATCGAGCAGGAGCAGGTCGGCGACGCCGTCGACGCCGCGCGTCGCACCGCGTTCGCGCTCGAGTCGGCACAGGAGCGTCTGCGCTCGCTCTTCACGCTTGCGAACCAGCGGCTGGCGCTGCTCGGCTCGCAGGGCGAGCTCAGCGAGTCCGCACGCACCGTGACACCCGACATGATCGAGGCGTCGAAGGCCGAGACCGCTCTGCTCCGCGACGGCGTGGGCGCAGCGGATGCCGCTGTCGCCACCGCGCAGACCGCCACCCGAGCCGCGCGCGGCCGCCTCGACGCCCTCGACGAGCAGATCGCCGCACAGAGCGCCCTCGTGTCGCAGCACGACCTGGAGCTCACCAAGCTGGCAGGCCAGGTGGACGCCGCCGCCCAACGTCTCGCCGCACTTCGCGGGGAGTCTCTGCGCCAGCGCAACCAGCTCGAGGCCGCAGACCAGAGGCGCGCGGTCGCGGAGGAAGCGCTGGCCGACAGCGAAGGCGACTCGCCGCTCGGACCGGACGCTCAGGGCGAGCTGGCAGAAGCGTACGAGCTGGCCCAGGCATCCGTCTTCGAGGCGGAGGGCGAGATCGAGCGGCTCCGTGACGAGTTGCGCGCTTTGGAGCGCGAGCGTGACGCGCTGTCCGGCCAGGTCACCGCGCTCGGTCGGGCACTGGAGGCTCGTGACGGGTCCGCCGCGCTGCTCGCAGCAGGACGCACCGGGGTCAAGGCACGGGTCGCCGACACCATCAAGGTCGAGCCGGGATACGAGACGGCGATAGGTGCAGCGCTGGGGTCCCTCGCGGATGCCGTCGTCGTCGCCGACCGGGATGCGGCCGTCGATGCGGCCAGGTACGCCGGCGCGGAGGATCTCGGCTCGATCGAACTCGTGCTGGAAGGGGAAGCCGCAGGCGGATCCGGATCCGGATCCGGTTCCGCACGGATCGAATCCGCAGATGCCGTGCTGTCGGGTTCTGCGCTGCCCGACACCGCGCGCCCGGCCGACGGGCTGCTGCTGGCTGGGACCCCCGGCATCCGCGAACTGCTGCGGAATGTCGCCGTCGTGGACGATCTCGACGACGCCCAGCGCGTCTGGGAAGGTCTCGAGGGCACTGAAATCGTGCTCGTCACCCGCACCGGCGAGGTGCTGTCCGCTCACACGCTGAGGGGTGGATCCGGCAAGGGCGCGGGCCGCATCGAGCTGCTGGCCGAGCGGGACGCCGCCGCCACTCGCCTCGAGGAGCTGGAGACCGCCATCGCGACGGCCAAGGCCGAGCACGACGGGCAGCGAGACGCTCTGCAGGCCGCGAAACAGGCATCCGCTGCGGCATTGACGCAGCTGCGCGCGTACGACGCCCAGCTGGCCGAGCAGTCGGAGAAGTCCAGCAGGCTCACCGCCCAGCTCGAGGCGGCGAACGCCGAAGCAGAGCGCATCGCGCGCGGGATCTCCGAGTCCGAGGCGAAGGTCGAGGAGGCGGATCACGCCGCAGCGGCCGCGAAACGCGCGCACGAAACCCATGCGTCGAAGCCGCGACCGATCCTCGACGTCAGCGAGAGGGACGCGGTGTCCGCGAGGCTCGAGGCGTGCCGTGAGGCAGAGGTGCAGTCGCGACTCGCGGCGGAGACCGCTCGGGAGCGCGTGCGGGCCGAAGAGGCGCGCACCGCTTCCCTCGTGCGACGGCTGGGATCGGAGCGTGCTGCGGCGGCGGAGGCCGCTCGCCGCGAGGTCATCAGACGGCACCAGGTGGCCGCTGCGGAGCGAGTCATCTCCGCCCTGCCGAAGGTGCTCGACTCCGTCGATCGCTCCGTGAGCCAGGCACGCACGGAACTCGCCGCGGCCGAGGCGGCGCGCGCGGGCCAGAACGAGGAGCTCGTCGCGCTGCGCCGCGATGAGGCATCCCTGCGCGACAGGCTCCACGCCGTGAGCGAGAGCGTGCACGGCCTCGAGCTTCAGATCTACGAGAAGAAGCTGCACCTCTCCGGCCTGCTGGAGCGTGCAGGCAACGAGCTCGGGCTCGTGGAAGACGTGCTCGTCGCCGAGTACGGCCCAGAGGCGCCGATCCCCCCGGAGACCGAGGACGGCGAAGAGCGTCCGTTCGTGCGAGCAGAGCAGGAGAAGCGGCTGCAGGATGCCGAGCGCAAGTTCGCGAGGCTCGGTCGCGTGAACCCTCTGGCGCTCGAGGAGTTCGCGGCGCTCGAGCAGAGGCACAAGTTCCTCACTGAGCAGCTGACCGACCTCACGAACACGCGCAAGGATCTCCTGACGATCATCGCGGACATCGACGAGCGGATGCAGGGCATCTTCGCTGACGCGTTCGAGGACACCCGACGTACGTTCTCCGAGGTCTTCCCCGTGCTGTTCCCCGGAGGCAGCGGCAGCATCCGTCTCACGGATCCGGACGACCTGCTCACGACGGGCATCGAGGTGTCCGTGCGTCCTGCTGGCAAGAAGATCGAGCGTCTGTCGCTGCTGTCCGGCGGCGAGCGTTCGCTCGCGGCCGTGGCGTTCCTGCTCGCCATCTTCAAGGCCCGGCCGAGCCCCTTCTACATCATGGACGAGGTCGAGGCGGCGCTGGATGACGCGAACCTCGGCCGGCTGCTGACGACCTTCGAGGATCTGCGCGCCGACAGCCAGCTCATCGTGATCACCCACCAGAAGCGCACGATGGAGATCGCAGACGCGCTCTACGGTGTCTCCATGCGGCAGGACGGCGTGTCGGCGGTCGTCGGGCAACGAGTCGAGGAGCGGGACGCCAGCACCCGGGAGAACACCCGTGGTCGTGAGGACGTCCGCGCTCTCGAAGCCGAGGACGAACGCCAGTCCGCCTGACCCCGGCCCGTGCGGCACGAGAGGCAGGCGGACCGCGAAGCTACGCCGGAAGGCGCCGTCCGGATCGGATCACGCCGTTCGGATCCCTGGCGTCCTTCAGTGCGCTGAGTCGTGCGATGGCATCCGCGTCGAACGAGTCGGCCAGTGTCGAGTGGTGATCGAGAAGCGTCGGCACATTGCCGGTTGCCGGCGTGGTGGCCACGGCCGCACGCAGGGGATCGAACGCGGCGTCAGCTCCCTCGAGTGCCGCGGCGTTCGGAGCGATCACGCTGGAGCCCAGGTAGGACGGAGCATCCACGCGCGCGGCGACCGCGCGAGTGCGATCGCCGCGCAGCAGAGAGCCGCCGAACGGCCGCACCTCGAGGCGGGTGACGCCTCGTGCGCTCGCCTCGCCGAAGGCCGCGAGGAGGCCCTCCGCCGACCCGGTGTCGTATCCGCTGGACGTCGCACTCCAATCCAAGTACGCCATCGGCTCGGTCGGCTCCGCCGCGATGGCGGCGACGGAGGCGATGCCGAACACCTGCGTCGTGTCGGCGATCGGCGTGCCGATGGCGCGCAACGGGTCGAGGAGGGGCGCGCCGGAGTCCGCGCCGCCGATGTGCAGCACGTCGACGGACGCGAGCGTCTTGCCGCGGATCGGCTCGGGCACGACGGGTGCGTCGGGGAACGCGATGATGCCGAACGAGAGACCGAGTGTCGGTTCGGACTGCGCGACCTCGAACGTCGTCGCGAGGAGTCGGGCGGCGTCAGCGGGCGCGAACGTGAGCTTGCCGCCGTACAGCTCGTCGCCGTCGAACAGCGAGAACTCGATGGCCGTGACCACGCCGAACAGGGATCCGGCGCCGCGCAGCGCCCACATCAGCTCGGGATCGCTCGTCTCGGTGACGCGCACGAACTCGCCGGACGCATCCACGAGCTCGACGGCCGTGACAGCAGGCGACTGGAGGCCGTATGTGCGCCCGAAGAGCGAGTGTCCTCCGCCGAGGGAATACGCCACGACGTTCACCTCGGGGTTGCTGCCCGCGAGGGCGATGAGACCCGTCGCGTCGAGACGGGTGAGGACGGGACCCCAATTCACTCCGGCTCCGACTCGGGCCGTGCGTGCAGGGACGTCGACCGAGATCTCGTCGAACGCGCGAGGCCTGATCAGCACGATGTCGTCGAGGTCGAGCCCGGCGGAGTGCCCGTTGGGCTGGGTGAGCACGCCGAGCCCCGCCGCCGCTGCCGCACGGACGACGGCCTGCACGTCGGCGACATCCGCCGGCACGGCCACCGCTGTCGGACGCTGGTCGACCCCGAGGTTCCAGGCGAGGCGTTCCGTGTCGTATCCGTCGTCGTCGGGAAGAAGGAGCTCGCCGGCCAGACGAGCGCGGACGTCATGGAGCGCGGAGGGTGTCTGCATGGTGCGAACCTATTCGGCACCCCCGACATCGTCCCGGGTGCGGGTCCACACCGATTGATCCCCGTGTCGCGGCTGCGCGGGTCAGGGGGCCGATCAGGTCCGCGGCGCGAGCGAGCTCGCACCCCGAGCCTCAATCGCCCCTATCGTTGAGACATGGCTGAACGCTCCTGGTCGCTCGCCGGCGCATTGCGCGGCATGTTCGTCAAACCCACCATCGACGAGAGCACGTGGGACGACCTCGAGACGGCACTGATCACTGCCGACTTCGGCCCCGACGTCACCGATGCCATCGTCGAGGAGATGCACGAGAAGGTGGACCGCTACGCGACCACCGATCCGAAGGACTTCCAGCGGATGCTCCGCGAGACCATCGAAGAGCGCCTCGCCCGCTTCGACCCCACCCTGCATCTCTCCGAGCGTCCGGCGGTGGTGCTGGTCGTCGGCGTCAACGGCGTGGGCAAGACGACCACGATCGGCAAGTTCGCACGGTTCCTGCGCGGCTACGAGCGATCCGTCGTCGTCGGTGCGGCCGACACGTTCCGCGCAGCGGCGGTCGAGCAGCTGGCCACCTGGGCCGAGCGAGCGGGTGCGCAGATCGTGCGGCCGCAGCAGGAGCGGCAGGATCCGGCATCCGTCGCATTCCAGACCATCGAGTACGCCAAGAACACCGGAACGGAGATCGTGATCATCGACACCGCCGGCCGCCTGCACACCAAGGGCGGCCTGATGGACGAGCTGTCGAAGATCAAGCGCGTGGTCGAGAAGCAGGCGCCGATCGCCGAGGTGCTCCTCGTGCTCGACGCGACGACGGGACAGAACGGTCTCGCGCAGGCGCAGGCCTTCATCGAGCACGCAGGAGTCACCGGTCTCGTGCTGACCAAGCTCGACGGCTCCGCCAAGGGCGGATTCGTGCTCTCAGTACAGGAGCGCACGGGCCTGCCGATCAAGCTCGTCGGCCAGGGCGAGGGCATCGGCGATCTCACCGGATTCACGCCGCACGTCTTCGCCCAGCAGCTGGTCGGCTGAACCGGATCGACCGACCACACATCGACAGGGGAGCAACGGTGGCCATCGAACACGATTTCTTCGGCGTCGTCGACGAGGACTCGTCCGGCGGGCTGTACTGGTCGGAGACCGTCGACGTGGGGGAGCAGGCCGTCGAGGTCACCCTCACCGCGGATGACGCGGCTGCGGTCGCCGAGAGCGGACTGGATGCCGCTGCAGCCGTCATCCGCTCGCTCGAGGGTCTCGACTCCCGTGCTCGCGACGCGCTCATCGCCGAGCTGAGCCAGCGCGAGTCTGTCACGACGCAGTACATCGACCAGCGGGTCGACGACATGGGGGAGTCGCTGCTCGATCTGCTCGTGCACAACTCGGGCGACATCGCGATGGACGTGCTGCGCTCACTGCAGCTGCTGCAGGTGGCGCTGCATCCCGACCACACGGAAGACGACGACGCGTTCGCCGTCTTCACCTATTCGATCGATCCGGACGAGACGGATGCCGTGCTCCAGGTGAGCTTCGACGACCGCGGCGACGTGGTCGCGGTCGACGACGGGCAGACCTGAGAATCCGCTGGCAAACCGACGGCCGAGACGGCCAACGGCGCTGGCGTCGCGGCGGAGGCCAGGGGTGGCCTCCGCTTTCAAGCTCCAGCGCGCATTACGATTGACCCACCATGGCTACCTTCGGCACTCTCTCCGACCGTCTCACAGAGACCTTCAGGAACCTCCGCACCAAGGGCAAGCTCTCCGCTTCGGATGTCGACGGCACCGTCCGCGAGATCCGTCGCGCGCTGCTCGAAGCGGACGTCTCGCTCGACGTCGTCAAGCAGTTCACCGCGACGGTGCGCGAGCGCGCCCTCAGCGATGAGGTCAACCAGGCGCTGAATCCGGCGCAGCAGGTTGTGCAGATCGTCAACGAGGAGCTGATAGCCATCCTCGGCGGCGAGCAGCGTCGGCTCGAGTTCGCGAAGAACCCGCCGACGGTCATCATGCTCGCCGGCCTCCAGGGCGCAGGCAAGACGACGCTGGCCGGAAAGCTCGCCAAGTGGCTGAAGAAGGACGGCCACACGCCCATGCTGGTGGCGGCGGACCTGCAGCGTCCCAACGCGGTGAACCAGCTCCAGATCGTCGGAGAGCAGGCCGGAGTCCCGGTGTTCGCGCCCGAGGCCGGCAACGGCGTCGGCGATCCCGTGCGAGTGGCGAAGGATGCCGTCAAGCAGGCCGAGCGTCAGCAGTACGACGTCGTCATCATCGACACCGCCGGCCGGCTCGGCATCGATGCCGAGCTCATGAAGCAGGCGTCGGACATCCGCAAGGCGACGAACCCCGACGAGGTGCTGTTCGTCATCGACGCGATGATCGGTCAGGACGCGGTCAACACGGCGCGCGCCTTCCAGGAGGGTGTCGACTTCACGGGCGTCGTGCTCTCGAAGCTCGACGGCGACGCGCGAGGCGGTGCCGCCCTGTCGATCGCCTCCGTGACCGGCAGGCCGATCATGTACGCGTCGACGGGTGAGGGTCTCGACGACTTCGAGCCGTTCTACCCGGATCGTATGGCGAGCCGCATCCTCGACCTGGGTGACGTTCTCACCCTGATCGAGCAGGCGCAGGAGGCCTTCGACGAGGAGGAAGCCCGCAAGGTCGCCGAGAAGTTCGCGACCGACAGCTTCACGCTCGACGACTTCCTGAAGCAGATGCAGCAGCTGCGCAACATGGGCTCGATCAAGAAGATGATCGGCATGCTGCCCGGCGCTGGCCAGATGCGTCAGCAGCTCGACCAGTTCGACGAGAAGGAGATCGTGCGCACCGAGGCGATCATCCAGTCGATGACGCCATCGGAGCGACACAATCCGAAGCTGTTGAACGGGTCCCGTCGGCTCCGCATCGCGAGGGGCTCCGGCATGACCGTCACGGATGTCAACCAGCTCGTGCAACGCTTCGATCAGGCCTCGAAGGTGATGAAGACCGTCGCCAAGGGCGGCGTTCCGAACGTGCCGGGCATGGGACCGATCCCCGGTGCGGGCTACGGCGGACGCAAGCTCCAGCAGAAGAAGGGCAAGTCGTCGCGGTCGGGCAACCCGGCCAAGCGCGCGGCGGAGAACGCGGCGCTGGCATCCGGTGTCAAGCCGTCGACAGGTGCGGAGACCTCCGGCGGATCGGGCTTCGGGCTCGGTGGCCAGAAGGCACCGAGCGGCGAAGACCTCGCCGCGGTGCAGAAGCTCTTCGGCCGCCGCTGATCACGCTCGCTCGCGGCCTCCCGCTGGTTCGCTGAGCGAGCGAAGCGCCCTTCGACGCGCTTCCTCGCTGAGTATCCGTCGAAGCACCTCCGAGCGATCAGCCGAGCCCGCTCCGCAGCTCCTTCGTGAGGGAGGAGACGACTGCGGGAAGGCTGCCGCCGTTCGCTTCCGCGACGGCGAGCTGCCGCTGGTAGCTGACCCCCTTGCCGAGGATGGTTCGCACGTCGTCGAGTTCGGCCGAGCAGCCGAGGCGCTCGGCCGTCGGAGCGAGCTCCGTGACGAGTTCGTGCAGGCCGTCAGCCACGGCTCCCTGAGCGCCGCCGGGATCGAGGATGATGTCCGCGTCGATGCCGTACCTCGCCGCGCGCCACTTGTTCTCGCGCACGAACCACGGCTGGAGGGCAAGGGGCTGCTCTCCACGGTCGAGCTGGCTGGACATCCGCTCGACCAGGCAGTGGATGAGCGCCGCCAGCGCGCCGAGCTCGGTGGCCGTCGACACGCCGTCGCACGCGCGCATCTCGACGGTGCCCCAGCGGGGAGACGGACGGATGTCCCAGCGCACCTCGCTGTAGTCCCGGATCACGTCGGTGGTGATCAGGTCCTGCACGTAGTCCTCGTAGTCCGCCCACCGCTCGAGCCGCCACGGGAGACCGGCGGTGGGCAGCTGCTGGAACATGAGGGCGCGGTTGGAGGCGTATCCCGTCGCGACACCTGCCCAGAACGGGCTCGACGCGCTGAGCGCCTGCAGGTGCGGAGAGAACGTGAGCAGTCCGTTCAAGATGGGCAGCGCCTTGTCGCGGTCCTCGATGCCCACATGCACGTGAACGCCCCAGATGAGCATCTGGCGGCCCCACCACTGCGTGCGTTCTAGCAGGTGCTCGTAGCGCTCCGACGGCGTCGCCTTCTGATCGAACCACTGGGCGAAGGGATGGGTGCCGGCACACATCAGCTCGACTCCGAGCGGGTCGGTCGCGGCGCGCACCCGGGCGAGGAGCTCCTCGAGGTCGGCCACGGCATCCGGGACGCTCCTGTGCACGCCGCTGACGAGCTCGATGGTGTTCAGGAGCAGTTCGTGTGTGATCTGCGGATGCTCGCTGCCGTCGCCAGGACCGAGCAGCGGCAGCACCTGGTCGGCGATCTGAACGAGGTCGCCGGTGTCCCGATCCACCAGCGCCAGCTCCCACTCGATGCCGATCGTCGAGCGATCAGATGCTGCGAAATCGATGCGCATCGGTCCCCCTCACCGTCTTCGACCGCGATGCGGCCGCGCCTGCGCCCATCATGACCGTGATCGGCGCTCGACGCCATCGCTTGCGGTGCCGAAGCGAATCACGGTAGGAGACAGGCTCCCCGCGCGGACGGATTATCGTTCGAGGGCCGAATCTGCAAGAATGGTGGGTCGAGTCCGCACGGGACGACCCTCTATCAGACCGTGCTGCGGCTCTCCATCAGACCTCCTGCCGCGTGTGCCCCACGCCCTCGGCAGTCAGTTCGCGCGAAACATTTCAAACTCACCTGGAGAATTGTGGCTGTCAAGATCCGCCTCAAGCGGCTCGGAAAGATCCGCGCCCCCTACTACCGCATCGTCGTCGCCGACTCGCGCACCAAGCGCGACGGTCGTGTCATCGAAGAGATCGGCAAGTACCACCCCACCGAGAACCCCTCGTTCATCGAGGTCGACTCGGACCGCGCGCAGTACTGGCTCGGCGTCGGCGCCCAGCCGACCGAGCAGGTGCTCGCCATCCTCAAGCTCACGGGCGACTGGGGAACCTTCAAGGGCGACAAGAACGCCGTCAGCACCGTGAAGGCGCCCGAGGCCAAGGTCGCGTTCGTCGCCGACGAGAAGAAGAAGCCGGTGCTCAAGCCGAAGTCCGAGAAGCCGGCCCCCAAGGCCGAGCCGGAGGCTGACGCGTCCGCCGACGAGACGACCGAGGCGTAATCACCTTGCTCGCACCTGCTCTGCAACATCTGGTCGAGGGCATCGTCGATCATCCCGACGATGTCCACGTCGTGGCGAAGGAATCTCCGCGCGGCGAGGTCCTCGAGGTTCGTGTGAACCCCGAGGACCTCGGCCGGGTCATCGGACGATCCGGCCGCACGGCGAAGGCCCTGCGCACCGTCGTCAGCGCGCTGGCCGATGGCAAGCGCGTCCGCGTCGATCTCATCGACTGACGCGGTGAGCGGGACGCGATCGGAGCCGAATCAGCCGAAGCAGCAGCTTCGCGTCGGCAGACTGACCAAGGCGCACGGTCTCAAGGGCGCCATCAAGCTCGAACTCTTCACGGACGATCCTGAGCACCGATTCGTGCCAGGTGCCGAGTTCTCGCTCCAGGTCCCTTCGGGATCGAAGTGGCACGGCAAGACCCTCACTCTGGCGGAGCTGCGCTGGTACAACGGGCACGCGGTCGGCTTCTTCGAGGGCGTCGGCGACCGCACTGAGGCGGAGACGCTGGTCAAGGCCATCCTTTGGGTGGATCAGGACGACTCCGTCGAAGAGGATGCCTGGTACGACCACCAGCTCGTCGGCCTGCGCGTGCTGCGCGACGGCGTCGAGGTCGGCACCATCGCCCGCGTCGACCACCTTCCCGCGCAGGATCTGCTGGCCGTGAAGACGGGATCGGGTGAGGTTCTCGTGCCGTTCGTCTCGGCCATCGTGCCCGAGGTCGACGTGAAGGCCGGCACCGTCACCGTCACCCCGCCGACCGGGCTTTTCGAGGAGATCCCCGAGACGGATGACGACGACGACGTCACCGACGATTCCGCAAGCGAGCCGCTGGACGTGTCGGCGACATCCGCTGAGCCCGACGAGGCCGCAGCCTCGGCACATTCGGACGAATCGGCCGACTGAGCACCCGCCACGGCGGCGTCCTGCGAGGATGGCCGTCGTGGACACAGTCTCCGTCGTCGTCGCGCACTCCGAGCGCGCGACCCTGCGTGTCGGCGACACGTTTCTCAAGGTCGATTCCGACCAGAGCATGAGCGACCGTGAGGTCGCGGCGATGCGTCTCGCACCGATCCCGACACCGACCATCCTCTGGCGAACCCCGCCGGTGCTGGCGATGGCCGCCGTCGGCGGAGAGCCGCTCGGCCACCTCGGCGCGCCGTCCGTCGCCTCACCTGCAGCGTGGGCCGCGGCGGGCGCCGCCGCGCGTGCGCTGCACGAGGCGCCACTGCCGCCATGGCAGGGTCGGAGCCTGATCGACGTCGCATCGCGCCTGGACGCCGAGTGCGAGGCGCTGACCGCTGGCGGAATCCTGCCGGCCGAGCTGGTCTCAGGAGGCCGTCGGATGGCCGATGCGGCGCTTCGGCCCTCGCAGCCGGTGTTCATGCACGGCGACTTCCAGGTCGAACACGTCTTCGTCGACGGTGACCGGGTCACCGGCGTGATCGACTGGTCGGAGGCGGGCACGGGCGACGCCCTGTTCGATCTCGCCACGCTCACGCTGGGCCACGAGGAGCGACTCGCCGACGTAGTGGCCGGCTACGGCGCCGACGTCGACGTCGACGTGGATGCCATCCGCGCATGGTGGGCGGTGAGATGCCTGCTCGCGATCCGGTGGTTGCTGGAGAACGGATTCGACGCGTTCATGCCGGGCGCCGAGGTCGATGTGCTGAAGTCGCTGGTCTGACGTCGCTGGTCTGAAGCGCCGGGGGTCGGGCATCCGTCGACCTGGCTGAGCCGTGCATCGGATCCGTCCGTTTGCAGCGGCCGATTTCAGGACATCCGGTCACGTGTCGACGTACCAGGGACATCTCGCCGCATGTCCTGAATACGGCCGGCCCGGGTCTGGGCACGCGCTTCTGGCGTCTCGGGACGATGGGCGCTCCCTCGCCGAGACGCGTGGTCGCCAGTTCAGGTCAGGCGCGGGTCACCGTGACGACAGCGGTCTTGAACTCGGGCATTGATGAGACGGGGTCGACGGCGTCGCTCGTGAGCAGGTTCGCGCTGTCGGCATCCGCGAAGTGGAACGGCAGGAACACCGTGTCCATGCGGATGCCGGCATCCAGCGTGACCGGCGCGGTGACGCGTCCGCGGTCGTTCGCGATGAGCGCGACATCACCGTCCGCGAGGCCGCGAGCCTCCGCCGCGGCAGGATGCAGCACGAGCTCCAGCCGGGGTCTGGCGGCGACGAGTTCGGCGACGCGGCGGGTCTGCGCGCCGGACTGGTAGTGCTCGAGGAGCCGTCCGGTGACCAGCCACAGCTGTTCGGATCCGCGCGGCGCCTCGGGATTCGGACGTCGTCGCACCGACACGAAGCGTGCGCGGCCGTCCGGATGTGCGAAGCGCTGGTCGAAGGGTCTCGGCGTCGAGCTTCCGCCCGCTGGATACGGCCAGTGCACGGGTTCCTCGCCGTCGAGCATGCCGTAGTCGATCCCGGAATAGTCGGCCCTTCCGCCGGCGGATGCCCGCCCGAGCTCGTCGAACACGGTCTCGGCATCGTCGTCGAATCGCACGCCGGGTGCGATCCGGCCGGCGAGCTCGGCGAGGATCCACAGCTCGCTGTGCGCCTCACCCGGCGGATCGATGGCACGACGCCGACGCAGGACCCTGCCCTCGAGATTCGTCATCGTGCCGTCCTCCTCGGCCCACTGGGTCACGGGGAGCACGACATCCGCTCGTGCCGCGGTTTCGCTCATCACGAAATCGCAGACCACGAGCGTGTCGAGGCGGTCGAACGCCGCGCGCACCGCTTCGACGTTCGGCGCGGAGACCACCGGGTTCGAGCCGTGGATGAGCAGGCACCGCACGCCGGCCGCCGATCCCGCGGTCTCCAGGAGCTGCACTGCAGGGATGCCGGGCCCCGGAATGGACTGCGGCTCGACGCCCCACACGCCCGCGACGTGGTCGCGTGCCGAGGGGTCGGTGATCGAGCGGTATCCGGGGAGCTGATCGGCCTTCTGACCGTGTTCGCGGCCGCCCTGACCGTTCCCCTGACCCGTCATGGTGCCGTAGCCGGATCCCGTCGTGCCTGGCAGGCCGAGCAGCAGCGCGAGGTTGATGGCAGCGGTCGCCGTGTCGGTGCCGTCTGCGTGTTGCTCGACGCCACGGCCGGTGAGGATGTACGCCTCGCCCTCCGCAAGTCGACGCACCACTTGTCGAAGGCGCTCTGCCGGCACACCCGTCACGGACTGCGTGCGGTCCGGCCACCACTCGACGACGCTGCGGCGAAAGGCGGCGAAGCCGGTCGTCCGGGAGCCGACGTAGTCGTCGTCCACGAGGTGTTCGGCGATCGCGAGGTGGGCGAGGCCGAGGAGGAGAGCCAGATCCGTCCCTGGCGCCGGGGCGAGGTGCATCCCTGCTCCGTCCTCGGTGAGCCGGGCCGTCGACGACCGTCGCGGATCGACCACGATGAGGCCGCCTTTCGAACGTGCGCCTTCCAGGTGCCCGAGCAGGGGAGGCATGGTGTCGGCCATGTTGGATCCGAGGATGAGGACCGTGCGCGCTGCGTCGAGATCCGTCACCGGGAACGGCAGACCACGGTCGAGGCCGAACGCACGGTTCGCCGCGGCCGCCGCGGATGACATGCAGAACCGACCGTTGTAGTCGATGCGGGACGTGCGCAGTGCTGCGCGAGCGAACTTGCCGAGCTGGTAGGCCTTCTCGTTCGTGAGTCCGCCTCCGCCGAACACCCCGACGGCGTCCGGGCCTCCGGCCGCCTGTGCGTCGCGGATCCTGTGCGCGACCAGGTCGAGAGCGTCCTCCCACGACGTCTCCACGAACTCGCCGTCCGGACCTCTGACGAGAGGTGCGGTGAGACGTCCGGGAGCGTCGAGCACGACGGGCGACGTCCAGCCCTTCTTGCAGAGACCGCCACGGTTCGTCGGGAAGGATCGTCCAGCGACGTCGAGAAGCGGAGCACCGTCGAGGCGCTGCACCGGCCGGGTGAGGGTCATCGCGCACTGCAGCGCACAATACGGGCAGTGGGTCGCGATGCCCTGCCCGTCGGCTTCGGGCGGAGTGCTTCGGTCGGATGCGACGGGCGTCGCGTCGGCGATGGTCATGGTCTCTCTCTCGTCTCACACTTCGACGACCGCGCGCGAGCGATCATCGAGGATGCCCTGGATACGTTCCCGGCAGCCACCGCACCCGGTGCCCGCGCGGGTCGCCCCGCCCACCTCGGCCACGGTCGCTGCGCCGCACGAGATCGCCTCGCCGATGCGGCCGGCGCTCACGCCGTTGCACCAGCAGATCGTGGTGTCAGGGGTGATCGCCGACGATTCGGCCGCGGGATCGTGGTCGACGCCATCGAACCTCAGCACGAGTGATCGGTCGGCGGGCAGCTCGGCTCCACGCTCGAACAGGAGGGTGAGCTCGGCGGCCGTTCGCGGCATGCCGACGGCCGCGAATCCGGTGAGGACGCCGGCTCTCGTCACGGTCTTGACGTATCCGCCGTGCTCGGGATCAGCCCACTGCGCCACTCGACGGCCGTCGTCCAGCAGGTCCCACGGCTCCGGCGTCACGTCGCCGACGGCGACGCAGTCCACGCTCTCGCCCTTGAGCATGACGATCGCGGCGCGCTCGTCCGGTGGTTCGAGCGCGAACGGAATTCCGGATGCCTCGGCCGTCAACCTCGCTGCCAGCCAGTCCGCCTGCTGCCAGCCCGGCCCGATGAGGCCGCTCGGTCCGCCTCCCGCGCGCCCGCCGGCCTCGAGCCACGTGCGCGCGTCCACGGGTGGATCGGCCACGTGCGCGCAGTCGCCGATCGCGTGCACCGACGGATCCGTCCACGACGTCATCGTGCGGTCCACGAGGATTCCCGCCTCGACGGGCAGGTCAGCAGCCGTCGCCAGTTCGCTCCGCGCCCCCACTCCGCAGGAGAGTACGAGCAAGGCTCCGTGAACGTGCTTGCCGTCCGCGGTCACGAGCGCATCGAAGTGCGGTTCGCCGGTGTCGGGGTCGCGGCGCATCGCGACGGCCTCTGCCCTGGAGTGCGCCACGACGCCGACGCCCGCGTTCCGCAGGGAGCTGGCCAGCGTGAGTCCGGCCCCGCGGTCGAGATTCCGCGGCATCGGGGTGGGGCCGTGGTGGACGACGACGACCTCGCACCCGGCTCCGGCGAGCAGGAGGGCGAGCTCCAGACCGAGCACGCCTGCGCCCAGCACGACGACCCGCTGCCTGGCCTGAACGGCGGCGGCGACCCGGGCGGCATCCTCGAGGTCCCTGAGGACAGTGACGCCGCGGGGGAGGCGGTCGTCGAGGCCCGTCGCG
This sequence comes from Planctomonas sp. JC2975, assembly GCF_012985205.1. Taxonomy (NCBI): domain Bacteria; kingdom Bacillati; phylum Actinomycetota; class Actinomycetes; order Micrococcales; family Microbacteriaceae; genus Planctomonas; species Planctomonas sp. JC2975. The sequence goes on along the minus strand of NZ_JABEKS010000001.1, from coordinate 763,497 downwards.
GCTGCGTCGGTTCGGCGCAGCGATGCGGCGTCCCGAGCCGTGCGCGGCACTCCGTCGAGGGTGGGGATGTTCGCCCTGGCGCCGGTGGCGAACACGATCCGGTCGTAGGCGACCACGGATCCGTCATCGAGGGTCGCCGCGCGACGGTCTCGATCCACACAGACGACTCTGGTGCCGAGGCGCACGCCGGCACCGGCATCCGCGAGCTCGTCGACGTCGTGCACGAGCATCTCGTCGAGGCTCATGCCGCCGACGGCGTGTTCCGCCACGAGCACCCTGTTGTACGCGGGAACCGGTTCGGCGCCGACGAGGGTGACCTCGACGACGCCGGACCGCACGGCCGGCAGGAGGCCTTCTGCCAGCCGCGCGCCCACCGGACCGGCGCCCACGATGAGAACGTGCATCAGATGCGGTGTCCGGCGAGCCGACCGCGCGGCTTGAGGTACACCGCGAGCGTCACCACGAAGAGCACCGCATAGCAGGCGACGAACCAGAGGAAGGCGGACTCGTAGCCGCCGGTTGCGGTGAACGAGAGGTTCAGCACCTGAGGGATGAGGAATCCGCCGTACGCGCCGATCGCCGAGATGATGCCGAGCGCCGCGGCGGACCGGCGCTGGGCGTCCTGCGCAGCTCGGTCGTCAGGGCCGGATGCGCCGCTGGCGACCAAGAAGATCGTCGGGATCATGCGGTACGTCGCACCGTTGCCGATGCCGCTGGCCACGAACAGCACTAGGAAGAAGGCGAGGAAGAGCCAGAAAGACCCGATCGGCAGTGCGAGCACGACGGCCAACGCGACAACGCCCATGGCGGCGAAGGACAGCGCCGCGATCGCCGCGCCGCCGAACCGGTCGGCGAGGCGTCCGCCGTACGGGCGTGCGAGCGATCCGACCAGGGCACCGAGGAACGCCAGAGAGATCGCCGCCGGTCCGATCGGGATCGTCGCGAAGGCCGGGAACTGGTCGGCGATGAGCTTCGGGAACACTCCAGCGAAGCCGATGAACGACCCGAAGGTGCCGATGTACAGCAGTGCGAGCAGCCACAGGTGCGGCTCTCTGATGGCGGAGGCGGATGCTGCGAAGTCCGTCTTCGCGTTTGCCAGGTTGTTCATGCCCCTCCATGCGCCGACCATGGCCACGACGATCAGAGGCACCCACATCCATCCGGCGATACCGAGGCCGAGACCGGCACCCGCCGTCAGCGCGACGACGACCGGAACCGCGAGCTGGGCGACGGCGGCGCCGAGGTTGCCGCCGGCCGCGTTCAGGCCGAGCGCCCATCCCTTCTCACGCTGTGGGAAGAAGAACGTGATGTTCGACATGGAGCTGGCGAAGTTGCCGCCGCCGAATCCGGCGAGACCCGCGACGGTCAGGAGGACCCAGAAGGGCGTAGCAGGGTTGCCGACGGCGAGGGCGAGCCCGATCGTCGGCACGAGCAGAAGTGCCGCCGACACGATGGTCCAGTTGCGCCCTCCGAACAACGGCACCATGAACGAGTACGGGATGCGCAGGGTCGCCCCGACGAGGCTGGGCAGTGAGATGAGCCAGAAGCTCTCGCTCGTGCTGAGGTGGAATCCCGCTCCGGGAAGCAGCACGACGACGATGGACCAGAGCTGCCAGACCACGAATCCGAGGAACTCGGCGAAGATCGACCAGCCGAGATTGCGGCGGGCGATGGCCCGGCCCTGCGCGGCCCACTGGATGGCATCCTCGGGATTCCAGCCATCGATCCAGCGGCCGGATCGCTGCGTGAGCGACGCGCCGATCGCGGCGGTGTGCCGGGCCGCCGTCGCGTCGGCCGTGCTGGATAGAGGCTGCGTCGGATTCGCGGATGGAGCGGCGTCGAGGGTTTCCGTCATGTCATCCTCCAGCTGTGCGCTGTCGCGTCGAATGGGATGTTCCGACGGTACGAATGCGCTGTTTCGGAGGACCGCGCTGCCCGTAACCGCGGTGGAACGTTGTCCCCACGAGCACATCCGCTCACGGTGAGGTGAGTGTTCGGGCGCGCGACGGGTGCCGAGCGATCGGCTATGTTCTGCGGTGTGGCGCACACCGACGAGCCTTCTGAGACGACGCGTTCCGCAGGGCAGTCCACCGGAGATGCGAGCCTGCCGTGGCTGGCGCTCGCCGAGGACTACGAGCTGGCCCGTGCCAGGGAGGACTCACTGGATCGACTGGTCGAATGGCCCGCCCAGCGAGACCTCCTCGGGGACGTCGCGGGGCGGTCGGTGCTCGATCTCGGCTGCGGCAACGGTGCGAAGCTGGCCGAACTGGTGGAGGCAGGCGCCAGGGACTGCGTCGGCGTCGATATCAGCGGAAACTTCGTGAGCGTCACCCCGCCAGGCATGGAACTCATCCAAGGGGATCTCTCCGAACTGGATGCCGTGCCCGCGCTGACCGGCCGGAAGTTCGACCGGATCACGTTCCTGCAATCGATCGGGTACGCGAAAGACCCTGTCAGCACGCTTCAGGCGGCGCGAGCGATGCTGGCCGACGACGGCTTCATCCTGCTCACCAGGACTCATCCGATCCGCTACGCCGTCGAGCGGGCCGAGAAGAACGGGACCAGTCTCGGCGAGGAGTACTACTCGACCGCGTCGTACACCTACTTCCACGACAACTGGAACGACCGGATCGCACTCACGAAGCAGGCCTACACAGTGTCCGATCTGATCAATCTGTTCAGTGCGGCAGGGCTCTGGATCGAGCAGGCGATCGAGCCTCAGCTCTCCGAGGATGCCCGGCGCCGGTATCCGCACAAGCAGGCCGTCCTGAACAAGTACCTCGGCATCCTCATCTTCAAGCTTCGACCGCTGCCGGCCCGCTGACGGCCGATGCTTCGGGTGCGAGACAGCAGAGTACGCATGGACGTCTGGCCCGCGTCACGTCGCAGACGGGCGCAGTGTCCGGCGCCGACGGCTGAAGCGCACACCCCACGGTCCGCGTGGGGGCGGACCGTCGGGGCCGGTGTCGGGCGTCGATCCGGGCGGAATGACGCCGTCATCCGGATGCGGTCGTCGTCCTAGACGACGACGGGACGGCGCTGCTCGGCCGGGATGATGATCCACATCGCCAGGTACGCGATGAACTGCGGGCCGGGCAAGAGGCAGGACAGCAGGAAGATCAGGCGCACCGTGAAAGGCCGGATGCCGAAGCGACGAGCCAGTGCGGCGCAGACGCCGGCGATGACACGGCCTTCGAGTGGACGTTCGAGAGTGTTCATGCACCCAGCGTCGCTCCGACCGGTCGGCGACACCATCGGGGAAACCCCCGAACGCACCCGGATGTTTCCGCGAGGGTTAGTGCGGCATCGGGATCGCGTCCGAGGAGGTGACCAGGCGTGCGGAACGCCGAGGCGGCCCGATTCGCGCGTCGACTGGGCTCACGGGCGATGCGCCGAAATCTACACTGTGTAGGTTTCGAGGCGCCAAGAGTAGCTTTCGGATGCTTCTGTGCAGGTTTGCCTTCGCAATCTATAATAGATTTGTGATCGACGATCAGAAGCAACTCGGGATCGGGCAGGCCGCCGAACTCCTCGGGATCTCCGCCAGCTACGTGCGCACGCTCGCCGACCGTGGGGTGCTCACCTCCGCCACCACCGCGGGTGGGCATCGCCGTTTCGATGAGCGCGTGCTGCTGAACGAGTGGGCGGCATTCCGTCACGCCACTCCGGCTCGCCCCGGGTGGTCGGACGCGTTCGACCTGGCCGGTCTCGACGAATCGTTCGTCTGGGGGAGGATGCGGGACGAGGTCGGGGTGGACATCCCGCAGAACGCGCACGGCATCCTCGCCTACGCCGTCACCGAGATGGTGAACAACGCCATCGACCACTCGAGCGGAACCCTGGTCGAGGTCAGTGCCGCCGTCAGCGACCGCATCATCGACGTGCGCATCGCCGACGACGGGGTGGGTGCATTCGAGACGATCAGGAAAGGCCATGGTCTCCCTGACGCCGGGGCAGCCCTGGTGGAGCTGACGAAAGGCAAGCGCACGACGGCGCCGGATCGGCACGCAGGGGAGGGGCTCTTCTTCACGCTGCGCGCCGTCGACTACGCCACCGTGTCGGCCAACGGATACGTGCTCGCTGCGTCGCAGGCCGAGGGCACCGACAGGTTCGCGTCAGGCTCCTCCCGCAATGCAGGCACGGTCGTGACGCTGCGGCTTCACCTGGACACCGATCGCGGACTGACCTCCGTGTTCGAGCAGTTCGCTCCTGTCGACGAAGACGGTCTGGGCGGATTCACCCGCACCGAGCCACGCATCAGCCTTGTCACGTACTCCGGCGACTTCATCAGCCGCAGCGAGGCCAAGCGATTCGCCGCCGGGCTCGAGAAGTTCGAGACCGTCACCCTCGACTTCGAGGGACTCGACCTCATCGGCCAGGGATTCGCCGACGAGCTCTTCAGGGTGTGGCAGCGCGATCACCCCGAGGTGGAGTTGAAGGTCGCCGGTGCCAGTCGCGGCGTGCGTCTGATGATCGATCGAGCACGTCGTCCAGCAGGCGACTGATCGCGATTCGAGGTACTCAGGTCGTGGAGGAGAGACCTCGCCGCGACCGCTCGATGCCGGACGGCGTCACGCCTCGAGCACGTCGATGCGGTAGCCGCGCTTCACCACTGTCGTGATGAGGCCTGGGGCGCCCAGTGCCGTGCGCAGCCGGCTGAGCGCCATGTCGAGCACGTGGTCGTCGACGGTGCCGACGAGGATGCGCGAGAGCTGATCTCGCGAAACGACCGCGCCGCGAGCGCGGAAGATCGGCCCGAAGACGGCGACCTGCGCCGGCGTGAGAGGGACGCGACGGTCTCCGATCCGCACGACCGTTCCGCGCAACTGCACGCGGCCGTGCGGTGTGCGAAGGCCGTCCGACGCCGTGCGCTCGAGGTGCTCGCAGACCAGACGGATGAGGGCGCCCATCCGGAACCGGTCTGGCTGGAGCGGGCTCAGCCCCGCTGCTAGGAGCGGAGCGGCGGTCACCGGACCCACAACGGCGGGCACGACGCGCTCCGTCATCGCGTCGAGGAGGTCGTCACGACGACCAAGGGCATCCGCCGCGTCGAAGAGCGCCTCCACAGCCGGCGCGCTCGTGAAGGTGATGCAGTCGAGCTGGTCGGAGCAGGCGGCCTCGATCAGCCGTTGCACGCGGAGGTCGGAGTCGTCGGTCGTGCGCCAGCTGTACGGAGCGACGGTGAGCACCCGGTGTCCGGCTGCGCGCAGGCGCTCCAGCTGCGGCTCGTCGATGCGGCCGTGCACCTGCACCGCCACCGTCCGGCCTGGCGGATAGGACGCGAGCACGCGGTCGACGAGCGATGCCGTCGTCTCCTCGTCGCTCATGCCGGCGTCGTCGAGCCCGGCAGCGCGGATGCCGCCACGCGCCTTCGGGCCGCGCACCAGAATCTCCGCCCTGGACAGCGCGGCGACGAGGTCCTCGCCGAGCCCGGCCGCGTCAGACACCTCGAACCAGCGGCGGATGCCGTACGCCGTCGTCGCCAGCAGGATGTCGGGCCGCGCCGCGATCATCGCCCGCGTGTCCGCGATGACCGGGTCGTCGGCATCCGCGTTCACCATGCGGATGGTGGGCGCATGGATCACCTGAGCCCCACGCCGCTCGAACGCGTCGATCAGGTCTCCGCTGCGACGGTCGCTCGTGACGCCGATGCGGAAACCCTGCAGCTGATCGGGACGGAAGCCCGGAATGGTCTCCGTCGTCTCGACGCCGTCCTCGGTCATGGTCCTGCGAACTCCTGCGCTCGTGCGAGCTGCCGGGCGGCAGCGTCGTCCCCGTCGGCGGCGAGCCGCACGACCTCTCCGATCACGATCACGGCGGGTGAGGTGACGCCCGCGACACCCGCGGCGGTCACGATACCGTGCAGGTCGGAGACGGTGGTGCGCTGCCCGTCCGTGAAGCCGCGTTCCACTGCGGCGACGGGCGTCGTTGCCGCCATGCCGTGACGCGCCAGTCCGGCGACGAGCGACGGCAGCGTCCCGACGCCCATCAGCACGACGATGGTTCCGCCGAGCCCCGCGAGATGCAGCAGCTCGTCGTCCGTGAGAGGCGCGTGACCCGAGACGACCGTGAAGAGGTGACTCATTCCGCGGTGCGTCAGGGGGATGCCGGCCGCAGCCGGCACGGACGTCGCGCTCGTCACGCCCGGGATGACCCGAACCGGGACGCCGGCGGCGCGAGCGGCGGCGACCTCCTCGCCGCCGCGACCGAGCACGTAGCTGTCGCCGCCCTTGAGGCGCACGACGCGGGATCCGGTTCGGGCGTGCTCCACGAGCATCCGTTCGATCTCGCGTTGCTCGACGGCGTGGTGCCCAGGACGCTTGCCGACGTCGATCAGTATCGCGTCCGGCGCCAGCTCGCCAAGCTGTTCGTGCGGCGCGAGCCGGTCGTACAGCACGACATCCGCGGCGCGCAGCGCCTTCATGCCGCCTACGGTCATGAGATCGAGGTCGCCGGGGCCGCCGCCGACGAGCGTCACCTCGCCCATCGCGTTCATGCCTCGGCGCCGTTCTCGATACCCGATGCCCCGGCCGACCCCGTCAGCACTCCGGCCCGGCCAAGCATGGTGGCGTTGCGTTCGGCGTCGGCGGACTCGAGGTCGCCGCCGGGCCGTCGCATCGCCGGCATCCCTAGCCCGACGACATTCTCCGTCTCGTCGCCCCGAGCGGGACGCAGCTGGCCGCGCTCGACGACGCGGGGGAGTCCGGTGTCCGGCGCGTCAGGCGCATTCACGAAGGAGCGGAACCGCCGCAGGCGATCGGGGTCGGCGAGGGTGGCCGCCCATTCGTCCTGGTAGTCGTCGACGTGGCGGTGCATGGTCGCCTCGAGCTCGTCGGCCAGGCCGAGCGAGTCGTGGACGACGACGCTGCGCACGTGCTCGAGTCCGCCGTCGATGTCCTCGATCCAGCGCGCCGTGCGTTGCAGCCTGTCCGCGGTGCGGATGTAGTACACGAGGTACCGGTCGATATAGCGGATCAGCGTCTCGTCGTCCAGGTCGGTCGCCAGCAGTTGCGCGTGCGCCGGCTGCAGACCTCCGTTCCCGCCGACGTACAGGTTCCAGCCCTCGGCAGTGGCGATCACGCCCACGTCCTTGCCGCGGGCCTCCGCGCACTCCCGCGCGCATCCGGAGACGCCGATCTTCAGCTTGTGCGGCGCCCGCAGCCCGCGGTACCGCAGCTCGAGCCGGATGGCCATGCCCACCGAATCCTGCACGCCGAACCGGCACCAGGTGGATCCGACGCAGCTCTTCACGTTGCGCAACGCCTTGCCGTATGCGTGGCCGGACTCGAAGCCCGCGTCCACGAGCAGGCGCCAGATGTCCGGCAGCTGATCGAGACGCGCCCCGAAGAGATCGATGCGCTGACCGCCGGTGATCTTCGTGTACAAGCCGTATTCCTCGGCGACGGCGGCGATGACGGCCAGCTTCTGCGGCGTGATCTCGCCGCCAGGGATGCGCGGAACGACCGAGTAGCTGCCGTCCTTCTGCATGTTCGCCAACGCTCGGTCGTTGGTGTCCTGGAGCGTGCCGCGGCCGTCGTCGAGGATGTATCCGCCGTGCTGGCTGGCGAGCATCGATGCCACGGCCGGCTTGCAGACGTCGCACCCGCGTCCCGTACCGAATCGTTCGATGATGTCGTCGAACGAGACCATGCCGAGCACGCGGATCCCGTCGAACAGCTCTTGCCTGCTCACCGGGAAGTGCTCGCACAACGCCCGCGAGACGGCGATGCCCGCCGCTGTCAGCTCCTTGTCGAGGATCTTCTTCACGAGCGGCACGCAGGAGCCGCACTGCGTGCCTGCCCTGGTGCACGCCTTCAGGGAGCCGAGGTCGTGGCATCCGGACCCGTCGTCGCCGCCTTCGGCGACAGCGGCGCGCACGGCGCCGGCGCTCACGTTGTTGCACGAACACACGAGCGCGTCGTCAGGCAGGTCGCTGTCCGGAACTTCGCCACCCGCGGACAGATATGCCGAAGGCTCCGCCGCCAGTTCACGGCCGAGCAGCGGACGCAGCGCGGAATACGGCGCCGCGTCGCCCACGAAGACGCCGCCGAGGAGCCGTTTCGCGTCGTCGGAGACCACCAGCTTCTGGTAGAGCCCCCGCGCCGGGTCGGCGTAGACGATCTCGAGGGCGCCGTCGGTCGACCCGAGTGCGTCTCCGAAGCTCGCCACGTCGATGCCGGAGAGCTTCAGGCTCGTTGCATCGTCGATGGTCGTGAATTCGGCGTCGCCGCCGAGCAGCCTGTCGGCGACCGTTTCGGCCATCGCGTTCGCGGGAGCGACGAGCCCGACGCAGCGGCCGAACACATTTGCCACCTCGCCGATCGCGTACACGTTCGGATCTGACGTGCGGCAGTCCGTGCCGATGACGATCCCGCCGCGCTCGCCGAGCGCGAGCCCGGCGTCACGGGCGAGCTCGTCGCGCGGTGCGACGCCGATCGCGAAGACGACGACGTCGGCGTCCACCCTCTCGCCGTTCGTCAGCTTGACGGCGTGCACGAGACCGTCGCGCGTGAGCAGTTCCTGCGGCCGGGTGCCGAGGTGCTGGTGGATGCCGCGGGCGGCGATCAGCCGAGACAGCGCCTGGCCGGCTCCCTCGTCGAGCTGAGCCGACATGAGCCAGCTCCCGGAGTGCACGACGGAGGCTTCGACGCCGACTCCGTCGAAGGAGAGGGATGCGAGCCCTCCGGCCGCCTCCAGCCCGAGCAATCCGCCACCCGCGACGAGCACCCTCGGCGCTCGGCCCGTGCGCTCGCGGATCGCCGCGCACTCCGCGACGAGCGCATCCACGTCATCGATCGTGCGGTAAACCCGGGCGTGTTCACTGCCTCGGATTACGGGAACCGGCGCACTCGATCCGGTCGCGATCACGAGCTCGTCGTACGGATGCGCTGCACCATCGTCCGTCTGCACGACCCTGGCGTCACGGTCGATGGATACCGCACGCACGCCCGCGTGCAGCCGGATGCTCTCGTCCTCCCACACCGCGGACGGCTGCAACGTGAGGTCCTCAGGACCATGCAGCCGGTGGCTGAGCGACACGCGGTCATAGGGCGCGTGCGCCTCCTCGCCGATCACGGTGAGGCGCAGCCTCGCAGTGGCGTCGCGGGCGGCGACGGCATCGGCGAGCCGGTGTGCGGCGGGACCCGCTCCGATGACGACGACCCGTCGCTGCTCGACCGCACCTTGCTCGACCGCAGCCGGCTTGACTGCACCTTGCTCGACTGCACCTTGCTCGTCACTCGTGTTCGGCTGGTTCGTCGGCGCCATGGCGTTCCTCCCGGTCGATGCGTTGAAGCACGTTGCGAGCCTAAGAACGGGTTGTTTCGGCCTTCTTTCGTGGCTGTGAACGGTCATTACGCCACCCCTCCGCCTGCGTGCAGCCGCGGTGAGGAGGACTTCACCGCGTCGAAACACGAGGGCGATCACGCGTAACACGGCGCTCGTACTCTCGGCAACGACGCACAGGACGGCTGACGTTCCAGCAGGTCGGACTCCGAGGCATCCGACCTACGGCAGGCAGACGAAACGAGGACATCATGACGCTGATGATCGAACGCGCAGACTCCAGGGAGACGGCATCCGCTCGCTTGATCGCCGCTGCTCGATCGCGGAACTGGAGCCGTGTCTGCCGAGTGGACGACCTCGAGCCCGGATGGGGCGAGGCGGTTCTGCTGGCGGAGCGCCAGGTCGCGCTGTTCCGAGTGGGGGACCGCGAGCTGTACGCGGTCGACCACATCGATCCGAAGACGGCAGCGCCCGTGATCGCCCGCGGGATCGTCGGATCCAAGGGCGACCGCACGACCGTCGCGTCGCCGTTGCTCAAGCAGGTCTACGACCTCGAGACGGGCGAGTGTCTCAGCGAGTCCGGTCCGTCGCTCGCGACGTACCGCACGCGGGTCGTCTCCGGCTACGTAGAGATCGAGGCCGCCGCCTCCTGACCCGCCCCCTCCCCAGGGTGCCCGTTCCTCCTCCCGAGGGTGCGCGTTTCTCCTCTCGAGGGTGCGCGTTCCTCCTCTCGAGGGTGCGCCTTTCTCCTCCCGAGAGCGCGCGTTACTCCTCCGAGGCTGCCCCCGCCTGCGACCGTGCACCTTTCCCTCCCGAGAGTGCACGTTCGTCCTCCTGAGGGTGCGCGTTTCTCCGCTCGACAGTGCGCCTCCGCTTCGACAGTGCACGGCTCCGGTCATGAGAGTGCGCGTTCCGGATCTCCACCCGAGCGCGTCCCGTTGCGCCGCGAGTGCGCATCCCGAGGCCGCCCGGTGGGCGAGGATGGGAGTGCTCCCGCTTCGGCCGAAAGGACGGGTTTCGATGGCGAAACCGGCACCGCACCTCACGCACGACGTCGCCAACCAGGCGCCGGATCGCGTCGGACTGAACGAGTTCACGACCAACGCGCCCCTCGTGGAGGGCGTCGCCCGCTTCGACGCGGCCTGGGCGTTCGACGAGCTGACCACGATCGGCGACCACGTCGGGTCCGCAGCCTTCCAGCGCGATGCGGTGCTGGCGAACGTGCATGAGCCCGTGCTCCACGCTTTCGACCGGCACGGCGTGCGCATCGACGAGGTCGAGTACGACGACTCGTATCACCGCATCATCGGCGCGGCCGTCGCCTCCGGGGCACACACCTCGGCGTGGGCGGATCCTCGGCCGGGTGCCAACGTCGCCCGCGCCGCCGCCTTCATGCTCTTCGCGCAGATCGAGCCGGGACACGCCTGCCCCATCTCGATGACCCACGCAGCCGTCCCCGCGCTCCGACAGCAGCCAGACATCGCCGTCAGCTGGATGCCGCGCCTCCTCAGCCGCGACTACGACGGCCGCCTCGTGCCGGGTAAGCGAGGTGCTCTCTTCGGCATGGCGATGACGGAGAAGCAGGGCGGCAGCGATGTACGCGCCAACACGACCAGGGCGGTTCCTGCCGGCGATGCCTGGTTGATCACCGGCCACAAGTGGTTCTGCTCCGCTCCGATGAGCGATGCATTCCTCGTGCTCGCTCGAATCGACGACGGTCGGTCCGACGCGGGCATCGGCTGTTTCCTGGTGCCGCGTGTTCTCGACGACGGCAGCCGCAATGTGTTCCGCATCCAACGCCTCAAAGACAAGCTCGGCAACCGCTCCAACGCGTCGAGCGAGGTCGACTTCGACGGGACGCTGGGGTACGCCGTCGGGGAGCCGGGGCGCGGCATCCGCACGATCATCGAGATGGTGGCCCGCACGCGGCTCGACTGCGTGCTCGGCACTGCGGCAGGCATGCGCCAGTCGGTCGCCGAAGCCGCCTGGCACGTGCGCCACCGTGCGGCATTCGGGCGCACGCTCATCGATCAGCCGCTGATGCGCAATGTCGTCGCCGATCTGGCGCTCGAGTCCGAGGCCGCGACGGCACTGGCCATGCGGCTGGCGCGGGCACATGACGACGACGCCTCCGACGCCGAGATCGCCTACCGCCGGCTCGCAACGGCCGTCGCCAAGTACTGGATCTGCAAGCGAGGCCCTGGCCACGCCTACGAGGCGCTCGAGTGCCTCGGCGGCAACGGCTACACCGAGGACTATCCGCTGGCCAGGCGCTACCGTGAGCAACCGGTCATGGCCGTGTGGGAGGGCTCCGGCAACGTCATCGCTCTCGACATCCTGCGGGTGCTCGCGCGGGAACCGGACGCCGTCGCCTCCGTGCGCGACGAGCTCGCGTCCGCAGCGTCGGCCGACCGCCGGCTCGCTGAGTCTCTCCGTTCGATCGACGCGCGGCTGGCCTCGGCAGCAGGACGGGATCCGGATGACGTCGCCTTCGACGCCCGCCGTCTCGCCGAGGACCTCGCGGTCGCTCTGCAGGCGGCCGTGCTCGTCACAGGCGCTCCGGACGCCGTCTCCGACGCGTTCTGCGCCTCCCGCCTCGGGCAGGACCGTGCAGCGCTCTACGGGACGCTGCCCGGTGGGATCGACGTGGGGAGCATCCTCTCCCGCGCGTGAGGATGCAGACGGCCGCATCACGCCACAGCGCACTGCCCGCATCACGCCACAGCGCACTGCCCGCGCCGTGCACCACACGGCACTGTCAACGGCGTGCGGCCGTGTTCACGCGCGCGAAACACCCTCGGCCGCACGCCGAAATACGCGCTGCCTACCGTGTGAGCACGGAGAGGGGCTGGCGGATGACGTTCGTGGCACGGAGAGGGCTCATCGCGGCCGAGGATGTCGCCGGGGGAGTCGAGTGACGTTGACGACCGACAGCCCGGGCGACGCCTCAGCAGCGCCGTCGAGCCTGCAGCCCGCCCTCGTGCTCGTGGCCCATTCCGGCAACGATGCAGATGGACGCCGCGCCGTCGGCGAGCTGAAGGCCGCTGTCGAGACGCGCCTTGGCGGGGTGGATGCCGTTGCAGCTTTCGTGGACGTCCAACAGCCCGATCTGTCCGAGGCTCTGAACAGCCTGCGGCCGGATCGCTCGGCCGTCGTGGTCCCACTCCTCCTTTCCACCGGATACCGCGTGCACTCGGAACTCGCACACGCACTAGCCGCCAGCACCGGACGCTCGGTGCGCGTCTCGGAGCTCCTCGTACCCGACGACGCAGTGATGGACCTTCTGGCGATGCGGCTGCGTCAGGCGGGGCTGCGCGACGACGACGTCGTCGTGCTCGCGGCGGCCGGATCGAGCGATCACCGTGCGGTTCGCGACGTGCTCGACACGGGCCGTCGCCTGGCATCCGTGTTGGAGCGCCAGGTGACAGCGGGATTCCTCACGGCAGCAGTACCGCACTTGTCGTCGGCGGTGGAGACGATGCGTCGACTGCATCCCTCCTCCCGTCTGCTCGTCGGACCGTATCTGCTCGCGCCGGGGATGTTCGCCGATCTCGCCGCAGCATCCGGCGGCGATGTGGTCGCTCGCACGCTCCTCGTGCCTGGCGTGACACCACCGGCTCCGCTGGTCGAACTCGTGGTGCGCCGGTACCGGGATGCCGCGGGCGGCATGACACTGCGCTGACCGGGATGCCCCGCGCTGACGGGCGTTGCGACTGCCTGCGATCGCCGGCTGCCTAAACTCGTCGATGTGCGCATCGACATCGTGACGATCTTCCCCGCGATCTTCGATGCCCTCGACGTCTCGCTGCTCGGCAAGGCAAGGCAGAACGGGATCATCGACCTGACCGTGCGTGACCTGCGCGACTTCACGCACGACAGGCACCGCACGGTCGACGACACGCCGTACGGCGGCGGGGCCGGCATGGTCATGAGGCCCGAACCGTGGGGAGAGGCGCTGGATGCCGCTCTCGATGCCGCCGACGACCCCGTCGTGATCTTCCCGTCGCCCGCCGGCGAGGTGTTCACTCAGCGCATGGCGCGCCACTTGTCCGAGGAACGCCACCTCGTGTTCGGCTGCGGACGCTACGAAGGCATCGATCAGCGGGTGTTCGAGCACACGTGGTCCCGCGCCAGGGTCAAGCTGGTCAGCCTCGGCGACTACGTGCTCAACGGGGGAGAGGTCGCCGTGATCGCGATGGTGGAGGCCATCGCCCGGCTCATCCCCGGGGTCGTCGGCAATCCGCAGAGCCTGGTGGAGGAGTCGCACGAGGACGGGCTGCTCGAGTATCCGTCGTACACGAAGCCTCCGGTCTGGCGCGGCCTCGACGTTCCACCGGTCCTGCTCAGCGGCAACCACGGTGAGATCGCACGCTGGCGGCGCGAACAGCAGCTGGAGCGCACCCGGCGAGTGCGCCCTGATCTGCTCGACGAGGACTGATCACGCCGTAGGCGAACTCGTACGGTTTCCCAGCCCATCCGCACGAAGGCGCACCTAACCTGACAGCATGATCGCGCGCAGAGCTCTTCTGAGGTGGCAGCTCATCGCCGTGCCCGTGCTGCCGCTCTGGCTGATGGTGGGATTCGGGGTCTTCGGAGGTCCCGGTGGATTCTTCCTGCTCTTCCTCGGCGCAGGCGTGCTCTTCCTCTTCCTGGCGACGCTGGCCGGGTTGACCCGGCTGCGCCCGGCGGTCCGCTCCACCGGCGCCGTCGGTTGGTGGGATGTCGTGGCCACCGCCGCTTTCCATCTCGCCGTCATCGGCCTCGGCTTCTTCGGTGCAACGGGTGTCGTCTTCGGCATCGCGGCCGTCGTGCTCGGGCTGGCGACGTTCTGGCTCACGGTCTGGCAGCTGATGCGCGAGTGGCGCGAACGAGTGTCGGGCGCCATGGCGCAGGCATCGAGCGGATACGGAACGCCCCAGAGCCGTAGGCCTCCGCCCGAAGACCTGGGCGTCATCATCGTGCATGAGACCGGTCACTGATCGCGTCTTCGATACCCGATGAACGGATGCTGAATGCGTCGTGCCCGGACTCAGCCGGTTTGGACCCCCACCGCGTTCATGGCAGAATAGAAAGCTGTGCCGCGGCACGTGCTCTGCCTCCGGGGAGTCACGCACTGCATTCCGTCCGATCGTGACGGATGCGAGCGGCACGCACACCCATACTTCATCCACTTGATCCGTGCTCGACCGGTGGCGGGCGCAGAGAGCGAATTATCATGCACATCCTCGATGCCGTCGACGCCGCTTCGCTGCGGTCCGACATCCCGGAGTTCCGCCCGGGCGACACCGTCAAGGTGCACGTCAACATCACCGAAGGCAACCGGTCCCGCATCCAGGTCTTCCAGGGCGTCGTCATCGCCCGCAGCGGCGAGAGCGTTCGCGAGACGTTCACCGTCCGCAAGGTGAGCTTCCAGGTCGGCGTCGAGCGCACGTTCCCCGTGCACTCGCCGGTCATCGACCACATCGAGGTCGTGACCCGTGGTGACGTTCGTCGCGCGAAGCTGTACTACCTCCGCCAGCTGCGCGGCAAGAAGGCGAAGATCAAGGAAAAGCGCGACGCGTAGACCCTATTTCGTGGCTGCGGTTCGCAGCCGGTTCCGAGCTCCCGATCCCTTATCCTGGGTCGGGAGCTCGGCCGCTTAACGGGGTTCGGCCGGCCAGGTGCAACTCCTCGGCGCCGCACGGGCGGCCACCGAACGGCGGGATCTCAGGGACAGATGACAGACGACTTTCTGCCGACAGGGTCAGGGCACGCGACTTCGGCGAAGCAGTCGCGTCAGCGCAGCGTGAAGCTCTTCGTGCGCGACCTGGTGATCATCCTGCTGGTCGCCATCCTCGTCTCGTTCCTGATCAAGACGTTCATCGTCCGGTCGTTCTACATTCCGTCGGGGTCGATGGAGAACACCCTGCAGATCAACGATCTGATCATGGTGAACGAGCTGGAGCCGAACCTGATGCCCATCCAGCACGGTGACGTCGTCGTCTTCACCGACCCGGGTGGATGGCTGCCGCCATCGACCGAGAAGTCGACGACCAATCCGATCGAGTGGGTCCTCTCGCTGGTGGGACTGGCGGCGCCGGACAGCGACGATCACCTCGTGAAGCGGGTCATCGGCCTTCCGGGTGACAAGGTCACGTGCTGCAATGCGCTCGGGCAGATGAGCGTGAACGGATCGCCGCTCGACGAGCCGTATGTGAAGCTCGCGGCGGGCGAGACCGATGCAGCATCCGTCCACTTCGATGTGACAGTGCCCAAGGGCGAGCTGTGGGTCATGGGGGACAACCGCTGGGATTCCCAGGACTCCTCCCGCAACCAGAATCTGCCTGGCAAGGGCTTCGTGCCGGAGAAGGATGTCGTGGGGCGCGCCATCCTGATCAGCTGGCCGATCAGCCACTGGACCTGGCTCTCGAACTATCCCGACGTGTTCCGCGGCGCCGAGGACGACAAGCAGTAACGTCGAAGACGTGGCAGCCAGCACGACGACCAGAACCCCGAACGCCGCAGGCACGAAGCAGGCGAAGCGCAAGCGTCCGGTCGTGCCCAACTACCGCTTCGAGGCCGAGCTCTACTCGGCTGGCAGCATGAGCGTCATCGGATGCGACGAAGTCGGCCGCGGCGCCCTCGCCGGGCCAGTCGCGGTGGGAATGGTGGTCGTCGACGCCCAGGTGGGGCGCTGGCCGAAGGGCCTGCGCGACTCGAAGCTGCTCCTCGAGCCGAAGCGCGAGGAGCTGGCCCCGCTCTGCATGAAGTGGGTTCGGCACCACGCCGTCGGACTCGCCTCAGCAGAGGAGATCGACGCGTACGGGATCATGGCGTGCCTCGGCATGGCCGGTGCCCGAGCCTTCGCCGCGTTGCAGGAGGCGGGAGCCGCGCTGACGGCGAGCACGATCATCCTGGACGGCAACTACGACTACCTCTCCAGGGCCCTCCCGATGCAGGTACCTGTCGTGTCGCGCATCAAGGCCGACCAGTCCTGCGCGTCTGTTGCGGCGGCATCCGTCATCGCGAAGGTGCACAGGGACGCGATCATGATCGAGCAGGATTCCGTTCATCCCGGCTACTCCTGGGCCAGCAACAAGGGGTATTCGAGCGAGGCGCACTTCGAGGCGATCCGACAGTTGGGACCGAACGAGTTGCACCGCCGCACCTGGTTGAAGCCCGAGCGCACGTCGGTGCAACTGGCCTTCGACGTGCTCGAGATGGGCCCATCGGATGCCGAGACCGTCGAGTTCGAATCGGGCGAGCCTGCTGGCGCCATCCATGGCTCGGCCCCGAGCGCGCGGCCTGACGCCGCGGCGCCACAGCGTAGACTCTGACGCAAATGGACGAGGACGAATTCGACGACTACGACCGCGAGGTCGAGCTGGCCCTGTACCGCGAATACCGCGACATCGTCTCGCAGTTCAAGTACGTGATCGAGACGGAGCGCCGGTTCTACCTGGCGAACGAGGTCGAGTTCGTGCGGCGGGACACCGCGAACGACTTCTACTTCGAGATCACCATGCACGATGTCTGGGTGTGGGACGTCTACCGTGCCGACCGCTTCGTCAAGTCGGTACGAGTGTTGACGTTCAAGGACGTCAACATCGAGGAGCTCTCCAGCAAGGAGTTCGAGCTCCCGAAGGAGCTCGCGCTCGACGAGTGACGGCGCAGCCGTCCGCGACGCATCGGCCGTCCGGAGGTCGACCTTCGTCCGTGACCGCCGCGTACTAGTCCTCCACAACCTGCCCTTCTGGCGGGATGTCTCGCAGAGGGCACATCCGCGTCATCCGCCTTTTCGCCCTGCGCCACTCTGGCGGGGGAGGCAGCGATGGCGAAGAAGGATGAGCTGGGACGGCGCGGCGAGGATCTCGCGGCCCGTTATCTGAGGCAGCAGGGGTACCGGATCCTTGCGAGGAACTGGCGTTGCACGCAGGGCGAGATCGACATCGTCGCCGAGCGGGCTGGAGCCGTAGCGGTCGTCGAGGTCAAGACGCGATCGTCGACACTGTTCGGGCATCCGTTCGACGCGATCACACCCGTCAAGGCCGCGCGATTGCGACGCCTCGCCGCGCAGTGGTGCGACGAAACCGGACGCGCGGCCGACAGCCTTCGGATCGACGCCGTCGCCGTGCTGGCTCCGCCGGGACTCGCCGACTCCCAGGTGCTCATCGAGCATCTGGTCGGTGTGTGCTGATGGCCATCGCTCGCACGCGCGGCATCGCACTGGTCGGCATCACGCCGCATGTCGTGGACATCGAGGCCGACATCTCGCCCGGTCTTCCCGGCTTCTGGGTGATCGGACTTCCGGACGCCGCGCTCGGCGAGGCCCGCCATCGGGTTAGAGCGGCGGCGGCGAACTCCGGACTACCCATCACGTCCCGCAAGCTCACCGTGAGCCTGTCGCCTGCGGCGTTGCCGAAGCACGGCGGCGGATTCGACTTGGGTATCGCCATGGCGGCACTCGCAGCAGCGGGCGACGTCCCCGCGGATTCCGTCGGCGGAACGGTGCACCTCGGAGAGCTCGGGCTCGACGGCAGGCTCCGACCCACGCCGGGTGTCCTGCCGGCCGTGATCGGCGCCGCGCGGGCGGGGATGCGACGCGTGATGGTGCCGGCGGCGAACGAGTCTGAGGCGCGTCTCGTGCCCGACATCGAGGTGCTGGCCGTGTCGTCTCTGCGGGAAGCGGCGATCGCGCACGGCTCGGACCTCGACCCCGTGCCCGTCGAACCCTGGGAGGTGTCGGCGACGGCGGCCGACGACGATGACTCGTCCTCGCTGGATCTGGCAGACATCGTGGGCAACGAAGAAGCGATCGAGGCACTCACGATCGCTGCGGCGGGCGGTCATCACCTGTTCCTCCTCGGGCCGCCCGGGGCCGGCAAGACGATGCTCGCCGAACGACTCCCCGGACTTCTGCCGGATCTTCCCGTCGAAGCATCCCTCGAGGCGACGTCCATCCGATCCTTGGCCGGCGATCCGGTCTCCGCTCTCGTGACTCGGCCGCCTTTCGAGGCTCCCCATCACACGGCCACCGCCGCTGCGATCGTCGGCGGAGGCAGCGCGCAGATCCGTCCCGGAGCCGCAGTGCGCGCAGCCCATGGCGTCCTGTTCCTCGACGAGGCACCGGAGTTCCCGAGTTCCGTGCTCGACGTACTGCGCCAACCTCTCGAGTCCGGGCGGATCCGCATACACCGCGCGAACGCCGTTGCCACCTTCCCCGGTCGTTTCCAGCTCGTCCTGGCCGCGAACCCCTGCCCGTGCGGTCAATACGGTGCCGCCGATGCCGAATGCACGTGTGCGCCTTCGACGCGCAGGCGCTATATGGCCAAGATCTCTGGTCCGCTCCTCGACCGGGTGGACATCCGCCTCAGCGTGCGGCGCATCACCGCGGCGCAGCTCAAGCTCGCGGGAACGGCCAAGGGCGCGACGACCGCGACCGTTCGCGCTCGTGTGACGGCTGCCAGAGCGGCGGCAGCTGCGCGGCTGTCGGAGACCCCGTGGCGGACCAACGCAGAGGTGCCAGGTTCCTGGCTGCGCGAGCATTCGCGGATGCTTCAACGCGGCTCGACCGCGGTCCTCGATCGGGCGCTGGAACGCGGCGCGCTCACCATGCGCGGATACGACAGGTCGCTCCGTCTGGCATGGACTATCGCCGACGTCGCCGGCGCGGATCACCCCAGCGCCGAGCACATCGGCACGGCGCTGTACCTCAGGAAGGGAATCGGAGCATGACCCTGTTCGGGCTCGACGAGGCGAACGTCCGACGTCTGGTCGCCGGGGTGACCACGGAATCGGAACTGGAGGACACCGACGTAGCCGACAGATTCGCACGTGCTGCATGGTCCGTCATCACGGAGCCAGGCGACGGCATCGCGGGCACACTGGCCGCCGAACTAGGCGCAGCGGATGCGCTGACCTACGTCCTCGACACCGCTGACCGCTCCCGGCTCGCGTGCCCCGCCCCGGCTGGAAGCCGCGGCGGCTCGGCCGGCTCGGTCGTGACGGTCGGTTCGCCCGGCGTCGAGCGGATGACCGACGTGCCTGGATCGGCACCGAGCCAGGACGGAACCGCGCGCGTCGGTCGTGCAACAAGCGCGCCGGATCCGATCGTGGACGAGTCCCACCGCACGAGGATCGACGAGCCGCCGGCCGGATCGGACCAACTCAAAGCAGCGCTCCACCGATGGCGGCCGCGACTGCGTTCGGCGGATGTGGAGCGTGCACTGACCTCGGCGGCACGGATCCACGCGGAGCTTCTCGTGCCAACCGGATCCGGCGGCCCGACCGCACCGTGGCCGTGGGGAGTCGACGATCTCGGATCCCATGCACCAATCGCGCTCTGGGCCAGAGGCGACCCGTCGCGGATCTCGGACGTTCGATCGACGGTGGCCCTGGTCGGTGCCCGCGCAGCCACCGGATACGGCGAGCACGTGGCGAGCGAGCTCTCCGCCGGACTCGCGGATCTCGGCAACACGATCGTGTCCGGCGCCGCCTATGGCATCGACGGGACAGCCCATCGTGCAGCGCTCGCCGTCGGCGGACTCACATTCGCATTCCTCGCCGGCGGCGTCGACCGGTTCTATCCAGCAGGTCATGACGACCTGCTGCGGCGGGTCGTCGAGCACGGTCTCGTGCTCTCCGAGCTTCCATGCGGCGCCGCACCCACGAAGTGGCGATTCCTGCAACGGAATCGGCTCATCGCCGCAGCCAGCGCGGTGACCGTCGTAGTCGAGGCGGGAGCGCGGTCCGGCTCACTGAACACCGCCGGGCACGCCGCGGCGCTCGGGCGTCCGCTGGCCGCCGTTCCCGGACCCGTCACATCACCGGCGTCTGCAGGATGTCATCGCCTCTTCCGCGAATACGACGCTGTCTGCGTCACGAACACGAGGGACGTTGCAGAGCTGATCGCTCCTGAGGCGTCTGGACCAGCTTCGGCCGCGATCGACGGGCCCGAGACGAAGCGCATCGTGGATGCGCTCAGCACGCGGGCAGGGCGCACAGCCGATGAGCTCGCGACGCTCGCCGGTCTCAGCGTGGCGTCGACCCTCGCTGTGCTCGGAGGCTTGGAGCTCGACCGACGCGTCCGTGAGCAGGGCGGCGGCTGGGTCGCCGTGTCTGCACAGCGATGACCGCACGCCGCCGCAGGTCTTCGATGACGAGCCGCCGCAGACGACACCGTCGGGCCGGGTCCGCGCCGGGCGCGGTCCACGCCCACCTGTGCCCACTCCGGGCCGCCGTCCAGGCCCACTTTGTCCACGCGCCTGACCGTGTCCACGTCGGGCCGGGTCCACGCCAACTGTGTCGCCGTACCGCGTCCACTCATGGCCGGGGCCACGCCCACTGTGTCCAGGCGCCTGACCGCGTCCACGCCGGGCGGGGTGTCCTCGGTCGTTGGACGGCGAACCGGCGACATGCTGGTGACATGTCCTGGGACGTCGCCATCCACGAATACGAGTCGTTCCTGCGCTCGGAGCGCGGCTACTCGACGAGTACGGTGCGGTCCTACGGATCAGATCTGCGTGCGCTCGCCGCTTTCGCTCTCGACCACGGATGTGCCGCGCCGGCAGAGCTCGATCTCGGGCTGCTCAGGGATTGGCTCTGGAAGGCGCAGCAAGACGAGCTGGCGAAGGCGTCCATCGCGCGGCGCGCTGCGACTGTCCGTGGCTTCACCGCGTGGTCGGAACGCACAGGACGAGCACCGACGGACGCCGGCCGGCGACTTCGCGCCCCCAAGCCCGACCGGAGACTCCCGCGGGTCGTGACCAAGGAGCAGGCATTCGACCTGCTTGAGTCGCTCATGTTACGAGCCGGGGACGGCGATCCCATCGCCCTCCGCGACGTGGCGATCGTCGAGCTCCTCTACGCGTCGGCCCTGAGGGTCTCGGAGCTCACCGGCATCGACGTCGACGACGTGGACCTGGATCGTCTCACGGTGCGCGTCACCGGCAAAGGATCCAAGGACCGGGTGACGCCGTTCGGCGTCCCGGCCCTGAACGCGATCGTGGACTACCTCCGCCAGGCGCGTCCGGCGCTCGTTGCACGACGGTCCACTTCCAGTGCCACGACTGGCGGCGCCACGACGCTTGCAGATACGACGCTTGCAGATACGACGCCTGCAGACACGACGCCTGCAGACACGACGCCTGCAGACACCGCCTCTGCAGACACGATCGCTGTCCATACGTCGCCCAGCGATGCGACCTCTGCCGGTGCCACGCGGAGCGACGGCGCGCTGTTCCTCGGTGCGCGAGGCGGACGGGTGAATCCGCGCACGGTGTACCGCCTGGTGTCGGCGCTGCTGGAGGAACTGCCCGGATCCGGGCCGTCCGGCCCGCACACGCTGCGCCACACGGCGGCCACCCACTTGCTCGACGGTGGTGCGGATCTCCGCGCCGTGCAAGAACTCCTCGGACACGCAAGCCTGGGCACGACCCAGATCTACACTCACGTATCTGCGGAACGCCTCAAGGAGAGCTACCAGAGGGCGCATCCGCGCGCGTGACCGAACACACTTCCCGCGTGCAGGACCTCCCGGTCCTGCACGCTCACGTTTCGGTGCTAGCCGCGACGGAAGGGCCAGCGGCTTGAGCGGCTAGCCTCGCCGCGACGGAAGGGCCAGCGGCTTGAGCGGCTAGCCTCGCCGCGACGGAAGGGCCAGCGGCTTGAGCGGCTAGCCTCGCCGCGGTGGAGGGGTCAGCGGCTTGAGCGGCTAGCCAGCCGCTACGGAAGGGCGAGCGGCTTGAGAGACTAGTCGTGGTGGATTACTCGCAGTCCGGCGGCGATCATCACGCGAGGTCCGGGTCTTTCGACGGCGAGCGTCGTTGTGGTTCCGCATCGTTCGCGGTCAGCCCCGATCCCGGATGGGCAGCAGCACGGCGCGCGGCACCCCGCCGAAGAACCGCAGAGGCGACACGTACTGTCCGGCGACACGCACGCCAAGGTGAACGCACGACTGCGAGCAGTGGCCTCCGGTCGCGACGACTCCCACGGTTGCGCCTCGTGCAACGAGGTCCCCTGCGACAAGGCTCGTCGTCACCGGCTCGAGGCTGATCAGCACGCCGGAGCTCGTCGCGATCGTCAAGGTCGGACGATCGACGACCACGCCGGCGAAGCGCACTGTTCCGCCTTCGGGTGCTCGCACGAGCTGTCCCGGATTCGTCGGCAGAT
The DNA here is from genome assembly GCF_012985205.1 of Planctomonas sp. JC2975. NCBI lineage: Bacteria > Bacillati > Actinomycetota > Actinomycetes > Micrococcales > Microbacteriaceae > Planctomonas > Planctomonas sp. JC2975. Next base: position 741,063 of record NZ_JABEKS010000001.1, on the reverse strand, counting down.
CGATACCCCGATGACCTGCCGCGTACCGGGACACCGGCGCCTCGAATCCCCGCGCGACGGCATGCGGACCGGGAAACGGCCAGACCCACGTGCCAGCGGGGAGAGCGGCGACGCTTCTCGGCGTCGCATGCGCACCTGGCGCATCCCTGCCGGTCGCATGGTTTCTCCCGCTCGCATCCGCCGGCTCGGGGTTGCCGACGGATGCGAGCGCGACCGCCGCCGCCGCGAGAACGGCCACCGCTCGGGTAGCGGTGTGGGATCGCGGCGACGGCATGGGTCGATCTTGGTGCGATTCGGGACCCGGATTGGAGCCGCTGCCGCCATCTGTGGACCATGCGCGGATCGCGAAATTGGGGTGGGGGAGTGCCTCGGCGAATCGCAGGAGCAGCAGCACTGCGAATCGCACGAGCAGCAGAACGGCGCGCGCGTCCATACGGCTCGTCCCTGGCTGACGCCGATACCCGGTGTAGCGTGCTAACAGACTCACGGGGGGTGAGATGGATGTCCGACACGTCCAATTCAGGGGGCAGTTCCGGCAGCGCGACGCCGGGCGGCTCGCGATCGGCGATGGGAACGGCGCATCGGGGGAAAGTGCTCGGCGTCACCATTTCGGCGGCGCTGGGCGGTCTGCTGTTCGGGTTCGACACATCGGTCATCAACGGCGCGGTCGATTCGATCCAGCACACGTTCGAACTGGGCGCGGCTGCGATCGGATTCACCGTCGCAATCACGCTGATCGGCTGCGCCGTCGGCGCGTGGTTCGCCGGTCAGCTCGCGGACGCCTGGGGCCGCAAGTCCGTCATGGTGCTCGCGGCGATCCTGTTCGTGGTGAGCTCCGTCGCCTCCGCGCTCGCCTTCGCCGACTGGTTCCTCATGACCTGGCGATTCATCGGCGGTCTCGCGATCGGCATCGCCTCGGTGATTGCGCCCGCATACATCGGCGAGATCGCGCCCGCGCGGCTCCGTGGTGGTCTGAGCTCCCTGCAACAGCTGGCGATCACGCTCGGAATCTTCCTCGCGCTGCTGTCGGATGCCGCACTCGCCGGCTCGCAGGGCGACGCGATGCGTCAGCTCTGGTTCGGCCTCCCTGCCTGGCGCTGGATGCTGCTCGTCGGAGTCGTCCCGGCCGTCGTCTACGGCATCCTGTCGCTGTCCATCCCTGAGTCGCCGCAGTACCTCATCCGCAAGGGCAGACGGGACGATGCGAAAGCCGTCGTGCGCGACGTGACGGGCGCGATCGACATCGATCGACGCATCCACGAGATCGAGGACAGCCTGGAAATCGAGCGACGCGCCACGTATCGCGACCTTCGTGGCAAAGCCCTCGGCCTTCAGCCGATCCTCTGGATCGGCATAGGGATGGCCGCGTTCCAGCAGCTGGTAGGCATCAACGCGATCTTCTACTACTCCACGACACTCTGGAAGTCCGTCGGCTTCTCGGCGAGCGACTCATTCGTCACCTCGGTCATCACGTCGGTGATCAACGTGGTGTTGACGTTCGTCGCCATCCTCTTCGTCGACCGGGTCGGTCGCAAGGCGCTCCTGCTCTGGGGATCCGCCGGCATGTTCGTCGGTCTCGTTCTCGCGGCGGTCTCGTTCGCGCAGGCGCACGTCTCCGGTTCGACCGTCACGCTGCCCGAGCCGTGGGGCGTCATCGCCTTGATCGGTGCCAACCTGTTCGTCGTCTTCTTCGCCGCCACGTGGGGACCCGTGATGTGGGTCGTGCTGGGTGAGGTGTTCCCGAACAAGATCCGCGGACTGGGCCTCGGCATCGCGGCGGCGTTCAACTGGGTGTTCAACTTTCTCGTCACGCTGCTGTTCCCGATCCTCAGCCAGGCGGTCGGCCTCGGCTGGGTCTACGCCGGATTCGCGCTCTTCGCGGCGCTCTCGTTCTGGTTCGTGTTCTCGGCTCTGCCCGAGGTGACGGGGCTCGAGCTGGAGGACAAGTCGAAGCTGGAGCACATCCACAGGGATCGCGCGACCGCCTGAGTGACGCGGCCCACCGAGGTCCGTTCGTCGAAGTCGTGCGAGCGGATGACGGTGCCGGTGCGCCCGCGGATGAGAGCGCTCGCCCCCTTCGGTCCGCCCGCCTGTCCGCGTGCGCGGGTGCCCTGCCGCTGCGCGAACAGACGGTATCCGTCCTGTTATGATTGTTCGGCACCCCGCGCGTCGGGGTGACTACGCGCGCCCGTTCGTCGGCACGGCAACCGTTCATCCGGAAGCCGGATCGCAGCACAGAAATCCCAAGGTTCTCGATTCACGTCGAGGGGGATCACTGTCGGGCGCCAGGCGCGAAGCCGACCGGCTCTCGCGAAGAAACCGACCAGGCATCAGCGGCACGTCGTGCCCGATGCCGAGAACAGGAGAACGGCCATGGCCGTCGTCACCATGCGCCAGCTGCTCGACAGCGGCGTCCACTTCGGACACCAGACCCGTCGCTGGAACCCGAAGATGAAGCGCTTCATCCTCACGGAGCGCTCCGGCAGCTACATCATCGATCTGCAGCAGTCGCTCGCGTACATCGACAAGACGTACGACTTCGTCAAGGAGACGGTCGCCCACGGCGGCACCATCCTCTTCGTCGGCACCAAGAAGCAGGCCCAGAACGCCATCGCCGAGCAGGCGCAGCGCGTCGGCCAGCCCTACGTGAACCAGCGCTGGCTGGGCGGTCTGCTCACCAACTTCCAGACGGTCTCCAAGCGTCTTGCACGCATGAAGGAGCTCGAGGAGCTCGACTTCGAGGGCACCACGAGCGGCTTCACCAAGAAGGAACTGCTCATCAAGAAGCGCGAGCTCGACAAGCTACACAAGTCGCTCGGCGGCATCCGCAACCTGTCCAAGACCCCGAGCGCGATCTGGGTTGTCGACACCAAGAAGGAGCACCTCGCCATCGACGAGGCGAAGAAGCTCGGTATTCCGGTGATCGCCATCCTCGACACCAACTGCGACCCCGACGAGGTGCAGTACCCGATCCCGGGCAACGACGACGCGATCCGCTCCGTCAGCCTGCTCACCCGCATCGTGGCCGACGCCGCGGCAGAGGGTCTCATTCAGCGCCACCAGAAGCCCGAAGAGGGAGAAGAGGGCGCCGAGCCGCTGGCCGAGTGGGAGCGCGAGCTCCTCGAGACGGGCGACGGCGTTCAGCAGAGCGCTGAGACCGCACGTGTCGCCGACGCCGACCTCGCCGAGGGCAAGGCCGAGGCCGCTGCCGTCGTGAACGAGGAGGCCGAGCAGATCGAGGCCACCGAGTCCGACGCCGACGTCGAGGGCGCTTCCGCAGAGGCAGAGGCCGTCGTCGAGGCGGATGCCACCGCCGAGGGCGACGCCGCAGAGGCCAAGTAACAACAACTTCGAACCGAGGAGTTCACACCACCATGGCAAACGTCAGCATCGCCGACATCAAGGCGCTGCGCGAGCAGCTCGGCACCGGCATGGTCGACACCAAGAAGGCGCTCGAGGAGGCCGATGGAGACATCGAGAAGGCCACCGAGATCCTGCGCCTGAAGGGTGCCAAGGGCAACGCCAAACGTGCCGACCGCTCCACCAGCGAGGGCCTCGTGACGGCTCGTGAGCACGGCGGTCGCGCCTACATGCTCGAGCTGAACTGCGAGACCGACTTCGTGGCGAAGAACGACAAGTTCATCGCCCTGGCCGGCGGCATCGAGGAGGCCGTGGTCGAGGCAGGCGCCACCACGCTGGAGGAGGCGCTCGCAGCCCCGGCCGCGACCAAGACCGTCGCCGACGTCATCAACGACGAGGCCGCGATCCTGGGCGAGAAGGTCGAGCTACGTCGCTTCGCCAGCCTCGACGGCGAGCACTTCTCGATCTACCTGCACAAGACGTCGAAGGACCTGCCCCCGCAGGTCGGCGTCATCGTCGCCTACTCGGGCGACGACGCCGAGACCGCTCGCAGCATCGCTCAGCACGTCTCGTTCGCGAACCCCGAGTACCTCACGCGCGATGAGGTTCCTGCCGAGGCGGTCGAGAACGAGCGTCGCATCGTCGAGGAGATCTCGCGCAACGAGGGCAAGCCCGAGGCCGCGCTCCCGAAGATCATCGAGGGCCGTCTGAACGCGTACTTCAAGCAGGTCTCCCTGCTCGACCAGGACTACGCGAAGGACAACAAGGTCACGGTGGCGAAGGTGGCCAGCGACGCAGGCCTGACCGTCACCGGGTTCGCCCGGTTCAAGGTCGGCGCGTAACAGCGTTGAGAAGGAGTCCGGACCCTGTGGGTCCGGGCTCCTTTTCTGTGCCAGCACGCGGATCGGATGCCGGGACGCCGCTCGCGCAGACGTCCGCACGCCGGTCTCGGGTGATTCACGGCGAAGCATCGTCGTGAAGGCGGTGACCGCAGAGCCGGTCACCATTACGTTAGATTCCAGACATCTCAGAAGGGACTCTCACATGGCAGCTGCACCGAGACGGAGGGTCCTTCTCAAACTGTCCGGCGAGGCCTTCGGGGGCGGTTCCCTCGGCGTCAATCCCGACGTCGTCGGCTCCCTCGCCCGCGAGATCGCCCGCGCCGCCGAGGACGTCGAGGTCGCGGTGGTCGTCGGTGGAGGCAACTTCTTCCGCGGGGCCGAGCTCAGCCAGCGCGGTATGGATCGCGGTCGGGCCGACTACATGGGCATGCTCGGCACGGTGATGAACGCACTCGCGCTCCAGGACTTCCTCGAGCAGGCGGGGGCCGAGACCCGCGTGCAGTCGGCCATCAGCATGACCCAGGTGGCCGAGCCGTACATCCCGCGTCGAGCGGAGCGCCACCTCGAAAAGGGACGCGTCGTCATCTTCGGCGCCGGCGCCGGCCTGCCGTACTTCTCGACGGACACGGTGGCAGTGCAGCGTGCGCTGGAGATCGGCGCACACACGGTCCTGATGGCCAAGAACGGCGTCGACGGCCTCTACAGCGACGATCCGCGCAAGAACCCCGACGCCGTCAAGCTGGAGCGCATCACCTATCAGGATGCTCTGGTCCGCGACCTCAAGGCCATCGATGCGACCGCGCTCAGCCTCTGCCGCGACAACTCGATGCCGATGCAGATCTTCGGGATCGAGCCCGAAGGAAGCGTGACCGACGCCATCCTCGGGAAGGAACTGGGCACGATCGTCGGCGGCTGAGTCCGCGCCGGCACGGCGCCGTTTCCCGGCGTCATCCCGTTGACTGCACTGCCGGTCCGAACCGGGCGCAGGCCGGTGCGGCCTCTAAGCTTGACCTGATCCCTCGAACGAAGGAGCGACACGTGATCGCCGACTCATTGGCTGCTGCGACCGAACGCATGACGAAGGCAGTGGAGGTGGCCAAGGACGACTTCTCCACCGTGCGCACCGGGCGAGCCAACCCGCAGCTCTTCCAGCGTCTGCTCGTGGATTACTACGGCACCCCGACGCCGCTCGCGCAGCTCGCCTCGCTGCAGAACCCCGAGGCGCGCACGATCGTGATCACGCCGTACGACAAGACGGCGCTGAAGGAGATCGAGAAGGCCATCGTCGCCGCACCGAACCTCGGCGCGACGCCGAACAACGACGGTCAGCTCATCAGGGTCACCATGCCCGAGCTCAACGAGGAGCGTCGCAAGGAGTACGTGAAGATCGTGCGCTCCAAGGCGGAGGATGCGCGAGTATCGGTCCGCAACATCCGCCGCAAGGGCAAGGACGAGCTCGACGCGCTCAAGTCCGAGGTCGGTGACGACGAGGTGGCGCGCGCCGAGAAGGAACTCGAGTCGATCACGAAGAAACACATCGATCAGATCGACGAGGCCCTGGTGCGCAAGGAAGCGGAACTCCTCGAGGTCTGACACGCCGATGACGCATCCGCCCGACGCTACTCCCGGTTCGCCGGATGACGGCGCCCCGCGCGGCCGACGATCGTCGCCGTTCGGGCGCCGCGTGCGTGACACGCGCGCGGATCTCGAACGCCAGATGCAGGCGACCAGGGCGCAGCTCGATGCCACGAACGAGAAGATCCAGCAGCGCACGGGACGCAACCTGATCTTCGCGATCCTGATCGGTCTCGTCGGCGGCGCTCTGTTGCTGGTGAGCCTGATCTTCATCAAAGAGCTCTTCATGGTGTTCGCAGCAGCAGTGGCGGGATCCGCAGGGTTCGAATTCGCCACGGCGCTGCGGATCGCGGGGCTGCGGGTTCCGCGCGTCGCCCTCACCGTGGTGGGTGTCGCGCTCGTTCCCGCTGCGTACTATCTGCACGCGCCGGGACTGTGGCTGGTCGCCCTCGGCGGAATCCTGGTGCTCTGGATCTGGCGGCTCGTCGAGCTGATCAGCCGGGCACAGCGAGTGGCGGGAGCCGCGCTGCTGCGCGACCTCGTGGCATCCGCTCTCGCGATCCTGTATGTGCCGTTCCTTGCGTGCTTCACCGTTGTTCTGGTCGCTCAGCCGAACGGTCAGTGGTGGACGCTCGCTGCTCTCATCCTCGTGGTCGCCGTCGACACGGGTGCGTACGCCGCCGGGCTGTCGTTCGGCAGGCATCCGATGGCGCCGACCATCAGCCCGAAGAAGACGTGGGAGGGTTTCGCCGGGGCGGCCATCGTGGCGCTCGTCACCGGTGTGATCCTCGCCGTCTTCATGCTCCACACGCCGTTCTGGTTCGGCCTCATCTTCGGCGCACTCCTTCTGCTCACGGCGACCATGGGCGACCTTGTGGAATCCCTGATCAAGAGGGATATCGGCATCAAGGACATGAGCTCGTGGCTGCCCGGCCACGGAGGGTTCCTCGACCGGCTGGACTCGATCCTGCCGTCGGTGGCACTGGCATACGTGCTCTACGTCGTCTTCGAGCCGCTCTTCCGCTGATCCGGTCGCGCCAGCGACCATGCTGCCGCCGGACCGGCGGCATCGAGAGACGCATCGATGATGCCGGCGGACGCCTCGACGCGACACGGCCGGCCGACCCCTGTGTACGGACTCATGGCAAGGCTTTGAGAGAATGCTCCCGTGGCGAATTTTCCGACCGTCAAGCGCAGCAAGCGCGGATACGACCCCGAGGAGGTCGACCGCTTCCTGCGGCTGGCCAGGCGCGCCTACGAGGGCGATCCCGACGTGCCGTTGACGGCGGAGGACATCCGTCGTACCGGCTTCGCGCTCCAGCGCGGCGGCTACGAGCCCGGTGTGGTCGACGGAGCGCTGGAGCGACTCGAGGATGCCTTCGCCTCCAGGGAGCGCGTACAGGCCAGGCAGGCGCTCGGGGACCGTCAGTGGCTGGACGACGCGCGCGGCACGGCGCAGGTCATCCTGAACCGTCTCGGACGGCCCGATGCGCAGAAGTTCCAGCACGCGAGCATCTTCACCATCGGATACAACAAGCGCGAGGTCGACCGGTTCGCCAAGCGTCTCGTCCGCTACTTCCGGGACGGCATGCCGATGTCGGTCGACGAGGTGCGCACGGTGGTCTTCCGGCAGCAGCGCAACGGCTATCGAGAGGCGCAGGTCGATCTGCTGCTGGACAGCGTCGTCGACGTGATGCTCGCCGTCCGGTGACCGGGAGCGAGCGCGGCCGGCACCTGAATCGGCAGTTCGGACGGAAGCAGGTTTCGACTTTGGCCGCAGGCCCTGACTTCGTTATCGTTGTGTGATCGTGGGCAGACGAGTACGACACCTGGCAGAGCCTCCGACACCGACCCGAAGCACGGTGCAGGCGTCTGTTCGACGACCCCGCCGCACGCGCCGCACTGCGCGACCGGTCGTTGTCGGTGTGGCATTCACCGCGGCCATCGGATTCTTCCTGGTGAACATCGTCGATCCGTACTCCGGCGCGACGGCGTCTCCTGATTTCGCGTCGGCCCGTTCCCGGTTCCTCGACCAGCCGGTGCAGAAGTTGGCTGTTTCGGGAAAGTACGCCGACGGGACCGTGAGCGCTGACACGTTCGGATCCAAGGCCGCACCGAAGGCAACGGTCACCACGAGCAGCTCGTCGGGATCGTCCGCACCCGCAGCGGGCACACCGGATCCTGGCAGCGCTCAGGCCTACGCCCAGGGTGTGCTGGCGTCGCAGGGGATGGGCGCCGATCAGTTCAACTGCCTCGTTGCGCTGTGGAATCGCGAGTCGCACTGGAACATCTACGCGTACAACTCCAGCACCGGGGCGTACGGCATCCCGCAGGCGCTGCCGGGCAGCAAGATGGCGTCGGCGGGAGCCGACTGGGCGACCAGCTTCGTGACTCAGGTCAACTGGGGTCTCGGCTACGTCGACGGGCGTTACGGCACCCCGTGCGGCGCGTGGTCGCACTCGGAGTCGACGGGCTGGTACTGATCCCTCGGCTTCGGCGGCCAGGCAGACCCTAGGCTGGTCGGATGGAGTACGCGCTGCTCATCATCGTGGGCATCCTCGTGCTCGTCGCGACCGCAGCCTTCTCGAAGCGGCTCGGCGTTGCGACGCCCATCCTGCTGGTCGTCATCGGCATCGTATACTCGCTCATCCCCGGGGCGCCGCACCTGGAGCTGAAGCCCGAGATCGTGCTCGACGTGCTCCTGCCGCTCCTGTTGTACGCCGCGGCGGTCCAGGTTCCCCTCGTGGACTTCCGACGCAATCTGGGCGGCATCACGATGCTCTCCGTCGTGCTGGTGGTGGTCTCCGCCGTCGTGATCGGCCTCGTTCTCTTCGCGCTCCTTCCGCAGTTGAACCTCGCGGCGGCGATCGCGCTGGGCGCGGTGGTGAGTCCGACAGACGCCGTCGCGGCGACCGCCGTGGCCAAACGCCTCGGACTGCCTGCGCGCGACGTCACGCTGCTCGAGGGCGAGAGCCTCGTCAACGACGCGACAGCGCTGGTGCTCCTGAAATCCGCGATCGCGGCGACCGCGGCATCCGTCAGCGTGTGGAGTGTCGCGGGAGACTTCGCCCGCTCCGTCATCGTGGCGGTGCTCGTCGGGCTCGTCGTGGGCTTCATCACGGTGTGGGTGCGTTCCAAGTTCTCCGAGCCGGTGCTCGACACGGTGGTGTCGTTCGTGGTGCCGTTCCTCGCCTTCATCCCCGCCGAGGCGCTCGGGGCTTCTGGAGCGTTGTCCGTGGTGGTGGCCGGTCTGTACTCGGGGCATCAGGCCGCACGGAAGTTCACGGCCAGAGCGCGGATCAGCGAACAGCTGAACTGGCGCGTGATCGCGTTCGTCATCGAGAACGGCGTGTTCCTGATCATGGGCGGGCAGCTCATGGGGCTCGTCGGCTCGGCGGTCAACCATCCCGAGATCGGATTGGCCGAGACCTTCGCACTGGGCCTGCTCGTGATGGTGCTCCTGCTGATCGTGCGCGGCGTGATCGTGACGCCCGTGCTGTTGCGCATCCGTCGTGCGGCGCGAAGGGCCGACGACAGCCGCGAATACCTGTCGGTCGTACGCGACCGCGTGCGGGAACTCACCAGACGGCACCATGACGAGCGCGCCAAGGAGCGGATGCGTCGCACGGAGCACAACATCGACCGGCGCGACGCCGACCTCGTCGACCTGCAGAAGAACCAAGTCGGCTGGCGGGACGGTGTGGTGCTCACCTGGGCGGGCATGAGAGGTGTCGTGACGCTGGCGGCCGCCCAGTCCCTTCCTCAGCACACTCCCTACCGCGAGCAGCTGATCCTCATCGCGTTCGTCGTGGCGATCCTGTCTCTCGTGCTGCAGGGCGGGACGTTGCCGTGGATCATCCGGATCACCGGCGTGCTCGGATCCGATGCGGCGGCGGACGCCCGGGAGCTCGCCTCTCTGCTGGACGAGCTGGCCGAGGCAGCCGATGAGGCGTTGGAGGATCCGAAGCTCGATCTGGAGAACGGAGCCGAACCGGATCCGGAAGTGATCGAACGGCTGCGCAAGGACATCGAGGTGATGGCGGAGTCCACATGGGAGCGCGCGGCCCTGCACGAGGGCAAGGCGGCGACGGGGCCGCACGCCCAGTACGGAATGCTCCTGCAGCTGGCACTCGACGCTGAGCGGGCAGCGCTTCTCGAGGCGCGATCGAAGGGAACGTACTCGTCGCGTGTGCTGGGACGGGCGCAGAGCCTGCTGGACCAGGAGGAAGCACGGCTCGAGCGCCGCGCGGACACGGAGTGACGGCACTCGCGTCGACCGCGACCGCGTTCGGCGATTCGTAGAATGGATGGATGCCGCGCAACAACCGACCGCGAGGCCGCGGCCGGGCTGCGGACGAGGAGCCGGACGACCTCAGCCGCATGCTCGCGGGATGGCGACGTACCGAGACGCGTCGGGGCCGCGAATGGAACGTGCAGCCGGTGTCGGCGGCATCGGCGATCAAGAGCTACACGTGTCCGGGATGCGGGGGAGTCGTGACGCCAGGGGTGGCGCACGTGGTGGTGTGGCGAGCGGATGGCGTGCTCGGGGACGCAGCGGATCTGGGTGCGCGCAGGCACTGGCACACGGCTTGCTGGCGGGTCGCCTGAGCGGAGCGAGCCCTGAGACGGTTGGAGTCCTGAACCTCAGAGCTCGTTCTGGCGCGGGATCACGACCTGCTTGATGATGAGCAGGATCGAGGCCGCGACCGGAATGGCGATCAGCGCGCCCAGGAGTCCAAGAAGCGAGCCTCCGGCGAGGGCCGCGATCACGACGACCGCTCCCGGAACCGACACGGCTCGGTTCATGATGCGCGGGCTCAGCACATATGCCTCTACCTGCATATAGATGACGTAGTAGATGGCGGCCACGAGCGCCGTGAGCGGCGACGCCAGGAGGAGCGAGAGAAGCACGATCACAATGGATCCGGTGAGCGTGCCGACCAGCGGGATCAGGGAGAAGACGAACGCGATGACGGCGAGCAGGATCGGGAAGGGGGCCCCGATGACCGTCAGGAAGATCGCGCTGAGGATGCCGTTGACGAGCGCCAGTGCGACTTGGCCCATGACGTACTTGCCGACCGAGTCGGTGATCTGCTCCGCGATGTCGGCGAAGCGCGCGCGCTTGCTGGCCGGTACGAGCTCGTACGCTGCGCGCTTGATGTTCGGCAGGGATGCGGTGAAGTAGATGGTGAGGATGAGCACGATCAGCACGCCGAAGAATCCGGAGACGATGCCGATGCCGACGGTGAGCAGGCCGGCACCGATGTCACCTGCGGAGTGCTGGATGTAGTTCCAGACATCCTGAAGGGTCTTGTCGAAGTCGACGGCAGGGAACTGCTTCTGCAGCCACGTGTACCAGTCCTGGTACGTGCCGTTCTGCACGAACTCGGAGATCTTCGCGACGAGACTCGACGCTTGCTTGACGATGATCGGGATGATCGCCCAGAGCAACAGACCGAGGAACACCAGCAGTGCGACAAGGACGATCAGGATCGCCGACCACCTTGGCAGCTTGCGCCGCTCGAGGAAGCCGATGATCGGCTCAAGTCCGAGGGCAAGGAAGAGGGCGGCGCCGATGTAGGTGAGGATCGTCGATAGCGAGACGATCGAGGTGAGGATGAGGATGCCGAGGCCGACGCCGAGGGTGCCGATCAATCCGACGCGGAAAGCGTTCTGGATCTTCACGTATGGCCCCCTCGGCGTCGCGGCGATCAGGCGGTCTCGGCGGAAACCTGCTCTGCCTGCTTCAGAACACCGCGCAGGCTTTCGAAGTAGCCCGCGACGGTTTCGCGCTCGATCCTAATCTGAGACAGTCGCTCTTCCGCGTCCGCCACGAGCAAGCGCGTGCGGTCGTCGGCCTCGTCGATGATCGCGCTGGCGCGCTCCTCAGCAGCACGGACGATGTCGCGAGCGGAGACCTCGGCCTCCTTGCGGGCGGCCTTGACCTCCTGGCGCATCTCCTTCTCGATAGCCTCGCCCTCCGAACGCACCTCGTTCGTGCGGCGCGTGACCTCGGTGAGTTCGGCGTTGGCGTCGTCCAGGTACTTCTGGGTCTGTGCGACGGCCTGCTGGTGACGGGCGAGGTGCTCCTTCTCGGACTCGTCGCGACGCGCCTTGAGCTCGACCTCGAGCTCCATACGGGCGCGCTCCGCCTCGTGCGTGAGGCGCTCAGACTCCGCTGCCACCTGCGAGCGGATGCCGGCCAGCTCGTCGTCCAGTTCCTTGCGAGCCTTCTCCGAGGCGCGCTGGAATGCCTTGCGCTCCTTCTCGGCCTCCGCCTCCGCGTCGGCCTTGCGCTGCTCGAGGTCGCGGGCCAGCGCCGTGCGAGCCTGCTCGATCTCGTTGGCCAGGTCGACGCGGGCCTGCTGCGTGTCCGCGGCGAGGTCGCGCTTGGTCTGCGCGATCTCGGCCTCGACGGCCGTCCGGTGGTCCGCGAGCTGAGCCTCGACGTCGGACCGGCGGGAGTCCAGTTCACGGGCGAGAGCTGCGCGCGTCTCCTCGACCTCACGGTTCAGACCCTCTGCATCCGCACGCGCCTGCGAGGCCTCGTTGGCTGCTGTCGCCTTGAGATCGGCGGCCTCGTGCTCGGCCTGGGCCTGGACGGCTGCGGCCTCGCGCTTCGCGGTGGCACGCAGCTCGGCGACCTCGGTGGCGACGGAGCTGCGCACGGCGGCGGCGATGCGCTCCGCCTCCTGGTTCGAGGTGTCGGCCTTCGCTTTGGCCTCGTTGACGAGCTCGTTCGCTTCGATGGTGGCGTCCTGCAGCATGGTGTCCGCCTGGCCGTGCGCCTCGTTGAGGATGCGCTGAGCCTGCTCCTCGGCGGTGCGGCGGGTCTTCTCGACCTCCGCGGCGACGCTGGCACGCAGCTTCTCCGCGTCGATGTCCGCCTGGGCGATCATTCGCGTTGACTGCTCTTCTGCCACGCGCAGCGTGTTCTCGAGCTTCGTTCCGAGGCCGGAGAACGTCGGGCTGCCGACCTCCTCGATCTCGGCGTTGAGCTCTTCGATGCGGGCAGTCAGACGCTTGATCTCTTTGCCGGCGTCGGCGCTCTGGCCGTTCGCCTGGATCAGTTCGCGACGAAGGTCCTGGAGGGCCTTGTCGACCTCGTCTTTGTCATATCCGCGGAAGACTTGAGTGAACTCTGTCTCTTCGGGGGCCACGGGCTTCTTCTCTCCGGGTGGTAACTGGGGTTGGCTGATAAGCGCGCGGAACTGCACCGGAGCGGGGGCTGGGCAGGCAGCGCAGAAGCGACGCGTCAGCGCGTCGGATCCATTCGAGTGTAGTCGGGCGCGGGGCCTCGTTGGTGGGCATCTCGCCGCGGATGCGACCCGGTGATCGAGGGAATGAGGGTGCGGCATCCGTGCTCCGTCGACACCGACCGGCCGTCCAGGTCCCTGGGAGGCGCCTCACAGGGCTGTTTCGGTATCGTTGGTTGCCAGCCGATCGTCGCCGTGCGCGGCGGTCGCCACCCGATCACCTGATTTCTCGGGCGCGAAGACGCCCGTCACGTCGTGCGCGACCGCACGAGACCCGTGGGACGTGACAGCGAAGGAGAGTTCGTGCGATTTCTGATCGCCATCCTGGCGTTCGTCGCCGCGGCCGTCTTGATCGGCCTGGGTATCGCCCAGCGGACCGTCTGGATCCCGCCTGCCAACATCGTGACCGCCACGGTCGTCAAGGGCGGTGCGCCGTTCACCGTGATCGACGGATCCGTGCTGCGCGCCAGAACCGGCCAGCAGACGCTCACCGTGTCGGGAAGCGCGAAGCCGTTCGTCGCCTACGGCCGCACGGCCGACGTGCTGGCCTGGATAGGTGACGAGAAGTACGCCAAGGTCTCGTACAACGCCGCGACGAACGAGTTGTCGTCCAAGGTGATCACGCCCAAGTCCGACAAGGGCGCTGGCGATGGCTCGTCGACGTCGACGGCCACCGCGACGCCGACTCCGACGGCTACCGACAGCGCAGCGACCGACGGCAGCACGTCCGACTCCAGCTCGGCGCACAAGGGCCCGAATCCTGCGGGATCCGACCTGTGGCTGGAAGAGTTCTCCGGCGACTCCGCCGCCATCACGAAGATGAACGTTCCGAGCACGGTGAGCGTGATCATCGCCAGCGACGGCACCAAGGCGGCCCCGGACCGCATCAGCCTGAACTGGCCGCTGGACAGCCGGACGCCGTGGGCGGGCCCGCTGATCGTCGGTGGGATCGTGGTGGCCGCGTTCGGCATCCTGATGTACATCTTGGCGATCCGGCACCTGCGCCGATCCCGCGGACCTCGTCGCGGCGGGGGCAAGCCGCCGAAGCTGCCGCGGGGCTCCAAGCCGCCGAAGCCCGGCAACTACAAGCCGACCCAGGAAGTGGAGACGCCCGTGCGCGGCAGGCGTTCGATCGGACGGGCATCCGTCGCCGTTCCCGTGGTGCTGGTCGGCGCGCTCGTGCTCGCCGGTTGCTCGTCCGACTACTGGCCTCAGTTCGGCGGCGACGCGACGGCCTCTTCGACGTCGACGCCGATCGCCACCGACCTGCCGGGCCAGGGCAAGGACACGCCCCCGCCGGCCGTCACCGCGCCGCAGCTCGACAACATCGTGAACGCGATCGCGAAGACCGCGAACAAGGCGGACGGCTCTCTGGATGCCACGCTCGCCGCCACGCGCTTCAGCGGTCCGGCCCTCGACGCGCGCACCGGTGACTACGCCCTTCGCTCGAAGAAGGCGGACGCCGCGGCACAGCAGGCCATCCCCAGCGACTCCGTCTCGCTCGCGCTTCCGCAGGCGACCGACAGCTGGCCGCGCGTCGTGAGCGCGGTGGTGCACGACCCGAAGAATTCCAAGGCCGCGCCGTTGGATCTGCTGCTCGTGCAGAAGTCGCCGCGCGACAACTACACGGTCGAGTACTCGATCGCCCTCGAGGCCGACGCCAATGTGCCCGACCTGCCGCCGGCGAACATCGGAACGTCCATCGTGCCGCCGGACTCGAAGCTTCTCCTCGTCTCGCCGAACCAGCTTGCGGTGGAGTACGGCGATGTGCTCAAGAACGGAGAGAAGAGCAAGTACTACGACCTCTTCGACTCGAAGTCGGACAAGCTCGCACCGCAGGTCGGCGCCGCCTACAAGGCCGCGCAGCAAGCGCAGCTGCCGAAGACAGCCTCGCTCGCCTTCACCGACTCCGCCGGCGCGGACGGTCCCATCGCCATGGCGACCAACAACTCGGGCGCCATCGTGGCCACCAGCCTCAACGAAGTGTCGACGCTGCAGCCCGTCGAGGCAGGCGCGACTGTGTCCTCGGGGAACCCCAACGTGCAGGCGCTCACGGGTGTGACGGACAGCACGAAGGGTCTCGAGACCACGTACGGCTACCAGCTACTGTTTTACGTGCCACCAGCCGGGTCGAAGGACAAGATCGTGATGCTCGGCTTCACGCAGGCACTTCTCGGTGCGAAGGAACTCGGATGACCAACACTCCTGACGCCGCGTCGCTTCGCGGTGCCGTCGACCTCTCAGCTCTCGCCAACCGCCAGGCCGCGCAGCAGCCCGGTGGCGATGCCGAAGCGCCGCCGCAGGCGCTGCCCGGCCTGATCTACGACGGCACGGACGAGAATTTCAGCCAATTCCTCGAGTTGTCCAACACGGTCCCTGTGATCGTTGACCTCTGGGCAGAGTGGTGCGGTCCGTGCAAGCAGCTCTCGCCGGCGCTGGAACGCGTGGTCACCGACTACGCGGGCCGGTTCGTGCTGGTCAAGGTCGACGTCGACGCCAATCCGCAGCTCAGCCAGGCGTTCCAGGCGCAGTCCATTCCGACCGTCGTCGCCCTGATCGGAGGACGTCCGGCACCGCTCTTCGTGGGCGCGATACCCGAGGCGCAGGTGCGCGAGGTGTTCGAGCAAGTGCTGCAGATCGCGGAGCAGAACGGCGTGACGGGCAGCGTCGCGGTGGACCCGTCAGCGGGTGCCGACGACGAGACGCCCGAGGCAGAGCCGGATCCGGAGCCGCTGCCTCCGCACCACCAGGAGGCGTACGACGCCATCGAGCAAGGCGACTACGACACGGCGATCGCCGAGTACCGCCTCGCGATCGCGCAGAACCCGAACGACGACCTCGCCGTCGCCGGACTCGCCCAGGTGGGTCTGCTGCAGAGGCTGTCGACCGCGGATGCCGCGCAGGTACGCGAGGCTGCGGCATCCGCTCCCTCCGACGTGGACGCCGCACTCGGCGTCGCCGACCTGGACCTCTCGGGCGGACACGTCGAGGACGCCTTCGCACGCCTTCTCGACGTCTTCGCTTCGGCCGACGCCGACGGGCGCAACGTGATCCGCACGCGACTGCTGGATTACTTCGAGATCGTCGGCGTGACGGATCCGCTGGTGATCAAGGCCCGCGGCCGGCTGGCGAGCCTCTTGTACTGATTCCACTGGTTGAGCCGGTGCACTCGACACCGTCGGTCGAGCTTGTCGAAAGAAGCCAGAGCGGAGGCTCGGCTTCGACAGGCTCAACCGCCGGTAGCGGTGCCGGTCAACGCTTGGGGCGGAGCCAGAGAGTGCCGAGCGGTGGGAGCGTGAGGACGGCGGACGCGGGGAGACCACCCCACGGGGCATCCGTCGCTGTCACCGTGCCGAGGTTGCCGACACCCGAGCCGCCGTAGTCGGCGGCGTCCGTGTTGAGGAGCTCTTCCCACTCGCCCGCGAACGGCATCGGCAGGCGGTATCCCTCGTGCGGGATGCCGGCGAAGTTCGCAACGCACACCAGCGGATCCGCGTCGCCCAGCCGCGCGAACGCGACGACGTTCGCCTGCGCGTCGCCGCCATCGAGCCATTGGAATCCGCGCGGGTCGTGGTCGTAGCGCCACAGTGCCGACTCGTCGCGATACACGGCGTTCAGGCGCGCCACGAGGTCCCAGAGACCGCGGTGCGCCGGCTGATCGAGGATCCACCAGTCCAGCCCGCGTTCTTCGCTCCACTCGGAGGGCTGGCCGAACTCCTGGCCCATGAATAGCAGCTGCTTGCCGGGGTGCGCCCACATGAACGCGAGGTACGCCCGCACGTTCGCCAGCTGCTGCCAGTGGTCGCCGGGCATCTTGGTCAGCAGGGATCCCTTGCCGTGCACCACCTCGTCGTGACTGATCGGCAGCAGGAAGTGCTCGCTGAACGCATAGACGAACGAGAAGGTGATCTCGCCGTGGTGGTACGAGCGATACATCGGATCCTCGTGCATGTACTGCAGCGAGTCGTGCATCCAGCCCATGTTCCACTTCAGGCCGAATCCCAGGCCGCCGAAGCTCGTGGGAGCGGTGACGCCCGGGTAGGCCGTCGACTCCTCGGCGATCATCACGATGCCCGGATTGCGCTTGTAGGCGGTCGCGGTCGCCTCCTGGAGGAAGGCGATCGCCTCGAGGTTCTCGCGGCCACCGTGCACGTTCGGCTCCCACTCGCCGTCGTTCCGCGAGTAGTCGAGGTACAGCATCGAGGCGACCGCGTCGACGCGGAGCCCGTCGACGTGGAACTCCTCTAGCCAGTAGAGGGCGTTCGCCACCAGGAAATTGCGCACCTCGGAGCGGCCGAAGTCGAAGACGTACGTGCCCCAGTCCTTCTGCTCGCCGCGACGGGGATCCGCGTGCTCGTACAGCGCCTCGCCGTCGAATCGTGCGAGAGCCCAGTCGTCCTTGGGGAAATGGCCGGGCACCCAGTCGATCAGCACGCCGATGCCCGCCTGGTGCAGGCGATCGATGAGGTGGCGCAGATCATCGGGGTGACCGAAACGGCTGGTCGGCGCGTAGTAGCCGGTGACCTGGTAGCCCCATGATCCGCCGAACGGATGCTCCGACAGCGGCAGGAATTCCACGTGGGTGTATCCGAGGGGAACGAGGTAGTCGATGAGGATGTCGGCCGCCTCGCGATATCCGAGCCCGGGCCGCCAGGATCCGAGGTGCAGCTCGTACACGCTCATCGGACCGGAGTGCGGATCCGTCGAGGCGCGAGCGCGCATCCACTCGCCGTCGCCCCACTCGTGCGACGACGTGCCGACGACGGATCCGGTCGCCGGAGGGACCTCGGTGAAGCGGGCCATCGGATCCGCCTTCATGTGCCAGGTGCCGTCCTTGCCGCGCAGCTCGAACTTGTACACTGCACCGGGCTCGATCCCCGGCAGGAACAGCTCCCACACGCCGCTCGCACCCATCGAGCGCATCGCGGTGCCGACACCGTTCCAGTCGTCGAACTCACCCACCACGCGCACCGCAGTGGCGTTGGGCGCCCAGACGGTGAACGCCGTTCCGAGGACCTCGTCGTGCCGGCGGTGGTGTGCGCCGAGCGCATCCCAGAGCCGTTCGTGGCGACCCTCGCGAATGAGGTGGAGGTCGAGCTCGCCGATCGTCGGCGTGAAGCGGTACGGATCGTCGGCGGTCCAGACCGACCCGTCGTCGTAGCGCGCCTCGATCAGATACGGCCCCGGTCCCAGCACGCTGATGCCCTGCCAGATCCCCTCGCTGACGTGTCCGAGAGCGACCCGCGCACCGGTGGACAACACGGCGGTGACGGCGCTCGCGAGCGGGCGCAGCGCACGGATGACCGTGACGCGGTCCGCGACGCCGGGTGCGGCCACCAGGTGCTGACCGAGCACGGAATGCGGGTCGTGGTAGCTGCCCTCCGCGACGGCGGCGAGAACGGATCCGTCGAGCTCGACCGATCCGATCGCAGCCGTGCCGTCGGCGTGCTGGACGGCGTTCGACCGGTGCGAATCGGCTCGATCCGAACGCAGGGACTCGCGCACGGGAGAACGGGGAACGTCGGTGTTCTCGGACATCAGACCGCCTTCACGCTGAGGATGTGGACCGGCTCGTGGAAGGCATCCAGGCGCACATAGTTCACGGCGCCCCACGTCCACGTCTGGCCGGTGATGGCATCGGACACGTCGAACGTGGCGCCGATCGGTACGCCGATGGCCGCGAGGTCGAGGTGCACGAGAGTCTCGCGCACAGAGTGCGGATCGACATTCGCGACCACGATGACGGTGTCGGCACGACGGGTGCCGGTGAACTCGGCGGCCAGGTGCTTGGAGAAGACGAGCACGGAGTCGTCCTCGCTGGAGTGCACGTGCAGATTGCGCAGCTGCCGTAGCGCCGGATGCTGGCGCCTCACCTCGTTCAGCATCGTCAGGTACGGAGCCAGCGACTCGTTCCGGGCTTCGGCGCCCGCGTAGTCGCGTGGCCGGTACTCGTACTTCTCGTTGTCGATGTACTCCTCGGCGCCACTCCTGGCCACTGACTCGAACAGTTCGAACCCGGAGTACACGCCCCACAGCGGAGCGCCGGTCGCCGCGATCGCAGCACGGATCTTGAACGCCGGATGCCCGCCGAACTGCAGGTACTCGGTGAGGATGTCCGGAGTGTTGACGAACAGGTTGGGGCGCAGGAACGCGTCCGTCTCGTGTGCGACGGAGTCGAGGAACTCCTCGAGCTCCTCTTTCGTGTTGCGCCAGGTGAAGTAGGAGTAGGACTGCTGGAATCCGGCCTTGGCGAGCGTCTGCATCACGGCCGGTCTGGTGAACGCCTCAGCGAGGAACACGACCTCGGGATGCTGTTGCCGCACCGTGTGGATGAGCCACTCCCAGAAGTCGAGCGGCTTCGTGTGCGGGTTGTCGACCCTGAACGTCGTGATGCCTGCTGCGATCCAGAGCTCGATGAGGCGCAACGCCTCGGTGCGGATCCCTTCGGGATCGTTGTCGAAGTTGATCGGGTAGATGTCCTGGTACTTCTTCGGCGGATTCTCCGCATACGCGATCGAGCCGTCCGGCAGCGTCGTGAACCATTCAGGATGCTCCTGAACCCATGGATGGTCGGGGGAGGCCTGCAGAGCGAAGTCCATCGCGACCTCGAGCCCCAGCTGGTTCGCCTTGCGGACGAAGCGGGTGAACTCGCCGCGATCGCCGAGCTCGGGATGCAGCGCGTCGTGTCCGCCCGCCGCGCCGCCGATCGCCCACGGGGATCCCGGATCGCCAGGCTCGGGCGCGAGCGTGTTGTTGCGCCCCTTGCGGTACGCCTCACCGATCGGATGCACCGGCGGCAGGTAGACGACATCGAATCCCATCTGTGCGACGGCGGGGAGCCGCTTCGCGGCCGACCGGAACGTGCCCGACTTCCAGGTGCCGTCCGCGAGCCGCTTGGCGCCTTCCGAACGCGGGAAGAACTCGTACCACGACGCCACGCCCGCCCGCGTCCGTTCGACCTCCAGCCGGTGATCGGCGCTGCGGGTGACGAGCGAGACGATGGGACGCGCCGTGAGGATGCCGGTCACCCGGTCGGTGCCCGTCGCGGCGAGACGGACGGCCAGCTCGGCATCCGTGTCGGTGATGGTCTTCAGCAGGTCGCGCAGCACCTGCCGGTCGGATGGCGACCGACGGGATCGCTGAGCCCGCTCCAGCAGTTCGGCCCCCTCGGCGAAGACGAGCTCGACGTCCTGCCCGATGGGCACCTTGACCCGGGCCGCGTGCAGCCACGTCGCCCAGTCGTTGGCCCACGCCGCGATGCGGAAGGTCCACATTCCCGGCTCGTCGAGTCGTGCGAGCGCGTGCCAGCGGTCGAAGCCGGGCGTGCCGGGCTTCATCCGGCGGATGTGCGCCGCACCGGACGGCGCTTTCAGCTCCAAATCGACGCCGATGAGTCCGTGTCCCTCGCGGAACGCCACGGCGGAAAAGGGCACGACCTCCCCGTCGAACGCCTTGGCCGGCCATGCGCCGCCGTCGACGACGGGGGTCACCTCGAGGATGGGGATGCGGCCGAGCACCGTTCGGTACGACTCGGTGAGGGATCCGGAATCGACCGCTGCGGCGGCGTGGTTGCCGCGGCGGCGCGGGGATGGAGACGTCGAGGTCGGCACCCTCCGACCGTAGCGCGCGCAACCCATCCCGCACAGCGACGGGCGCGTCCGTGTGCGAACGCGACGCGAACGTGGTGTGTCCGGGCATTCATGTGCCCGAAACCTCCCGCGGGTAGGGTGGCGCAGGTGAAGGCCATCCGTCGATTCACCGTCCGTGCGGTCATCCCGGAATCCCTGCAAGCGCTCGACGAGCTCTCGTCGAACCTGCGCTGGTCGTGGCACGAACCGACCAGGGAGCTGTTCCGGCACATCTCCGAGAGCCTGTGGCGCAGCACGAACCACGATCCGATCGCGCTGCTCGGCGCCGTCAGCCCCGAGAGGCTCGCCGAGCTCGCCGATGACGAGGGCTTCGTCGGCTGGGCAGGCAGCCTGCGCGACGACCTGCGCAGGTACGTCGAGGAGCCGCGCTGGTACCAGACCCTCGAGGGGGCTCCGCAGGCGATCGCGTACTTCTCGCCCGAGTTCGGGATCGCCGCGGCGCTTCCGCAGTACTCGGGCGGCCTGGGCATCCTCGCGGGCGACCACCTCAAGAGCGCGTCGGATCTCGGCCTGCCGCTGACCGGCGTCGGGCTGTTCTACCGCTCCGGATACTTCGCCCAGTCGCTCACGTCAGACGGCTGGCAGCAGGAGAGCTATCCCGTCTTCGATCCGGACGGGATGCCGCTCTCGGTCCTCAGGCATCCGGATGGGACAGCAGCCCTCGTCGCCCTCGCGATGCCGGACGGACGCACGCTGAGCGCACGTGTCTGGACCACGATGGTGGGACGTGTGCGACTGCTCCTTCTGGACACGAACATCCCGGACAACGACGAGGACCTTCGCGGTGTCACCGACCGCCTCTACGGCGGCGGGGGAGAGCACCGCCTGCTGCAGGAGCTGCTGCTGGGCATCGGCGGCGTTCGAGCGTTGCGACTGGTCGGAGCGCTTCTGGGCGGTCCGGCCCCGACCGTGTTCCACACGAACGAAGGCCACGCCGGGTTCCAGGGGCTGGAGCGCATAGCGGAGCTCATCAGCGACGGGCTGACGTACCCGCAGGCGATGGAGGCTGTTCGCGCCGGCACGGTGTTCACCACGCACACACCGGTGGCGGCCGGGATCGACCGGTTCGAGGAATCCCTCGTCGACCGCTACTTCGAACAGCGCGAACTCGTGCCGGGCGTCAGCGTCGAAGACGTGATGCAGCTCGGTGCGGAGGACTACGAGGGCGGAACGCCCGGCGTGTTCAACATGGCCGTGATGGGGCTGCGCCTGGCGCAGAGGGCGAACGGCGTCTCCAAGCTGCACGGCAACGTTTCCAGGCACATCTTCGCCGGGCTGTGGCCTGGATTCGACTTCGACGACGTGCCGATCGGCTCGGTCACGAACGGCGTGCACGCACCGACCTGGACGGATCCGCTGCTGCTCGAGCTCGCGCGCAACACGCTCGGCACCTCGGACACGACTCATGCCGACTGGCTGTCGCCATCGCTCTCCGACGGGGACCTCTGGCAGGTCCGCCATCGCCTGCGGGAGAACCTGGTCGAGGATGCCCGTGCTCGCATCGCTGCGGCCTGGAGGCGGCGCAGCCCCACCGCGATCACGCCGTCGTGGCTGTCATCCGTGCTCGACCCGGATGTGCTGACCATCGGCTTCGCGCGGCGCGTGGCGACGTACAAGCGGCTCACGCTCATGCTGCACGACAAGGAACGACTGAAGCGGATCCTGAACGATCCCGAGCGGCCGGTGCAGTTGGTCATCGCAGGCAAGGCGCATCCCGCAGACGACGGAGGCAAGCGGCTCATCCAGGAGCTCGTCGAGTTCGCGGCCCAGCCCGACGTGCGCGCCCGGCTGGTGTTCCTGCCGGACTACGACATCACTATGGCGCAGACCCTGTATCCCGGGTGCGACATCTGGCTGAACAACCCGCTGCGCCCGCTGGAGGCGTGCGGGACCAGCGGCATGAAGGCTGCCCTGAACGGATCGCTGAACCTGTCGATCCTCGACGGCTGGTGGGCCGAGTACTTCGACGGTGACAACGGCTGGGCGATCCCCTCCGCGGACGCCGCCGGTGACGCCGGAGAACGAGACGCTCTGGAGGCGAACGCACTCTACGACCTCATCGAGCACCAGGTCGCTCCACGGTTCTACGACCGCGACGAGAACGGGGTTCCGGGACGCTGGCTCGAGCAGGTGAGGCACAGCCTGAAGACGCTGTCGCCCGAGCTGAGCGCGGACCGCATGGTGCGCCAGTACGTCGAGGATCTCTACGTTCCGGCCTGCCGCGAATCCGCGAGCCTCACCGCCAACCGGTTCTCCGGGGCGAAGGACTTCGCAGCATGGAAGGCGCGCGTGACGGCGGCTTGGCCGGACGTCGCGGTCGTGCATGTGGAGTCCGGCGGCATGGATGCCGTACCGCAGGTCGGCGACCAGCTTCGGTTGCGCGCTCACGTCGCACTCGGCGGGCTGTCCGCGTCCGACGTCACCGTCGAGGTCGTCTACGGACATACGGGGGCGGATGACGAGCTCGTCACGCCGCAGCGTGCAGGGCTGGAGCCCCGCGACTGCGGGTCGGGCGGCACTGCCGCGTTCGAGGGGGTCGTTCCCCTTGATCGATCAGGTGCGTTCGGTTACACGGTCCGCGTCGTGCCGAGCAACTCCGCGATGGCGAGCCCGGCCGAGCTCGGGTTGGTCGCCTCCGCGCACTGACGGGTCCGGCATGCGACCGCCGGCATGCCATGGCAGGCACGCGACGGCAGGTATGTCGATGTCGAGACGGGGCGGCCGGCTCGGGGATTCGACCTCAGCGAGGTCAGCGTCCGATGGGGGAGAGCATCCCGTCGGTCGCGCGCAACAGGTCGGCCGGGGCGAGCTCGATGTCGAAGCCGCGGCGCCCACCCGACACGAAGACCGTGTCGAAGTCGCTCGCGGAGGCATCGAGCACTGTCGCCAGGCGGGTCTTCTGTCCGATGGGCGAGATGCCGCCGAGCACGTAGCCGGTCTTCCGTTGGGCGACGGCCGCATCTGCGAGGGCGGCGCGCTTGGCCCCGACGGCTGCGGCGAGCGCCTTGAGGTCGAGCTGTCCGGTCACCGGCACGATACCGACCACGAGTCGGCCGTCGGCATCGGCCAGCAGCGTCTTGAAGACGCGCGCCGGGTCCACGGCGAGCTCGTGTGCGGCCTCGAGCCCGAAGGCCGTGACATCGGGGTCGTGTTCGTAGGCGTGCGGAACGAAGGGGATGCCGGCACGCGAGAGCGCGACGGTCGCCGGCGTGCCAGCTGACCGCGTGGCCATCAGCCGTGCGCCCGGAACAGCTTCATCGACGTCGGACCCATCGGAACGGTGTTGCCGGGGCCGAACTCGGCTGTGCCTTCGGCGACCGTCTCGTCGGCGCTGTCCCAGAGCAGGGTGTAGCCCACCACGCCGTCGTGGGCAGGCAGCGCGACGACCGTCTCCGTCTCCAGGCCGTGCACGACGAGCAGGATGCGGTTGAACGCCTCGAACTCGGGAGTCGATGCAGCGAGGTACTGCAGGGTGCGGTTCTGCGGCGAGTCCCAGTCGTCGGCCTCCATGGTCTCGCCGCCGGCGTCGTACCAGTCCAGCTGGCTGGCACTCGGGACCGTCTCGCCGAACTTGCCGAAGCGCACGGGTCGCAGCGCCGGATTCTCGCGACGAAGCCGGATCAGCTCCGCCGTGATGGCCGCGAAGTCGCGCTGCCGTTCGTCCCAGTCCCAGCGGTTCCAGGTGAGGTCGTCGTCGTGGCAGTACGCGTTGTTGTTGCCGGACTGCGTGCGGCCGTACTCGTCTCCTGCAGTGATCATCGGGATCCCCGCGGACAGCAGCAGCGTCCCCATCAGGTTGCGTGCGGCCTTGCGTCGTGCCGCGCGGATCACCTGGTCGTCGGTGTTTCCCTCGACACCGTGGTTGAACGAGCGGTTGTCGTCGGTGCCGTCGCGGTTGTCCTCACCGTTGCCGAGGTTGTGCTTCTGGTCATAGCTGACGAGATCGTGCAGCGTGAAGCCGTCGTGGGCGGTCACGAAGTTCACGGAGGCCAGCGGGCCGCGCTGCGGAGTGAAGAGGTTGGACGAGCCTGCGAGACGCGTTGCGAACGAGCCGATGCCGGTAGGAGCGGCGCCGGACGTGCGGGCATCCGCAATGTCGCGCAGCCAGAACGAGCGTACGCGGTTGCGGTAGCGGTCGTTCCACTCCGACCAGCCATCAGGGAACCCGCCCGTCTGCCACCCGCCGGGACCGACGTCCCACGGTTCGGCGATGAGCTTGACGCCCTCCAGGTAGGGGTCGTCGGTGATGGCGGCAAGCAGCGAGTGATCGTTCTCGAAGGCGCCGGTCTCGTCGCGGCCGAGCGTTGCAGCGAGGTCGAAGCGGAAGCCGTCGATCTGCACGTCGTCGGCCCAGTAGCGCAGCGAGTCGAGCACGAGGCGCTCGGCGATCGGATTGCCGAAGTCCACGGTGTTGCCGACACCGGTGGTGTCGACATACGAGCCGTCGGGATTCTGCCGGTAGTAGGTGGCGTTGTCGATGCCACGCAGGCTGGTTGTCGGGCCGCCGAGACCGCCCTCGGCCGTGTGGTTGTACACGACATCGAGGATCACCTCGAGGCCGGCCTCGTGCAGCAGCCGGACCATGCCCTTGAACTCGCGCAGCACGGCCTCGGCTCCGGATGCCTGCGCCTGCTTCGTTGCGTAGGGAGAGTGCGGCGTGAAGAAGTTCAGGGTGTTGTAGCCCCAGTAGTTCGACAGTCCCAGCCGGGTCAGCCGGTCCTCGCTGACGAATGCATGCACCGGGAGCAGTTCGATGCTCGTCACCCCGAGCCGATGGAAGTGCTCGATCGTCGACGGATGCGCCATGCCCGCATACGTGCCGCGCAGATCGGCGGGGAGGTCGGTGTTGAGCGTCGTGAGGCCTTTCACGTGGGCCTCGTAGATGACGGTGTGGTCCCTTGGCACCCGCGGCTTCGACGCGCCGGCCCAATCGAAGGATCCGTCGATGGCGACCGACCGCCACTCCTTCGTGCCAGAACGGACGAGGCCGCGTGAGTACGGCTCGATGAGCAGCTTGCGCTCATTGAAGTGGTGCTCGGGTCCGCGTGGGCCCGAGCACTGCACGTTGTAGCGGGTTCCCGGTTTCAGATGCGGCGACTGGGCGGTCCACACGTCGCCGACGCCGTGAGTGAGGGGGACGCGCTCCGTGAGCCAATGCTGGTCGGCGTCATCGAAGAGCAGCAGCTCGATCGCTGTGGCGTTCTTCGAGTAGACCCCGATCGTCC
This sequence comes from Planctomonas sp. JC2975, assembly GCF_012985205.1. Lineage (NCBI taxonomy): Bacteria > Bacillati > Actinomycetota > Actinomycetes > Micrococcales > Microbacteriaceae > Planctomonas > Planctomonas sp. JC2975. Next base: position 715,156 of record NZ_JABEKS010000001.1, on the reverse strand, counting down.
CGCCGTCCGGCCCGGCATGGACGCCGAGTAGGGAAAGGGGATCCTGGCTGGGCATGCGTCCTACAGTAATTCTTATGCCGGTCTACCTTGACCACGCCGCCACCACCCCCGTTCTGCCTGAGGCGATCGAGGCGTACACGCGCGCGCTGACGCAGGTCGGCAATCCGTCGAGCATCCATTCCGCCGGCCAGAACGCGAAGCGCATGCTCGAGGACGCCCGCGAGCGCATCGCAGACACGCTCGGCTGCCAGGGCATCGAGCTCGTCCTCACCTCGGGCGGCACCGAGGCGATCAACCTCGCGATCAAGGGACTCTTCTGGTCGCGCAGGCAGTCGGGGGCGACACGCATCCTCGTGCCAGAGGGCGAGCATCACGCGACGCTCGACACGGTGGAATGGCTCGAGTCGTACGAGGGCGCGGAGGTCGAGTGGATCCCGCTCGATGCCCAGGGATTCGTCAGGATGGACGCACTCGAGGCGTCGCTGCGGCGGGACACGTCGTCGATCGCGCTCGTGACGTTCCTCTGGGCCAACAACGAGGTCGGCACCATCCAGCCGGCCGAACGGATCATCGCGCTCGCCGCATCCGTCGGCGTGCCCGTGCATATCGACGCCGTCTCCGCCTATGGCCATCTGCCGATCGACTTCGCCGGCATGCGCGCCCGGACCGCATCGAAGGCGCTGTCGGGACTCGTCGCGCTGAGCGTGTCAGCACACAAGATCGGCGGCCCCATCGGAGCAGGCGGACTCGTGCTCTCACGGGACGCGACGGTCGTGCCGCTCATCCACGGCGGTGGCCAGCAGCGCCAGGTGCGCAGCGGTACGCAGGACGTCGCGGCGGCGGCGGCCTTCGCGGCGGCGGCGACAAAGGCGCATGCGGAACGCGCGAGCGAGGCGCAGCGCCTCACCTCATTGCGCGACAGGCTGATAGCCGGCGTACGCGCTGCCGTGCCGAACGCGGTCCTGAGCGGTCCCGACCCGGTCGGCCGAGAACCGGGCGGATCCGAACCCGATCGAGCGGATGCGCGCCTCGTCTCGAACGCGCACTTCACCTTCCCGGGGTGTCAGGGCGACTCCCTGCTGTTCCTCCTCGACGCAGCAGGCGTCGAGGTGTCGACGGGGTCGGCGTGCCAAGCGGGAATCCCTGAGCCGTCGCACGTGCTGCTGGCAATGGGACGCAGCGAGGACGACGCGGGCAGCGCCCTCCGGATCACGCTCGGCCGCACCTCGACGGATGCCGACGTGGACGCGTTCCTCGCCGCGCTTCCGGATGCCTACGCCCAGGCATCCCGCGCCGGACTGGCCACCAGAGAGTCGTCGCTCGGCGCGCGCTGAGCGCGGCCGTACCACCGATTGAGCATCTCGAACCCGCTCAACCGGCGGTGGTGAGCGACGAGTGCGACCATCAAGCCTCTCTTGAGGTGCCCTTTCGTACACTGGAACCCATGCGTGTTCTGGCAGCGATGAGCGGTGGAGTCGATTCCGCGGTGGCGGCAGCGCGTGCCGTCGAGGCCGGGCACGACGTCGTGGGTGTGCACCTGGCCCTGAGCCGCATGCCGGGGACGCTGCGCACCGGGAGCCGCGGCTGCTGCACCATCGAGGACTCGATGGATGCCCAGCGAGTGGCGAACATGATCGGCATCCCGTACTACGTGTGGGATTTCTCCGAGCGGTTCAAGCTTGACGTTGTCGACGACTTCATCGCCGAGTACTCGGCCGGCCGCACGCCGAATCCGTGCCTGCGCTGCAACGAGAAGATCAAGTTCGCCGCTCTGCTCGAGAAGGCGATGGCCCTTGGTTTCGACGCTGTGTGCACGGGTCACTACGCCAGCATCCTGACGGACGCCGACGGCAACCGTGAATTGCACCGCGCTGCCGCGTGGGCGAAGGACCAGTCGTACGTGCTGGGCGTGCTCACCTCCGAGCAGCTGGCGCACGCGATGTTCCCGCTCGGCGCGACGCCATCCAAGGCGGAGGTCAGGGCCGAAGCCGCCGAGCGCGGCTTCACCGTTGCGCAGAAGCCGGACTCGCACGACATCTGCTTCATCCCCGACGGTGACACGCGCGGATGGCTGGCCGAGCACGTCGGGACGGCCCCTGGCGAGATCGTCGACCGTGCAGGTGCTGTGGTCGGCAACCACGAGGGTGCGACCGCGTACACGGTCGGGCAGCGTCGAGGCCTTGGCATCACGGTCCCGGCTCCGGATGGGCGTCCCCGCTTCGTGCTCGAAGTGCGCCCCAAGGACAACACCGTCGTCGTGGGACCGAAGGAAGCGCTCGACATCGCCGAGCTTGCCGGATCCCGCCTCACCTGGGCCGGGCTGCCGCCGAAGGATGCTGCGACGCCGTTCGCGTGCGAGGTGCAGATCCGTGCGCACGCGGATCCCGTGCCGGCGACGGCATTCGTCAGGGACGGCGAGCTCGTCATCCGTCCCGCGACGCCGATCAACGGTGTCGCCACCGGGCAGAGCGCCGTCGTCTACGTCGGAACACGGGTGCTCGGACAGTGCACCATCGACCGCACGGTGAGCGCGGTACCCGTCGAGGCGTAGCCCGGGCGCGTCCGCCGGGCACGCGTTCCTGTCTCGCATCTGCCTGACCGCTGCGCCTGCGCGTGTGAGGCGGTGTGTCGTGGCGGTGTGAGGCGGCTGCTGCTGTGTGCCCGGAAGGCACACGACGGAGATCAGCGGGTCGGAATCCGACGGCCGAGGCCTGCCGCGAAGGCGGTGAGCAGGCGGCGTCCCTCGTCCCATTCGCCCAATCGGCTCGCACGATTGAGGTGCCCGTGCGGGCCGACGGTGATCACGGGTGCCCTCCACCACTCGCCGAGTTCCGCGAGGTGCTCGAGTGACGAGTACGGGTCGTCCTCCGAGGCGACGATGACGGACGGGATCGCCAACGGGCGGCGGGGCGCGGCGAACCCGGTCGCGGTCGTGGGGAACGCCGGGCCGTTCTCGTCTGGCGGTGCGACCAGGAAGGCGCCGGCCGCGCGGCCGCCGCGAGCGATCCACGATGCCGTCGCGAGGCATCCGAGACTGTGCGCGACGAGGAGGTCGTCTGCGCCAGCGACTCGGTCGATGGCCGCGATCCAGTCCTCCTCATCGGGATCGATGAAGGATGCCGGTGCGATCCGCACCGCGGTCGGCCCCAGCGACTCCTGCCAGATGGACTGCCAGTGGTCGTGCGGCGAGTCGTCGATGCCGGGGACGATGACGATGCGCATGGCTCTCCTCGGGGCTCGGACGCTTGTCACACAGTCTGACGGATCGCCGCACCTCGACGATGCGCACCACGAGCTTCGAACAGATCGCGTCGATTGCCTCGGATGCGTCGGTGGTCGCTCCTAAAATCGACCACGTGACGGACATCCCCGCAGATTTCGATTCCGCCCGCGCCGAGTCGGAAGCGCTCCGCGATCGGATCGAGCGCAACCGCATCGCGTACTACGAGGGCGGCAGCCTCATCAGCGACGCCGAGTACGACACCGACATCCATAGGCTGGAGGCGATCGAGCGGGAGTTCCCCGAGCTCGCCGGCCAGGACAGCCCGACGCAGACGGTTGGCGCAGACATCGCGTCGGCCGGGTTCCCGCCGCACGAGCACGCGGAGCGCATGCTCAGCCTCGACAACGTGTTCAGCGTCGACGAGCTGCGCGACTGGGCCCTGAAGACCGAGAGCGCTGCAAGGGCGGATGCCGCCGGTCACCCCGTGCGGTGGCTGACCGAGGTGAAGATCGACGGCTTGGCCATCAGCCTGGCGTACCGCGACGGCGTGCTGGAGACCGCCACCACCCGCGGTGACGGGCGGGTCGGCGAGGACATCACGGAGAATGTGGACTGGATCCCCTGCATCCCGCGGCGTCTCACCGGCTCGGGATGGCCGGAGTTCTTCGAGGTGCGCGGCGAAGTGTTTCTGAAGACCGTCGATTTCGAGTTCCTGAACGAACGGCAGCACCAGCTGCAGGATCGCTACGTGGCCGAACAGCTGGCGAAGGGCAAGCCCGAGGAGGAGATCAAGACCCGCTTCCCCGAGTTCGCGAACGCACGCAACACCGCGGCGGGCAGCCTGCGCCAGCGGCGGGAGAACAAGTCATCTCAAGAGCTAGAGCTGATGCGCGAGCGGCAGGGACGACTGTCGCTCTACCTGCACACGCTCGGAGCGTGGTCGAATCCGCCCATGTCGACCCAGTCCGAGGGATACGACCTGCTGCGCAGCTGGGGTTTGCCGGTCTCGCCGCACAACCGCGTGCTCCCATCCGTCGACGAGGTGGCCGCCTACATCGCCGAGATGGGGGAGAAGCGGCACTCGCTCGAGCACGAGATCGACGGTGTCGTCATCAAGGTGGACGACCTGGCGACCCACGACGAGCTCGGCGCGACCAGTCGTGCACCGCGCTGGGCCATCGCGTACAAGTACCCGCCGGAGGAGGTCTTCACGAAGCTGCTGGACATCCTGGTGGGCATCGGCCGCACCGGCAGGGCGACGCCCTTCGCCGTGATGGAGCCGGTGAAGGTCGCGGGCAGCACGGTGCGGCAGGCCACCCTGCACAACCAGCAGGTCGTGAAGGCGAAGGGCGTGCTCATCGGCGACACGGTGGTGCTGCGCAAGGCGGGCGATGTCATCCCCGAGATCCTCGGAGCGGTCGAGGAGCGCCGCGACGGCACGGAACGCGAGTGGCGGATGCCCGAGTTCTGTCCAGAGTGCGGCACCAGGCTGGCGCCGGCGAAGGAGGGCGATATCGATCTGCGCTGCCCGAATTCCCGGTCGTGCCCTGCCCAGGTGCGAGGGCGCGTCGAGCACATCGCCGGCCGTGGATCCCTCGACATCGAGGCGCTCGGCGAGGTGGTGGCCGCAGCGCTCACACAGCCTCTGCATCCCCCGACACCGCCGCTTCCCACGGAGGCCGGCCTCTTCGACCTGACGTTGGCGCGCATCTTCGACATCGAGGTCATCGTGCGCGATCACGAGACGGGGCTGCCGAAGGAGGGCGAGCCCGGTGAGCCGGGGCACGAGCTCACGACCGACGACGGTGTCACCATCCGGGTGCGCACCGACACGCCGTTCCGCAGACAGCGCAAGCTCACGGGCAAGGATGCCGACGGCCCGTTCGACCCGAGCGCCGACGTCTTCGCAGGGACTCCCTCGCACGTGCCGTCGAAGACGGCGCACGACATGCTCGCCAACATCGACGCGTCGAAGCAGAAGGAGTTGTGGCGGTTCCTCGTCGCCCTGAACATCCGGCACGTCGGACCCGTCGCAGCGAGGGCTCTCGCCGGATGGTTCGGATCGTTGGATGCCATCCGCTCGGCATCGCGGGACGAACTCGCCGCCGTCGACGGCGTCGGCGGCATCATCGCCGACGCCGTGCTGGCGTGGTTCGAGGTCGACTGGCACCGGGACATCGTCGAGCAGTGGGCAGCGGCCGGTGTGCCGTTCGCGACGCCGGGGCATCCCGGTCCCGGCAGAGCTGAGGACGCAGACGGTCCCTTGGCCGGACTCACCGTCGTGGCCACCGGATCGCTCGAGGGCTTCACCAGGGAGGGCGCCCAGGAGGCGATCATCGCGGCCGGCGGCAAGGCGGCCTCGAGCGTGTCGAAGAAGACGGACTACGTTGCTGCGGGTCCCGGGGCCGGGTCGAAGCTCGCGAAGGCGGAAGAGCTGGGCATCCCGGTGCTGGATGCCGCGCAGTTCGCCGTTCTCGTCACCGAGGGTCCATCGGCGCTCGGACGGGGCGCGGGGAGCGACGGAGCGGGAAGCGACGGCGCGGCCGACGCTGCAACCGACGGAGCGTAGCCGTCACGGAGCGTCGACGAGCCGCTGGGCGGTGACCGCGATCCAGTCCGTCACGGCGTCGGCGTCGCCGAGTGCGTTGCGAAGCACCCGGTACCGTGCGGAGATGCCGAGTGCGAACGCATCGACCGCCTTGGCGCGTGCGGTCGCGTCATCCTCGGTCATGCCGTAGGACAGCAACTGCTGTCTGAACGGTTCCAGGGATTCGGCGTCGAGGAACTCGGACAGGGTCCGAGCGGCCTCTTCGCGTTCTCCCGAAGCGCGAAGCAGCACGAGGAGTGGGTCGTCGCCCTCCATGGTCGTCCAACGGGCGACCATGCTCTCGGCCAGCCGCCGGCCGAGCGACGCCCTGTCGCCGTCGAAGACGTCGTCGAGGCGGAGGCGCACCTCGGCCGCCGCAACGAAGAGACCGTCCTTCCCGCCGAAGTAGCGGGTGACGAGGTTGGGCGATACGCCGGCAGAGGCCGCGATCCCGCGCACGGTGGCTCGACCGAACCCCACTCTGGCGAACTCGCGGCGAGCGGAGGCGAGGATGCGCTCGCGGGTCCGTTCGGCATCCCGCGGTCGAGTCGTGGCAGCTTTCACGCCGCAACGTTACCGCGGCTTCTCGTCGTTGTGTACGTGTGAACACAAATGTGTATGGTCGTACACATGAGTGCCTCCCTCGCAACTTTTGCCCTGCTCACCCCGGTGTCGGATGACGAGCTCGACGATCTCTCCCGACGTCTCGCCACGACGAGGCGGGCGCGCCTCGTCGGCAACACCGCGGGTGACCGAGGAATGGACGCACACGAGCTGACCGAGCTCATCGAGCACTGGCGCGCGCGGTACGACTGGCGGACGCACGAGGCGCGCATCCTGAGCCTGCCGTGGGAGGAAGCGGAAGTGGGGGGTCGCGCCGTGCGTTTCGTGCACAGGCGGGCATCCGCGCCGGATGCTGCCACCGTCGTCCTGCTGCACGGATGGCCGGACTCCGTGCTGCGGTTCGAGCGCCTGCTGCCCGAGCTCGCCGACCTGAATCTGGTCGCTCCCGCGCTGCCGGGCTTCCCGTTCAGTGCCGAGGCGAGCGGCCAAGGCGTCCCGACCACGGAAGGGGCCGACAACGGACCCACCCGCGCATGGTCGACCGGCACGGAGGTTCCGGGCGCAGAAATGACCATCACGGCCACGGCGCGGATCGTGGCCGACCTCATGCAGGCGCTCGGGTACGAGCGCTACGTGGCATCCGGCGGCGACATCGGCGGGGATGTCGCCGAACACCTGGCCTTGCTGCGTCCGCAGAACGTGGCGAGTCTGCATCTGACGAACATCTCGCCGCTGCACGCCGTCTTCGCCGACCGTTCCGAGCTCGGTCCCGAGGAGCTCGCGTACCTCGACGCCGTCGCCGCCTGGCAGCGAACGGAAGGCGGATACATCGCCGAGCAGTCATCGAAGCCGCACACCCTGGCGGTGGGTCTCGCCGATTCGCCCGCCGGCCTTGCAGCCTGGATCATCGAGAAACTGAACGGCTGGTCAGACGCTCCGTTTCCGGTCGAGGATCTGCTGACCTGGGTCAGCGTCTATTGGTTCACCGGCGCCATCGGCACGTCCTTCGCGCCGTACTCGGAATCCGTGCGGCCGCCGTCCTTCGTGCCGACCCCCACCGTTCTCGGCGTCTTCGGTCGCGACACCAAGCCGGAGCCGCGCAGTTTCGCATCGCGATTCGTCGACGTGCGGGAGTACGTCCGGCATGATCGCGGGGGCCACTTCGCCGCGTGGGAGGAACCTCAGGCATACGCCGCCGACGTGCGCCGCGCGATCGCGCTCGCCGATGCATCCGGTGGCTGGGAAGCGCGACCCGAGCTCCCGGCGCCCGCGGGGGGCACAGCCCCGGAACCGGTGACCGCGCGCGAATAGACTGGAAGGCATCCCGTACGACGTTCTAACAACGGAGACGCATGCCCGACAACAGTGCTGCCCACGAAGGAGCAACACACATCAGCGCAGACCAGGTGCGGCATCTGGCCGATCTGGCCCGCATCGACCTGAGCGAGGCCGAGCTGACCAGTCTCACAGCCGAGCTGACGCAGATCGTGGAATCCGTGGCGAAGGTGAGTGAGGTGGCTACGCCAGAGGTTCCCGCCACGAGCCATCCGATCCCGATGGACAACGTGTTCCGAGAGGACGTGGTCGTGCCGGGACTGACCGTCGAGCAGGCGCTCTCCGGCGCGCCCGACCGTGAGGGCGACTTCTTCCGTGTGGCGCCGATCCTCGGCGAGGAGGCCTGATGAGCGACCTGACCAGACTGTCCGCCGCAGAGCTGGCCGGCAGGATCGCCGCGTCCGAGGTCTCCAGCGAGGAGGCGACGCGCGCGCACCTGGATCGCATCGCGGCAGTCGACCCCGACGTGCACGCGTTCCTGCACGTGGCATCCCAGAAGGCGATCGAGACGGCGAGGGCCGTCGACGCGCGTCGTGCGGCAGGCGAGAAGCTGGGCGCGCTGGCCGGTGTTCCGGTGGCCGTCAAGGACGTGCTGTGCACGTACGACATGCCCTCCACCTCGGGTTCGAAGATTCTCGAGGGCTGGATACCGCCCTACGACGCAACCGTTGTGCGCCGCTTGCGCGAGGCCGACCTCATCCCGCTCGGCAAGACGAACATGGACGAGTTCGCCATGGGGTCCTCCACCGAGCACTCCGCGTACGGTCCGACCCGCAACCCCTGGGACCTGGAGCGGATCCCTGGAGGGTCCGGTGGCGGATCCGCCGCGGCCGTCGCAGCGTTCGAGGCTCCCTTCGCTCTCGGCAGCGACACAGGCGGTTCCATCCGTCAGCCCGCCGCCGTGACCGGATCCGTGGGCGTCAAGCCCACATACGGCGGAGTGAGCCGTTACGGAGCGATCGCGCTGGCGAGCTCGCTCGACCAGGTCGGACCGGTCTCGCGCAGCGTTCTCGACGCGGCGCTGCTGCACGACGTGATCGCCGGACACGACCCGCTCGACTCCACATCGCTCACGGACGTCTGGCCCTCCATGGCCGAGGCGGCTCGCGCCGGACAGCGTGACGACGCGCTCAAGGGCGTGCGGGTCGGAGTCGTTCGAGAGATCTCGGGGAGCGGCGAGGGCTTCCAGCCGGGCGTGAAGCAGCGGTTCGACGAGACCGTGCAGCTGCTGACGGCCGCTGGCGCCGAGGTGGTCGAGGTGTCTGCGCCGAGCTTCGAGTACGCGGTGGCCGCGTACTACCTGATCCTTCCGGCAGAGGCGTCGAGCAACCTGGCGCGATTCGACTCCGTGCGGTTCGGCCTCCGAGTCACGCCGGAAAGCGGTCAGGTGACCAGCGAGCGCGTGATGTCCGCGACCCGAGACGCCGGATTCGGAGCCGAGGTGAAGCGGCGCATCATCCTCGGCACGTATGCCCTGAGCGCCGGCTACTACGACGCCTACTACGGCAGCGCGCAGAAGGTGCGCACGCTCATCCAGCGCGACTTCGCCGCGGCCTTCGACCAGGTCGACGTGCTGATCAGCCCGGCGGCGCCGACCACGGCGTTCAAGCTCGGTGAGAAGATCGACGACCCGCTGGCCATGTACCTGAACGACGTGACCACCATTCCGGCCAACCTCGCCGGCGTGCCTGGACTGGCGCTGCCCATCGGGCTCGCGCCGGAGGACGACCTGCCGGTCGGCCTGCAGATCATGGCTCCCGCACGCGAGGACGCCCGCCTCTACACGGTCGGCGCGGCGCTGGAGCGCCTGCTCGAGTCCGGATGGGGTGGGCCGTTGCTCGGCCGTGCGCCGCAGTTGAGCCAAACCGAGATGTTCGCGAGCGAGGAGGGAGCGGTCTGATGGCCAAAGACAAGCTGATGGATTACGACGAGGCCCTCGAGCTCTTCGAGCCCGTCCTCGGTTTCGAGGTGCACGTCGAGCTGAACACGAAGACGAAGATGTTCTGCGGCTGCGCCAACGAGTTCGGCTCGGGCGCGAACACCAACACGTGCCCGACGTGCCTCGGACTTCCCGGCGGCCTGCCGCAGGTGAACCACAAGGCCGTCGAGTCCAGCATCCGCCTGGGTCTCTCGCTCGGCTGCGGGATCGCGGAGAGCTCGCGGTTCGCGCGCAAGAACTACTTCTACCCGGACACGTCGAAGAACTTCCAGACCTCGCAGTACGACGAGCCGATCGCCCACGATGGCCAGGTGACCGTCGAACTGGAGAGCGGTCGCCAGGTGACGATCCAGATCGAGCGCGCGCACATGGAGGAGGATGCCGGCAAGCTCACGCACGCCGGAGCCACCGGCCGCATCCAGGGCGCCGACTACTCGCTCGTGGACTACAACCGCGGCGGTGTCCCGCTCGTCGAGATCGTCACGAGGATCATCGAGGGTGCGGAGAGTGACGCCCCGGAGGTCGGGCGTGCGTACGTCGCGCACATCCGCGAGCTCGTCAAGGCGCTTGGGGTTTCGAACGCGCGCATGGAGGAGGGGAACGTGCGCTGCGACGCCAACGTCTCGCTGCGCCGTCGTGGCTCGACGACTCTGGGCACCCGTACCGAGACGAAGAACGTGAACTCGCTGCGATCGGTGGAGCGCGCCGTGCGGTACGAGATCCAGCGGCAGGCCGCCATCCTCGACGCGGGAGGCACGATCACCCAGGAGACCCGCCACTGGCACGAGGACACCGGCACGACATCCGCCGGCCGTCCGAAGAGCGACGCCGACGACTACCGCTACTTCCCGGAGCCGGATCTCGTTCCCGTCGCCCCCAGCCGCGAGTGGGTCGAGGAGCTGCGCGCCACGCTGCCCGAGCCGCCGGCGGAGCGCCGAGCCCGTCTGCGCGAGGCGTGGGGATTCACCGCCCTGGAGATGCAGGACGTCGTCAACGCCGACCTGCTCGAGGTGGTCGAGGCGACAGTCGCCGAGGGTGCGTCGCCTGCCGCAGCACGCAAGTGGTGGACGGGCGAGCTCGCCCGCGTCGCCAACGCGCGCGGCGTCGCGGTGACCACGCTGGTGTCTCCTCTGCACGTGTCTGAGCTCGTCGCACTCGTGGAGAGCGGCGAGCTCACCGACCGCCTCGCCCGTCAGGTGCTGGAGGGCGTCATCGACGGCGAGGGCTCGCCGGCGGAGGTCGTCGAGTCACGCGGCCTCAAGGTCGTTTCGGACGACGGTGCCCTGATCGCGGCGATCGACGAGGCCCTGGCGGCGCAGCCGGACGTGCTGGCGAAGATCCGCGACGGCAAGGTGCAAGCGGCCGGTGCCGTCATCGGTGCGGTCATGAAGGCGATGAAGGGCCAGGCGGACGCCGCCCGCGTGCGCGAACTCGTGCTGGAGCGGGCAGCGCAGTAGACGATCCCGCACCGAGCCGGCCCGTTCCGGACGAGATGGACCGCTTTCGCGGGGATCTCGCCCCGAACGGGCCGATTCGTCGTACGGATCGAATGTCGAAGGCACTGGATGGCGTTCGACGTGTGACTGAGTGAACGACGACGAAGGGAACGCTCATGCGATACCTGCTGCTGATCTGCACCGATCCGACGGGTGAGGACGATGCGCCGGGCGACCTCACCATCGACGAGTGGGTGGCCGAGACAGATGGATCGGGCGAACGGATCGTGGGCGAACGGTTGCCGGTCGAGACGGCGAAGGTGGTGCGCCGCCGGGGCGACCGCGTGCATGTGACGGACGGCCCGTTCGCCGAATCGAAGGAGCAGATCGCGGGATTCGACCTGATCGAGGCGGACTCGCTCGAGCGTGCCCTCGAGATCGCGGCGCGGCATCCGATGGCCCGTGCCGGGCTCGTCGAGGTGCGGCAGTTCTACGCCTGGTGACGTGAACCGAGCATCCGGCGGCGATCGAGCCGGGGTGCGCCTGGATCCGCTGGCGAGTTCGGCGCAGCAGAACGCGCACGGCACTGTCAGCGACCGGAGCATCGCCTCCCGGACATGAAACAATGGCCGGATGCCGGCTGACGCTCCCGAGACCGATCCGGAACTGATCGCCCGGCTGCGCGCCGACCTGGAGTCGGCGGCCTTCACCGTGACCTCCCTTGACGCACTCTGGGGCGACGAGGCCTCCGCCGCGTTGTTCCGCGGACAGAGAGTGGCCGCCCGGCGTGCTGCCGCGACGGCAGTGGCGGCCGGCGACCCGCTCGCTGTGCTCGGAACGGTCTTCGTGCTCGGCTTGGCGGTTCCCGTCTCGTCCGTCGCTTCCGCCCTGCCGACGCTCGGTGCGGCGGGCGCGCTCGAGCTCGGGCTCATCGCACTCGACCCCGCAGACGGCGAGGCGGACGCCTTCGCCCGCCCGCTGATCGACCTCCGGCCGTACTCGTTCGCGGACGATCTCGGATCCGGATCCTGGTGGATCGCATCCGACCTGGGCGAACTCGCGTTGGGGCGCGCGCTGCGCGAGGACCACGTGCTCGGCGTGGGCGGCGCGTCCAACACGCTGAGCGCGATCATGATCCGCCGGCCGGTGGCATCCGCACTCGATCTGGGCACCGGATGCGGCATCCAGGCCCTGCATGCCGCGCGTTACGCCGACCGCGTGGTGGCCACAGACATCTCGGAGCGTGCACTGCGGTTCGCGCAGTTCAATGCGCGGCTGGGCGGATTCTCGAACATCGAGTTCCGCCTCGGCAGCCTGTTCGAGCCCGTCGCAGGCGAACGTTTCGATCGCATCGTGTCGAATCCGCCGTTCGTCATCACCCCGCGTGCAGAGGGTGTTCCGGAGTACGAGTATCGGGATGGCGGCCTCACCGGCGACAAGATCGTCGAGGCTGTGATGCGCGGTGTTCGTGAGCACCTGACTGAAGGCGGGGTCGCGCAGTTCCTCGGCAACTGGGAGTACCACGGGGAGGGCGAGGCGTTCGACCGGGTGCGCGGATGGCTGGGAGACGATGCGGAACCCGGCGCGCTCGACGCGTGGATCGTGGAGCGCGAGCTGCAGGATGCGCCGCAGTATGCAGAGACCTGGATCCGCGACGGGGGCACACGACCGGGTACGCACGACTTCGAACGCCTCACGGATGCCTGGCTCGACGACTTCGAGTCGCGCGACGTGCGCTATGTGGGCTTCGGCTACGTGACGCTGCGACGCCCGATCGGGGCCGTCACGCTGCGCCGCTTCGAGTCGGTGGAATCCTCGGGATCCGCGGAGGGAGGCCTCGGACCTCACCTGGCACGCGGGCTGCGGATGGGCGAGTGGCTGGCATCCGTGAACGACGAGCAGCTCCGTCTCGCGACGCTGGTCACGGCATCCGATGTCACCGAGGAACGCCACTATTGGCCAGGAGCGGACGATCCGACCGTGATCGCACTTCTGCAGGGCGGCGGATTCGGGCGGCGCACGGCCATCGACACAGGCCTCGCGGGCTTCGTCGGGGCGTGCGACGGCGACCTTCCTGCCGGAGTCATCATCGGTGCCCTTGCGGACCTCCTCGACGTGGATGCCGCCGAGCTCGGGGCGGAACTGCTGCCGCGCATCCGCGAGCTGGTCTTCGTCGGGATGCTCGAGCCCTCTGGCATCGGATGACCGACGACAGCGCTCCATGCGGTGTTCTCCGCTTCTCGCCGGGACCACCGGATGTGCGCGGACCAGGGGGACCTGCACCCCATGGCTGGACGCCGCACGGCGAATGCTGGCCCACCTGCTCCGTAGACTTGGCGATGTGACAGCACCCGTTCGCGACACCACACGCACCGCACGTCCGACCGGCGGCCGCGTCGCCATCGCCGCGGTGATCGACGTCGTGCTCGTTCTCGTGTTCGTGCTGATCGGCCGGGGCAGCCACGGCGAGAACGTCATCGGCGGCGCGCTCGTCACCTTCTGGCCGTTCGCCGTCGGCACTCTCGTCGGCTGGCTCGTCTCCCGCGCGTGGAAGGCGCCGTTCGCCCTGTGGCCGACCGGCGTCATCGTGTGGCTGGCAACGCTCGTGGTCGGCATGCTCCTTCGGGTTGCCAGCGCGCAGGGGATCGCGGTGTCGTTCGTGATCGTCGCGGCCGTCGTGCTCGCCGTGTTCCTGATCGGATGGCGGGCTGCGGCTCTGGCGGTGCGGGCCATCGCGGCGCGACGCGGCTGAGGAGGACCACCGCGTGTCCCGTCTCACCGAACCGTTGCGCGCAAGGCTTCAGGAGCCGCTGAGCGGCCAGCAGACCGGTATTCCGCCGTGGGTGCGTGAGTTCGAGACGGGGACCGACGAAGGGTTCTTCGGTCCGGACTCAGCGGTGTGGGCCGTGCACGGCGGCATGCCGACGCTCGTGGCGGGCATTCGCGCCCTGCTCATGCAGGCGCTGCACCCCGGCGCGCTCGCAGGCGTATACGACAGGTCGCGATTCCGTGAGGATCCGCTCGGCCGACTGAACGGCACCATTCGCTGGATCTTCACGGTCAGCTACGGCGACACCGCCCAGGCGGTGGCCGGATCGGCGTGGGTGAAGCGATTGCACGAGCACGTGGTCGGCGAGTACGTGGACGGTCACGGCCGGGTGACGAGTTACGCCGCCAACGACCCGCACCTGTCCACGTGGGTGCATCTGGCGTTCACCGACGCGTTCCTGACCGCCCACGAGATGTGGGGCGGCCCGATTCCGGGCGGATCGGACGCCTACGTGGAGCAGTGGGCGATCGCCGGTGACCTCATGGGCGTGCCGAATCCGCCGCGCTCCCGAGCGGAGCTGAAGTCCGCACTGCAGGCGTTCGCCGACGCCGGCGAGCTGCGGTGCGACGACCGTACGCGCGAGGTGGTGGGGTTCGTCAAGAGGGCTCCGGTACGCAGGAGCCTTCGCCCGTCCTATGCCGTGCTCTTCGCCGGCGCTGTTGCGTCGCTTGAGCCGCGATTCCGCGACCTGCTCGGACTGCGGATTCCCAGCCTCGGCCCGATCCCGCTTCCGATCGTTTCCGCGACGGGCCTCGTGCTCAAAGGGGCGGGCGGCCTGCTCGGCCCGCAGACCGCGGGCGAGAAGGCCGCCCGCGTCCGTCTGGAGGCGCTGCGCCCCTGACGCCGACAGGACGTCGGGCGTGGCAACCGTCAGTGATGGAAGCCGCCGGATGTCTGCACTCGTCCACGCGGGAGCACCGCGGTGACGACGGCACCTGCCACCAGGGCGACTCCCGCGGCGAGCCCGAAGACCACGCCGGATCCGCTCGCCGTGGCGGCGACGAGCGCGGGGACGGATGCCAGCAGCACGCCGATCCCGCCGCCCACCTCGTGCATGGTGTTGACCACGCCTGATGCGGCGCCCGAGTCGGCTGACGGCACGCTGGAGGTGGCTGTGGCGGTCGCCGTCACGAGCGCGGGACCCAGGCCCAGTGCGGCGACCGCGACGCCGACGATGGGCGCTGCGACGCTGTGCGGTATCAGCCAGGTGATTGCGAAGCCGATGACGATGACGATGAACCCTGCTGCGCCCACGATCCGGGCCGGCATGCGGCCCAGCAGGTGCGCACCGACCTGGGCGCCCAGCGCCACGGCGACTGCCGCGGGAAGGAAGGCGATGCCGGCTGCCAGCGGGTCGAAGCCCGCGGCGTCCTGCAGCGCGATGGTGAGCGTGAAGAACGAGCCGATCAGCATCATGCTGGTCAACAGCATGGTGATCACGCCGCCGCCGATGGTGCGTGAGCGAAGGGTCCTGATCGTCGCGGACATCCTGGCACGCGCTCCGACGGCAGCTGCCGACTCCTGCACCCCCTGCTCCCCGTCTCCGTCGACCCGGCTCGTCAGCAGAGAGGGTACGACGACGACCAGGATCAGGATCGCCACCACGACGCCGACCGGCACGTTCACGAGGAAGACCGACCGCCATCCGCCGGTCTGGGTCAGCACGCCGCCGAGAACGGCGCCGATCGCGGATCCCGCACCGCCGATGCCCGCCCACACGGCCAGCGCGCGGTTGCGCGCCGGTCCCCGGAACAGCGAGATCACGAGCCCGAGCGCGGCGGGGGAGAGCAGCGCTGCACCGACGCCCTGCGCCACCCGAGAGGCGATGAGCGTGCCTGCGTCGGATGCGACGGATGCGCCGAGCGAAGCGATCGTGAAGAGTGCGAGTCCGCCGACGAAGGCCGTGCGGAGACCGATGCGATCCGCGACGATTCCGCCGACGATGAGCAGCAGGCCGAACGGCAGCGAGTACGCGGCGATCACCCAACCGAGCGAGGCGCCGAGTCCGAGGTCGCTGTCGATGGTCGGCAACGCCACGTTCACGACGGTCACGTCGAGGATGAGCATGAACTGGGCGAGGCAGATGAGCGAGAGAGCCCACCAGCGACGCGCACCCGATCCGGTCGCGCCGGCACGGTCCGAATGGGGCGATCCGGCGACCGGGGTTCGATCCGCGGCGATGGGTTGCGACATGAGGATCCTCCTAATCCGTACGGGTATGTTCGAGATAACGCGTTAAACTAAACACTCATGTACGGGAAAAGCAAGAGACAATGATGGACTGCATCGAACGAGGAGCGAGGACGGCATGACACGGCAGCGAGCGACCCGGTCGGACTCGACGCGCAACCGCGAACGGATCCTCGACGCAGCCATGCAGTGCTTCCTGGCCGATCCGAGCGCGACCATGTCGGCGATCGCCGAGGCTGCAGGAGTCGGTCGTGTCACCCTGTATGCGCATTTCGAGTCGCGCACCGCGCTCGTCGCGGCGTTGTTCCGCCGAACCGTCGACGAGTCGGACGCATCGCTGGAATCCGTCAATCTCGACGGCGATCCCGCTGCGGCGCTCGACGCTCTCACCCGGTCGTCGTGGCGCATCGTCGCTCGGTTCCACGCCGTGCTGGGCACAGCGCGCGACGAGCTCGGCGAGGATGCGGTGCGCGGGCAGATGGAGCACGCTCTGGGCAGGGTGCGCGGCGTGATCGAGCGCGGACGGGCATCCGGTGCATTCCGCTCCGACCAGTCGGCTGACTGGCTGACGTTCTGCTACCTGGCGATCGTGCACGGCGCGGCTGACGAGATCCGCAACGGCCGGCTGACGGATTCCGACGCGACGGAATGGGTGCCGGCGACCGTCGCGTCGATCGTCACCGCTCCGTGAGCGAGGGGGGCGCGTCGAACGGGCAGACGCTCGAAACGCTCTGCCCGCTCAGGGACTCGCTCTGTCGACCCGGTCAGGGACTCGTTCGGGCGTCCGCAGGGTCACACCTCGGGCTCGCCCCACACGCTCGTGGCGATGTCCACGACTGAGCGCACCTTCGCCCACTGCTGATCCTCGGTGAGCACGTTGCCCTCCTCGGTGGAGGCGAATCCGCACTGCGGGCTCAGCGCGAGCTGCTCGAGCGGAGCGAACTCGGCGGCTTCGCGAATGCGGGCCCTCACATCCGCTGGATCCTCCAGCGTTCCCGACTTCGAGGTGATGAGTCCGAGCACCACGGTCTTGTCGCCGTGCGGCAGATGGCGCAGCGGCTCGAATCCGCCGGCGCGGTCCGTGTCGTACTCCAGGAAGTAGCCGTCGTAGGAGGTGCGGGCGAGCAGAGGCTCCGCGACCGGCTCGTATCCGCCGGAGGAGATCCACGTCGAGCGGAAGTTCCCTCGGCACACATGGGTCGTGACGACGAGGTCGTCCGGCCTGTCCCGCAGCGACTCGTTCAGCAGTTCCGCGTACGCGTCGGCGAGGTTGTCCGTCGTGATGCCGCGGTCAGCCGCCTTCTGGAGCTCGGCCTCCGAGCACAGGTACGCCCACGCGGTGTCGTCGAACTGCAGGTAGCGGCATCCGGCATCGTAGAACGCACGGACGGCGTCGCGGTACGTCTGCGCGAGATCGGCGAAGAGCGCATCGCGGTCGGGGTAGAGACCGGCGGCCACGGCTCCTCGCTCGAGGCGGAAGTGCAGCACAGTCGGCGCCGGGATGCACATCTTCGGCATCACCGTCGTGTTGTCGCGCACGAACGCGAAGTGGTCGAGCATCGGATGGTGGTTCGGGAACCGGATCGGTCCGTTCACCCGGATGCCGCGGTGGGAGGTCTGCACGCCGGTGAACTGGATGCCGTGGTCCTGCTCGACGATGTCGACCCCGTCGAGCATCCCGAAGAAGTCGAAGTGCCACCACGACCGGCGGAACTCGCCGTCGGTGACGGCGCGGAGGCCGGCCGCCTCCTGCTTGCGGATGACGTCGATGATGGCGGCATCCTCAACGGAGGTCAGCCCAGCGTCATCGAGCTCGCCGCGGGTGCGCGCAGCACGCGCCTCGTGAACGGCGTCTGGACGCAGGAAGCTGCCGACGATGTCGGCCCGGAAAGGAGGTTCGATGCTCACCGCACCAGCCTAGGTCGGATGGGTCTCGCGGATCGAAGGGCTGCGGCATCCGCTCCCTCGCCGGGCCGCGATCGCAACCGGAGTGCCGGACCGGCCTAGGGTCGCAGTCCTGCGACCAGATTGATCGTCGAGGCCAGCACGACGGTGCCGAACACGTACGAGAGCAACGTGTGGCGCAGGATCACCGATCGCAACTGCGTGGTGCGCACGGTGGTGTCCGACACCTGGAAGGTCATGCCGAGGTCGAACGACAGGTACGCGAAGTCGACGTAGCGCGGATCCTCGGCGTCGTTGAAGTCGATGCCGCCGACCGGCTCCGTGTAGTAGATGCGGGCATAACGGAGCGTGTAGAGGGTGTGCAGCAGCACCCAGGAGAGCGCGACGCTGACGACGGCGGTGACGGCTCCGGCCGCTTCTGGCACGCCGTGGCTCTGGCTGGTGTGCACGAGCAGGATGGCGACGGCTCCCAGGCTCGCGATCGAGATCGCGACGATGAGGAGCTCGCTGACGACACGACCCGGATCCTCGCGCGTCGCGTGCACACGGGTCGTCGCTCCGTCGAATCGTCCGATGACCAGCCATACCCAGGTGATATAGGTTGCGCACGCCGCGGCCCAACCGACCACGGCTGCGTACCACCAGGATCCGGTGAACCCGACGATGATCCCTGCGACCAGGCCGACCGCGATCATGGCGAACATGCGCATCCGCGAGCGGTTGCGGCCCTGGGGATCGAGCGTGATGGACACGTCCCCGATGCTGGCACGGCACCCGTCGACGCCCGCGTCGCCGCGCCGTCCGCCATCCGTCAGCAGGCAGGCGCCGGGGGAGTGGCGGGGCTCAGCCCTGTTCGGAGAGCTTCACGAGCTGTTCGACCACCTGACGCCGAAGGACCTTGCCCACGATCGACCGGGGCAGCTCCTCCACTTCGAACACTCGACGCGGCACCTTGTACGGCGTCATCGTGTCGCGCGCGAACGCGCGGATCGCGTCCTCGTCGAACGGCACGCCCGGTTTCATGATGACGGCGGCCACGACATCCTCACCGCCGCGGGAGTGCGGAAGCCCGACGACGGAGAGGTCGGCGATGCCGTCGTACGCACGCAGCTCGTCCTCCACCTCCGTGGGTGCGACGTTGAAACCGCCGGTGATGATGAGTTCCTTGATGCGGTCGACGATGCGCACGAAGCCCTGGTCGTCCATGATCACGATGTCGCCCGTGTGCAGCCAGCCGTCGGGATCCAGCACCTTGCCCGTCTCCTCCGGCTTGCGCCAGTACCCGCCGAACACCTGCGGACCACGCGCCTGCAGCTCGCCTGCCTCACCGTGCGGGACGACGTGCTCCGGGTCGTCGGGATCCACGACGCGAAGCTCGGTGCTCGGCAGCGGGAGTCCGACGGTCCCCGCTTTGCGCGTCGATCCGACCGGATTGGCCATGAGCACCGGTGACGCCTCGGTCAGGCCGTAGCCCTCGACCAGGAAGCCGCCCGACTCCTTCTCCCACACATCGACGATGGTCTGCGGCAGGCTCATGGCGCCGGAGATCGCGATCTCGATGCCGGCCAGCGACACGCCCTTGGCCTTGGCCGCCTTCACCAGCCGCTCGTAGATCGGCGGCACGGCGGGCAGGAACGTCGGCACGCGCTTCTTCATCACCTGCAGCACCATGTCGGGATCGAAGTTCGGGAAGAGCACCAGGCGAGCGCCCATGCTCATCGCGAACGTCAGGCACAGCGTGAGCCCATACGCGTGGAACAGCGGCAGCACGGCGTAGACGACGGATGTTCCGCGTGGCACGGCGGGCACCCATGCGCGTGCCTGCGCGGCGTTCGCCACGAGGTTGCCGTGCGAGAGCATGACGCCTTTCGGCGTCCCCGTCGTGCCGCTGGTGTACTGGATGAGCGCGAGGTCGTCCACCTCCGGACGCGGAACGGATGCCGCGATCGGCTCCGCCTTCAGCAGCGAGTCCCAGCTCACCGCCCCCGTGACCTTCGCGCGGAGTTGCGCGCGGGATTCTCGGGCCTTCTTCAGCGGCAGGCTCAGGGCGAAGCGCAGGCGCGCCGGCATGGCGTCCACGATGTCGACGGCGACGATGTGCTTCAGCCCGACGTCCTCCGGCATGTCCTGCAGCATCGAGACCACCTTGGTCCACGCGATGGCCACCGTTGCCCCATGGTCCTCGAACTGGTGCCGCATCTCACGCGGCGTGTAGAGCGGGTTGTGCTCCACGATCACAGCGCCGATTCGGAGGGCGGCGTAGAACGCGATGACGTGCTGCGGACAGTTCGGCAGCACGACGGCCACCCGGTCGCCGGCTTTCACGCCGAGGGCGGCGAGTCCGCCGGCGACATGATCGATTGCGTCGGTCAGTTGACGGTACGTGGTGGTCGCCCCGAAGAACTCGAGCGCGACGTGATCCGAGTACTGGGCGGCGGAGTCCTCGATGAGGTGGGGAAGCGATGCAGCGGGCGGATCGATGTCTGCCGGAACGCCTTCCGCATAGCTCGACAGCCAGGGACGCTCACCCGCGATGCTCATGCCTCAAGCCTAGGGCGCGGCTCGCGATGAGCGGCTGCCGCGCTCTAGGCGGCAACCCGGTCGTCGCGCCCGGTGAGTGCGAGGAGTCGCGACTGCAGAGGCGCGTCATCAGGCACGGGCACGGGCGAGGCGAACAGACCGCTCGCCTGCAGCGTGTCCTTCTGCGGTGCGAACACCGTCCAGGCCGCTTCGACGAGCGGGTCCCCGAGCTCCTCGTCGGCACCGATCGCGCGGGACAGATCCCAGGTGTGCACGATCACGTCGGATGCCTGCTCCCGCAGGTACGCGCTGGCCGGGACGTTGTCGTACGACAGGTTCACGATGGCGTCGGGGTCGACGGATGCCCACGCCAGAGTCGCCGCCGCCGAGTACCGCTCCCACTCCGCGGTCAGATCGTCGCCGAGCGGAAGCAGGCGGGACCGCGCTTCGCCGACCGTGCGCCCGGCGAGCAGGAGCGGAACCCACTGCTGCTCCTCGATGACGTGACGCACGAGGTCCGAGACGTCCCAGTCGATGTCGGGTGTCGGCGCGCTCCAGTCGGCGATGAGGGTGAGACGCTCGCGGAACGCGGCGTGGGCCTGCTGCTGCACCTGGAGCCAGTCGGCGAATGACATATGGGTCGTCCTCTGTTCGGGGGGCTGCTCGATCGCATCGTCGTGCGTGTTCCAGAACCGCGGGTCTCGCGGGATCATTCCTGCCATGTCGGCCCGTTCAGCTTTCAGCGGACGCCACGCCGGCGACCGCCTCGTCGATGGGTGTCGAGCCGGATACCAGCTCGAACTGAGTATGGATCGTCGACGGCGTCGCCAGAACGGCCGCGATCACCTTGGCGACATCCTCGCGGGGAATCGCGCCGCGCGAAACCCGCTGGGCGATCTCCACGAGTCCCGTTCCGTCGTCGAGCGTAAGGGATCCGGGGCGCACGATGGTCCAGTCGAGGTCGGATGCGCGCAGCTCGACATCCGCGTCCCGCTTGGCCTCGACGTACGCCTTCCACGACTCGTCGGCGTCGTCGGCGACCGGATCGTCCATGCCCATCGCCGAGACCTGCACGAATCGACGGATCCCGGCGAGTTCTGCCGCTCGCTGAGCCTTCACGGATCCTTCGAAGTCCACGGTCCGCTTGCGCGCGACACCGGATCCCGGACCAGCCCCGGCCGAGAACACGATCGCGTCGGCGTCTTCGTAAGCACGAGCGATGGCATCCGGTTCCGCATGCTCGATGTCCAACGTCACGCCCTCGCCGCCGAAACGGTAGACGTCATCGGCGTGATCGTCTTCCCGCACGATCCCGATGAAGTCGTCTCCCCGGTCGTACAGCACTCGCATGAGCTGCTGCGCGATCTTGCCGTGCGCTCCGATGATCGCCACCCGTGTCATGCTCTCCATCATGCTCGCCCTCCGCGCCTGACGCAGGTGCCGTTCGATGCTCGCCGAGTGGAACAATGACACTCGTGTGGTGGCGACGGGACAAGAGCGAGCCGCGGACGCTCGATGAGAGTTTCGGCGTCGGCGTGCAGGTGCACGTGATCGACGACGAGCGGCAGGGTTCGAAGGGCTGGGTCGGCGATCCGACCGGCGTCATCATCGCGAGCGCTTCGACGCTTGCGCACGGGGCGTTCGAGGTGGAGGCGCTCTCCGGGCGCGTCTGGACCATCGCTTTCGACGAGCCGCAGTACCGCGCGGACGGCACAGGGCCGGTGTCGCGCGCCGACATCCCGGAGTACCTCCTGATGACGGCGCCGCCCGCCGATACTGCCGACGAGAGCGACTCGTGACCCAGCTGCTCTTCTCATACGGCACGCTGCAACTGGCCTCGGTGCAGGAGGCCACCTTCGGCAAACGGATGCCGATGCGTGCCGCCTCGCTGCCCGGTTACGTCCTCGACACGGTCGCCATCACCGATCCTCACGTCCTTGCGGTCAGCGGGAGTTCCGAGCATCCGTTCGCCAGAGCGACGGGGAACGCGCACGACCTCGTCGACGGGGTCGTGCTCGAGCTCACCGACGACGACCTCGCCGCGGCGGACGAGTACGAGGTGGATGACTACACCAGGGTGGCGGTGACGCTGTCCACGGGTGAGACGGCGTGGCTCTACGTTGACGGCGCGAGCGTCGAGGTCTGAATCCGTTCTGTCGCCCGCTGCGGATGATCAGTGAACAGACAGGCGCCGACGTCGGTCGCAGATTCTATGCTTGAGCCATGCTCATCGAGGGCACCCTTCGGTGGCGGGTCACGGAGGACTGCCCGTGGGACCTGCTGATGGCCTTGTGCCTGCGTGACCTCGCCGGACTCGAGGGAGTCGGTGATCCGGCTCTGCCGGCCATCGTTCCTGCGGTGCAGCACCAGCCGGCTGCCGACAGGATGCTCGCCGTCGCCCCGGTGACGCCGTGGCATCCTCTGCCGAAGGCGGCGAAAGACGGGGAATCCGGCCTGGGCGAGGAGTGGACGCGCTGGTGGCGACGGGCCGTCGTGCGGATGAATGCCGTCGCGTCGTGGAGCACGTCGTTCGTGCCCCCGCACTTCGCGGCGTTCGACCGCGAGCTGGAGCTGCAAGATCTCGTGATCGAGCGGTTCGCGGATGCCGTCGCATGGTCCAACGCCCGCCGCGCCGAGTACCTCGCCGACGATCTGCGCCATCACGCCGAGTACTCAGCAGACATCGTCGAGGTCGTTCGGGAGCGCGAGCACGAGCTGCGCAGGCAGGCCGGATCGTTCCGCCTCGACATCGAGGCGCTACCCCTCGCCGAGCCTGGCGCGTGGGTCGTCGGCCCGGACACCGTGGTGATCAGCTGGAGCCTGCGCGACGACCACAGGGCGTTCCGAGACTGGTTCGAGCCGCTCGTCGCGGCGCTGGTGTAGGCCGTCTTGGCGGTCGGTTGAGTTCGTTCCTCGAGACGGGCAGACGGACTGCTCGTCGAGCATCTCGAATCGAGCCGGACCGCTGGTCGATCATGCGGAATCGGACCGGACCGCCGGTCGAGCCTGTCTGAACCGAGCCTGGGACCCTGGTTTCGACGGGCTCGACCGGCGAGAGCCGGCCGGCGGGCTACGCGACGCGCGTCGCGGGTGACTTCGTGAGGGACGCGTCGGTCTTCGCGACCGGGCTGATCACCTCGTCGATCCGGGCGAGTGCCTCGGCGTCGAGCTTGACGCCTGCGGCCTGCGCATTGGATGCGACCTGCTCGGGACGCGAAGCGCCCACGATGGCACCGGCCACGTTCGGGTTCTGGAGAACCCACGCGACGGCCAGCTGCGCGAGCGTGAGGCCCGCCTCGTCGGCGATCGGCTGCAGCTTCTGCACGGCACCAAGCACCTCGTCGGACAGGAAGTCCTTGATGGCGCCTGCGCCGCCCTTCTCGTCGGTAGCCCGGCTGCCGGCCGGCAGTTCCGCACCCGGCTTGTACTTGCCGGTGAGCACGCCCTGTGCCACGGGCGACCACACGATCTGCGAGATGCCGAGCTCCTTCGAGGTCGGGACGACCTCCGACTCGATCACCCGCCACAGCATGGAGTACTGCGGCTGGTTGGAGATGAGCTGGAACCCGAGCTCCTTCGACAGCGCGTGTCCGGCGCGGAGCTGCTCCGCGTTCCACTCGCTGACGCCGATGTAGAGCGCCTTGCCTGCGCGCACGACATCCGCGAACGCCTGCATCGTCTCTTCGAGCGGCGTCTCGTGGTCGTATCGGTGCGCCTGGTACAGGTCGACGTAGTCGGTGCCGAGACGGGAGAGCGAACCGTCGATCGACTCCATGATGTGCTTGCGGCTGAGGCCGGTGTCGTTGTGTCCACGGGGTCCGGTCGGCCAGTAGACCTTCGTGAAGATCTCCAGCGACGCCCGGCGCTGATCCTTCAGCGCGTCGCCGAGCACCTTCTCGGCAGCGGTGTTCGCATAGGCGTCAGCCGTGTCGAAGGTCGTGATGCCCGCCTCCAGCGCAGCGCGAACGGACGCGGTCGCGACCTCGTTCTCCACCTGCGAGCCGTGGGTGAGCCAGTTGCCGTAGATGATCTCCGAGATCTTGAGACCGCTGTTGCCCAGATATCTGAATTGCATGGATCCAACGTTATCCGGCGGATCCCCACCCCATGGCCACCCGTTTCCCGAAGCATCGGTGAACGAACCGGCCGCCACGTCAACTGCGCCGAACGGCCTCGTCCACCGGACATGACCCGCACTTCGGTGCGTTCGACGGCAGAACGCCCCCCTCAGGCGGCGTAGCAGGATGGCCGGCTGAGCGTCGAGACTGGTGTCGGCGGCCGATGCGACACTTGGACCGTGGGACGCGGCGACGGACGAGACAGGCAGGTCACAGTGGGACCCGTCGACGACGCGGGCGCGACGAAGCTGCACGTCGACATGGACGCGTTCTACGCCTCCGTCGAACTGCTCGACCGACCCGAGCTGCGCGGTCGGCCCGCGATCGTCGGACACGCATCCGGCCGCTCGGTCGTGTCGAGTGCCACCTATGAGGCGCGACGCAAGGGCGTGCGCAGCGCGATGCCGGTGAGTCAGGCGCTGCGGCTGTGCCCCGATGCCGTCATCCTCGAGCCGCACTTCGACAAGTACGCGCACTACTCCAGACAGGTGGTCGCCATCTTCGGCGATGTCACACCGCTCGTCGAGCAGGTGAGCATCGACGAGGCGTTCCTCGACGTGGCGGGCGCCGTTCGGCTCCTCGGCTCACCGTCGACGATCGCTGCCGGCATCCGGCGGCGTGTGCTCGACGAGACCGGGCTCACGTGCTCGGTCGGCGTCGCCGGCACGAAGTTCATGGCGAAGCTCGCATCGACGAAGGCGAAGCCCGACGGGATGCTCGTGGTTCCCGTCGCAGACACCCTCGCCTTCCTGCATCCCCTTCCGGTCGGCGCACTGTGGGGCGTCGGGCCCGCCACGCAGGAGACGTTGCACCGATACGGCCTGCGCTCGGTGGGTGACGTGGCGGCCACTCCGATCGACGTGCTCCGCGGCTGGGTGGGCGACGCGTCAGGCGTGAAGCTCCACCAGCTCGCCAACGGGATCGACGCCAGAGGCGTCGAACCGGTCTCGCGCGAGAAGAGTATCGGACACGAGCAGACGTTCGAGCATGACGTGACGGATGCCGCTGTGCTGCGCCGCGAGCTGCTGCGGCTGTCCACGCAGGTGGCGGCCCGGCTCCGCTCGCACGGGCTCGCCGCGCGCACCGTCGCGCTGAAGCTGCGCTACGCGGACTTCCGCACGATCTCGCGGTCCAGAACGCTCGGCGAACCGAGTGATGTCGGCCGGCGTATCTACGAAGAGGCCGTCGACCTCCTGGATGCCGCGCTGCGGCCGGGCGACGCCATCCGACTCCTCGGGGTGCGCGGCGAGCAGCTGCTGCCTGCCGGATCCGGCGGCCCATCGCTCTGGGACCCGGACGAGGAGTGGCGCGACGCGGAGAACGCCGTCGATCGTGTGACAGCGCGGTTCGGTGCCGGAACTGTCACATCGGCGGCACTGGTCGGCACCCGGCCGCGCAAGGTGGGCGATACGGCCAATGCCCGCGTGATCCAAGAGGGCGAGGCCCGCAGACAAGGTCGCACACCGGATGCGCCGGCGGACTCGGACTGATCACGAACGGACCGGGCAGCATCCTTTCCGCCCGGCGAGGTCGCGAGTACCGTTGGGTTATGGCTGACTTCGTGCTCAAGCTCGCCGAGACCGTCAAGTCCACTGCCGGCGTGAGGACCGCCTACGGCGATCCGGTGACGCTCGACGACGTCACGGTCATTCCTGTCGCCCTGGCGTGGTTCGGTTTCGGGGGCGGCGAGGGCGAACAGGCACCCGCGCTCGGTTCCGGTGGGGGCGGAGGTGGCGCGAGCATTCCGATCGGCGCCTACATCAAGGACAAAGCGGGGGTGCGGTTCGAGCCGAACCCGATCGCTCTGCTGGCCGTCGCCATCCCCTTCGCCTGGGTCACGACGCGGGGCGTCGCTCTGGTCTTCAGATCGCTGCGCGGCAGGCGTCGCTGATTCCGACGCCGAGCCGTTTGCGCTGCAGAGACCGGGTGGCGCGCTGCGCCGGTGGAACGTCGTCTGCGTAGCGGAAGCGCGCCGGACGGCCGGGAAGTCTCTGGCGGTCAGGGAGCGCTCGGTGAATCGCTTGCTCCGTCTGCCGCTTCGAGCTCGCGAGAGCGTCGCGCCGCGGCTTCGCGTGCGGCTCGCGCCGCCGCGATACGCGCCAACTCGGCCCGCTTTTCTGCGGCGATCCGCTCGAACCGGCGCATGCGCATCACCATGATGCGGAGCATGACGACGAACGCGAGGGCCATGAAGAGCAGCACCCACATGATGAACATCGGCGCCTCCTCGTCTCCCGTCCGCGGTCAAGACTACGCGGATGCGACGCGCCCACCGTACGCAAGGAATCCGCGCCCCCTCCCGTCGAACGACGTCGAGTGACGCGGTGCACGTGGCAACGGTGGCCGCCGGGTCACCCGAGTGACGCCAGCCCGGCTGCCGCTGGCTATACTCGTGCGTTGAACACGGGAGTCCGGTGAGCCGGGCTGAGAGGAAGGTTCTCCAACCTTCGACCGTCGAACCTGATCTGGATCATGCCAGCGCAGGGAGGCCATCTCTGGGGCGCCTCGCACGTGCGAGGCATCCACCCGTGCCCACGTTTCACTCGAACGAAAGGGCACGAATCGTGCACGCCACCATTTCCGCCGTATCCCCCCGGCGCATTTACCGCTGGCGCGTCGTCGACATCATCGTCGCGGCCGTCGTCGGCGTCGCGTCCGGCGTCATCTTCTGGGCGTGGGGACTCGCCTGGACTCCTTTGTCCGCAGCTTTGACTTTCCTCGGTCCCGGTGCAGCCGGCCTGCTCGCCGGCGGCTGGCTGTTCGCCGGTGTCATCGGCGGTCTCATCGTGCGCAAGCCAGGTGCTGCGCTGTTCACCGAGGTCGTCGCCGGCGTCGTCGAGATGCTCATCGGCAACGAGTGGGGATTCACGAACTTCATCTGGGCCGCAGTGGAGGGTCTGGGCGCGGAGATCGCCTTCGCGATACTGCTCTACCGCGTCTGGAACCTCGGTGCCGCCGTCTTCGCTGGGGCACTGGCGGGAGCGTCGACCGGCGTGCTCGACACGACGTTCACCTCGCTGGCAGCGCTGGATGCCGCCCAGAAGTGGCTGTACTTCGACACGGCTGTGCTCTCCGGTGCCCTCATCGCCGGCGTCCTCGGCTGGCTGGTGGTGCGCGGCCTCGCTGCGACGGGTGCTCTGAACCGGTTCGCCGCAGGACGGCGCGCGCGAATCGTGGATGACGGGGATCCCGCCGGCGATGCAGGCGACGCCGCCGAACGTTCAGCGCAGAGCGGGCGGGCGGAAAGCACCGTCTGAATGTCCGACACACACGAGATCCGCCGCGGATCGCGGGTACGCGCCAGGGGATGGGGATGGCGGCACGCCGGCCGATCCCGCTGGGCGGTCCGCGACCTCGACCTCGAGATCGCAGAGGGCGAACGGGTGCTGCTGCTCGGTGCCAGCGGCGCGGGCAAGTCGACGCTCCTGCACGCCCTCGCCGGCGTGCTCGGCGGGGACGATGAGGGCGAACCCGCCGGAGAGCTGACGGTCGACGGTCTGGCGCCCGCCGCGGCGCGCGACCGCGTCGGACTCGTGCTGCAGGATCCGGACTCCCAGGTCGTCATGGCCCGGGTCGGCGACGACGTCGCCTTCGGCTGCGAGAACGCTGCCGTTCCGCGGGAGCAGATCTGGCCGCGCGTGCGCCACGCGCTCGATGCGGTCGGGCTGGGCCTGCCGCTTGATGCACCGACCTCCGCGCTTTCCGGCGGGCAGAAGCAGCGGCTCGCACTGGCCGGCGCGATCGCGATGCGTCCGGGGCTGCTGCTCCTCGATGAGCCGACGGCCAACCTCGACCCGCGGGGCGTCGCCGAGGTGCGGGATGCCGTAGCGCGCCTCGCCGAAGACTCCGGCGCGACCCTGATCGTCGTCGAGCATCGAGTGGCGGTATGGGCCGACCTCGTGGACCGCGTCGTGGTGCTGGATGCTGCTGGCGGCATCCTCGCGGACGGTCGCCCAGACGACGTGCTGCGTCGCGAGGCATCCGCGCTCGATGCCGCAGGCGTGTGGGTGCCCGGCATCACTCCGGATCGCGCGCGGCCGACCACCTCCGCCGGCGAACGGCTCCTCGCCGGTCGCGACCTCGCAGTCGGCCGCACACCCTTCGGCACGCGGACGGCGCAGGTGGCGGCATCCGGAATCGACTTCGAGGTCGCGCGAGGTCGGGCTCTCGCCGTCGTCGGACCGAACGGTGCAGGCAAGTCGACGCTCGCGCTCACCGCCGCCGGTTTGCTGCGGCCCGTGAGCGGAGTGCTGGAGGCCTCGCCTGCGCTGTGCCGCGGACTGCGAACCGAGCCCGTGAAGTGGCGGTCGCGCCAGCTGGTCACGCGCATCGGCACGGTCTTCCAGGACCCGGAGCATCAGTTCGTCCGCGGGAGCGTGCGGGAGGAACTCGCGGTCGGCCCGCGGGCAGCGGGCGTCGGCCGCGCCGAGATCACGCGGCGCATCGACGACCTGCTCGGTCGGCTGCGCCTGGCGCGTCTCGCCGAGGCGAACCCGTTCACGCTCTCCGGCGGCGAGAAGCGACGGCTGTCGGTGGCGACGGCCATCGCCACGCGTCCCGATCTGCTCGTGCTCGACGAGCCGACCTTCGGACAGGATGCCCGCACCTGGCGCGAACTCGCGAGCCTGCTCGACGAGCTGGTCGAGGAGGGCAGCGCGGTGGTCGCCGTCACGCACGATGATGCGTTCGTGCGCGTACTGGCGGATGACGTGCTCGCACTGTCGGCGCGAGACGCGAACGAGCTGACGAACCCTCTTCGGGACGCGACGGGGGAGCCGAGATGAGCATCGTCCTCACCCTTGATCTGCACGCCAGCCGGATCGCCCGCGTGAATCCCGTCGCGAAGCTGGCCGCGGCGCTCGTCATCTCCCTCACCCTGGTGCTCACGATCGACTGGGTGTCGGCCGGTGTCGCGCTCGTGCTGGAGGCCATGCTGCTTCCGTTCGCCGGGGTGGGCGCCCGGCAGTTCTGGATGCGCACGGCGCCGGTGTGGATCGCCTCGATCGCGGCTGCTGTCGCCACCGCCTTGTACGGTGCGGACTCGGGGGCCGTGCTGTGGGGACTCGGTCCGATCACCGTCACGGAGGGATCGCTGTTCCTCGCCGGAGCGATCGCCTTGCGCGTGCTCGCGATCGGCATCCCCGGCGTCATTCTGTTCGCCACGAGCGACCCCACCGAACTGGCAGACGGTCTCGCCCAGCTCGTGCATCTTCCCGCCAGGTTCGTGCTCGGTGCTCTCGCCGCGTTGCGGCTCGTCGGTCTGTTCATCGACGACTGGCGCGCGCTTGCCAGGGCACGTCGCGCGCGCGGCATCGGCGACGGCGGGGGACCGGTCGGCGGGATGCGCCGGCTCGGCTCGCAATCGTTCGCGCTGCTCGTGCTGTCGTTGCGCAGGGGGAGCAAGCTCGCGACGGCGATGGAGGCCAAGGGATTCGGCGGAGACCGTCCGCGCACGTGGGCGCGCGCATCGCACTTCGGTCGAGCCGAGGTGGCGATGGTGGCGATCGGTGTCGTGATCGCCGTGATCGCTGCGGTCGCAGCGGTGGGCACGGGGAGCTGGCACTTTGTCGTCTCGTGATGAAGCGCAGATCGCAGCATTCGATCGGAACCCGGATCCGGCGTTCCAGAGCTACCGCTCCAGCGCAGAGCTGGTCGTCAGGATGGCCCGTTCCGCCGCGGCGGCCCCCGTGGTGCTCATCGACGGGCCGAGTGGATCCGGCAAGTCCACGTTCGCCGACGCGGTGCTGGCGGCCTGGCCGGACCACAGCGCGGAACTCGTCCGCATGGACGACGTCTATCCCGGATGGGCCGGCCTCGACGCCGCATCCCACAGCCTCGTGACCGAACTGCTCGAGCCGCTCCGCTCGCGAGGCACCGGCCGCTGGCAGAGGTGGGACTGGGCCGAGGCTGCACCGGCGGAGTGGCACGTGGTGGTGGCGGGGCATCCGCTGATCGTCGAGGGCTGCGGATGCCTGACCAGGGCATCCGCTCCGCTCGCCGACGTGCGGGTGTGGCTGAGCGCCGACGACGCCGTGCGCAAGGAGCGGGCGCTGACGCGCGACGCCGGTGGGTTCGACGCGCACTGGGATGTCTGGCAACAGCAGTGGGCGCGGCTCGTGGACCGTGAACGCTCCGACCGGCTGGCGGATCTCGCGGTCGAGACGACGGATCGTCTCCAGCCCCGGGTTCCGCGCCGTTCCGGGGGAGCGGCGGCCGCCGCACGGTAGCGTTAGGGCATGAGTGATTCTGCAACCGAGTACATCGTCGAGTATGTCGACGGACCGCTGGCAGGCACGGCCGAGCGTCGTTACCTCGTGCGTGGCGAGTACGACCAGACGGTGAGCGCATTCGCCGCGATCGACGGGGTGGAGTCGCAGTTCCAGTACAAGGCGGTCGACAGCCGTGAGGTCCAGGGCACGGTGCACGTGCGGTACTCCTTCGACGCACCGGACAGCGACCCTTACGAGAGCGACCCCGAAGACGATCCGTCGCGCTGAGTCCGTTCGGGCCGGACGTGGCGGAGGTCACGCCCAGCCGAGCTCGTGCAGTTCCTCGTCGTCGATGCCGTAATAATGCGCAATCTCGTGCACGAGCGTGATGTGCACCTCGTCGCGCAGCTGTCGCTCGTCGTCGCAGATGGCCAGCAGGGGCTCCCGGTACAGGACGATGCGATCCGGCATCTCGCCGAATCCGTACCGATCCCGCTCCGTCAGAGCGACGCCGTCGTACTCGCCGAGCAGGTCGAGCGACCCGTCGGACGGGCGATCCTGCACCAAGAACACCACGTTCTCGATCCCGTCGACCATGTCATCTGGCAGGGCGTCCAGCTCGTCGACGACGAGCCGCTCGAACGCGTCGGCATCCATGCTCATCACCTGACCAGCGTGCCATGAGCCGTAGTGCGTGAGGCGATGGCACGGATTCCGGTGCGCCGATCCCGACCGCTTTTCGCATCCAGACGCGTCGCTCGGTCATTCCGTTCGTGCCGGAAAGGTCGGCCGGGTACACTCGTTCGACCGGTGGGGGGCCTGCCGGACCGACTCCGGAGCATCTCCGGACCAGCCCGACACGAGGACCGATGTCTGACCCTTCCAACGCAACTCCGAGCGGAGGCGGGTTCGCGCCCGTCGCGGCACCGCCGCCGATCAGCGCTCCCTCCTACGGCATGCCGCACCTGAGCGTGGCGTCGGTCACCGGAGCACCCATCACCTCGCCGCCCATCACCACGCCTCCGACCGGTGACGGACTCACCGGAGTGCCGGCCGTTGCTGCCGGTGGTCGGCCTCCGTCGCGATACACGATCACCGGAACCCTCGGCGAGGGCGGCACGTCGATCGTCTACGCAGCCGTGGACGAGCATCTCGGCCGCGAGGTGGCGGTCAAGGTCTTCAAGCACGAGATCTCGGGCGAGGATTCCGCACGCCAGCAAGGCGAGATCGATGTTCTCGCCGGGTTGAGCCACCACGGGGTCGTGACCCTGATCGATGCGGGCATCGCACCGGACCCGCAGGGTGCCCAGCACCGCTACCTCGTACTGGAACGCGTCGAGGGCAGCGATCTGCGCACCTGGATCGACCACGGCGCGATCTCGCCGAGACACATCGCCGAGGTTGGATACGACCTCGCTGAGGCGCTCGAGTACGTGCACGGGCACGGGGTCATCCACCGGGACCTCAAGCCGGGCAACGTTCTCATCGTCGCCGACGGCGAGAACGGCGGACGCGCCAGAGCTCAACTGACCGACTTCGGCATCGCACTCACGTCGGGCATGGAACGTGCAACCGTCGACGGCGTCACCACCGGAACGGCGGCTTATCTGAGCCCCGAGCAGGCTCGCGGCGATGACCTCGGCGGTGCCAGCGATGTGTATTCGCTGGGACTCGTTCTCCTGGAATGCCACACACGCACGCTCGCGTTCCCCGGCGGACCTGTGCAGTCGGCGATCGCCCGCCTGTCGACCGATCCCGCGATTCCTCAGGAACTTCCCGAGCAGTGGCGGATGCTCCTCGCGGCGATGACCGCGCGAGATCCCCGGGAGCGGCCGACCGGCCGCGAGCTTGTTGCCGCCCTGCGTCAGCTGATGCTGACCGAGAGCAGCCGTCACCGCGCGGTTCCGGCCGAAGCGGTGCCCGAGCTCTCGCTCACCGGATCCTTCGACAGGATCACCGCGATCGCGGCGCGCACGTGCCGTGCCGAGTCGTCGGCGCTGGGTCTCGTCCAGGGCGAGGCGGTGCGTGTCGTGTCGCGCACGGGAGACGTATCCGGCGATCTGGACTGGCTCTGCCGTGCGGTCGCCGCCAGCGGCGAGCCGGTGCTGGTGGAAGACGGCTCCGCAGATCCGCGATCGAGTGCATGGTCCCAGTCCGAGGACGTGACGACGCCCTCGTTCTGCATCGGACTCCCCGTACGATCGCGGGGCGGCAGGGTGATCGCTGCGCTCTGCGTCGCGGGTTCGGAGCCCAGACAACTGGACCACGAGCAGCTCGAGTCTCTGCACGACCTGGTCGCCCTCGCCGGGCTGATGCTCGCTTGGGACGCGGACGCCGCACGCCTGCGAACCACTGCCGCCTGACCAGGCTGAGAAGGTCGGTCGACGGCTCCGTTGCACTGCACCGGTGGGCCGGCCGCGAGTGCGCGACCGGCCCACCGGTGACCTTCGGTCAGAGCGTCACCAAACCGACGGTGCAGGCGGCGGAACCACCGCCGGACGGTCGTCGCAGGTGATCGTGTTCGGCAGCTCCCACGGCGCCATCCACGGGCCGGTGGTGTTGGTGCCGCTCGAGGTGTTGCCGCCCAGGTCCTGGACTGCGAACTCACTGCCCGACGGAGTGAAGTCGAACGCCCCGCAGTTGTTGATGCCGACGGCGCCCACGTTGCGGGCCTGGACGTTCTGGAACGATGCGGAACCCGCGGTGCGGGCGCTCAGCACGGACGTACCTGTGCCGTCCACCTTGATGTTCGAGAAGTGCACGTTCGTGATCGAGAACTGGTCCTTCACCGGGAAGTCGGTGACCAGCATGATCGCGTTGTAGGTGTTGTCGAGGAACGAGTCGCCCGTCACCTCGATGTCCGCGTCGATGTTCCGCTCCAGAGCGTAGAACCAGATGGCGCCGAGGCCGATGTTCCAGTTCAGCTCGAACGTGCCGGCCCGCACTGTCGTGTTGTCGGCGATCGTGATCGTGCCGGTGAACGGCTCGGCACCGAACCGTGATCCCACCTGGATACCGCTGCCCTCTCGGATCGGATCCGCGATCAGGTTGTTCGCGACGGTGTCATCCGAACCGCCGTAGAGCGCGATGCCGTTGGCGAGCACAGGCGTCTGCACGGTGTTGTGGTCGAAAACATCGTGCGCGTCCTCGACCTTCTCGGACCACATCGCCAGCGCGTCGTCGCCGGTGTTGCGGATGAAGTTGTTCCGCACGACCGAGTCGGTGACGCCACCGTGGAAGTTGATGCCGTCCGCGATCTGGTCCACGATCTGCGAGTTCGTGATCGATACGTCGTTCATCGGCCCGTCGAGCCAGATGCCCACCTTGGTGTGCTGGATGTACAGGCCGTCGAACGTGGAGTCGTCGAACGCCCCGCCGATGCCGTTCACCTGGTCGGTGTCGATGCGCTCGCGGACATCCCCCTCGATCGCGAAGCCGGAAAGGTGGACATTGCGGCTGCCGCCCGCGGAGGCATCCTTGCCGTAGAAGCCGACGCCCGTATGTACGGATCCGTCAGGAGCGGGTGTCGCGAGGCTCACCTGATGGCCCTTGATGATCGTGTACCAGCTGCCCGCGCCCTCGATCGTGACGTTGTCGACCACGATGTGGCGGTTCACCTGGAAGGTGCCGCGCGGCACATAGACCGGCAGGTGAGCCTTCGTGGCGGCGGCGATCGCTCTGTCGAACGCGTCGGCAGAGTCGTGCCGTCCCGACGGATCAGCGCCGAAGGCCAGCACATCGACCATCCTGCCGTGCGGCGCCCTGGCCGGTCCGACGCGCTGCGTGTCCAGCAGATCGATCACGGTCGCCGAGGCGTTCGACGCGGTGGGAGCGGTGAGGCGCAGGATGCTCCCGGCGGGCAATGTGCGTCCGAGCAGCATCCGCTGTTCGTCGTAGAAGTGGTTCGGGCGGAACGGTGCGGGGAACGTGGTCGTCGAACCGGGGGCGCAGCCGCACTCCACGGTCCACCAATCCGGCTCGATCGAGGTGGTCAGCGTCGGATCGTTCGAAAACGGGTACGCGTTGTAGAGCCACGAGTACTGCGATGTGAGCGTCATGGTCCTCTCGTAGCCGTTGCCGGTCACCTCGAGCGGTGCAGTGATACCGCCCCCGTTCGGTGCATCGGGGATGCTGTATCGCACGGTGATCGCGTCGGTTGCCGCAGGCAGCGTGAACTGCACGTACTGCCCGGGCTTCAACGAGACGGCGGAGCGTCCGGATGCCTCGGCCGGCAGTGTGTACGCGGCCGTGGACGGACCGATCACCGTACCGTTCGTCACGGCCTTCTCGGCCTCCTGCTCGACGAAGCCGACGGTGGCACCCCGGCCGGTGACCAGGCTGGGATCGAGCCCGGCACGTGTCGGCACAGGGGATGCGGCACCGTGTGCTGCGAACGCGGGTGCTCCGAGTCCCGTCACGAGGCCCGCCGCAAGGGTCACGGTCGCGGTGAGCGTTACCGCAAGGCGGAGACGTCCCCTCCTGTGCGGCGCGGCGGCGGGCCGAACGGCGCGCGCCGAAGCGCGTCGGTGCGGGGTGGGGGTCATCGTCGACTTCCTCTCGTCAGGTGTGCTGCATCCGGCGACCTGGACGGCGCAACCCTTCGCACCCGCCGTGAGCGAGGCGACAGTACGTCCGCTCGCACCACCGACACAAGAGGTACTTATGAAATGTCTGTGATCTGTCGAGTTCTTGCGAAAACGGGCGCAATCGATGCGAACGAGGCAGCGACATCCGCTCCCGCTTGCCGAAATCCGACGGAAGCGACGGAGGCTCGACAGGATCGCCTGGGCCATGGAACGGTGGGACGATGACCGATCGATCGACGGACGCCGGAAGCAGCTTCACCCTGCACCGAGGGGACGTCGGTGACGCCGAGGCGATCACCGAGTTCGTGAACGAGGCGTACGCGAAGTGGGTGCCGGAGCTGGGATATCAACCGCTGCCCATGAACGTCGACTACTCGCGTGCGGTCCTCGAGCACCGAATCGACCTTCTCCGGGACGAGGGCGAACTCGTCGGCCTGATCGAGACGGACGTCGACGAGGAAGGGCTCGTCGTGGTCAACGTCGCCGTGGCGCCCCGGCGCCAGGGCGAGGGACTAGGGCGGCGGCTGCTGGCGCACGCGGAGGAGCTCGCCGGCGACTCGGCGTGCGACAGCATCCGCCTCTTCACGAACGTGAAGATGACCTCGAATATCGCTCTGTACGAGAGGCTCGGCTATGTCCGAGTACGCGAACAGACGGTTCCCGGGGGAGCGATCGTGCACCTGAAGAAGGTGCTCTTGGTGAGGTGATCGGCGCAACGCGCCTGGGCCTCTGCGTCGGCCTCGGCAGTCGAGCAAGCTCGGCCGCCGAGGCTTTCCTTGGGGTGAGTAACGGGGCTTGAACCCGCGACCTCCTGGACCACAACCAGGCGCTCTACCAGCTGAGCTATACCCACCATGCCGCCCGTCGCCGGGCAACCAGACGATTCTATTACATGCTGGAGGCTTCAATCGACATGCGCGGATCCCACAGCTCGACGACCTCGGCGGCGATCTTCTGGCAGTCGTCCGAAGTCGGTCCGGGCGCCGACGTGAAGACCGCGCGACGGTAGTAGTCGAGCTCGCGGATGGATTCGCGGATGTCCGCCAGTGCGCGGTGTCCGCCGTTCTTCTCCGGCGCGTTGAAGTACACGCGCGGGAACCAGCGGCGGGCCAGTTCCTTGATCGACGACACGTCGACGTTGCGGTAGTGGAGGTGGCCGTCCAGCCGGGGCATGTACTTGGCGAGGAACATGCGGTCCGTGCCGATGGTGTTGCCTGCCAGCGGGGCTTTCTGCTCGTTCGGTACGAACTGGAGGATGTACTCCATCACCTCGTACTCCGCCTCGGCGAGGCTCTTGCCGTTCGGGATCTCCTCGATCAGTCCGCTCGTAGTGTGCATCTGGCGCACGAAGTCGCCCATGTTGTCCAGGGCGCTCTGGTCGGGCTTGATGATGATGTCGATGCCCGGATCGAGTGGCACGAGTTCGAAGTCGGTGACCACCACGGCGATCTCGACCAGTTCGTCGACCTCCAGGTCGAGTCCGGTCATCTCGCAGTCGATCCACACGAGGGCGTCGTTCGCAGCTGGCATGGGCTGAAGTCTATCGACGGCCCCCGACGGTGCCGATGCGATGGACTGGGGCATCGGCCGCTCGCCGTCCGGCCGAGCGCACGACGGCCAGCCCTAATCGTCGGACACGCCCCTAGACTCCGACTGTGGAGTTGCAGCTGTTCACGTCCGCATTCTGCGAACCGTGCTTGCAGACGCGAGGCGTGCTCGCCGAGGCGGAACGGCTCGTTCCGGATGCCACGGTCACGGAGTTCGATGTCGTGCGTTTCGAGGAGCGTGCACGGGCCGCGGGGATCCACGCGACGCCGACGGTCGTCGTGCTGGATTCCAAGGGCGATGAGGTGTTCCGCGCGGTCGGCGTGCCCACGCTCGCACAGGTGCTCGTCGCTGCGGCGAAGGCGATCTGAGCGGTGCTGCAGTTGCGCGGATGACGCGGTGTGCGACATCCGGATGACTGCTTCACCGCACGCGCGATCGAGGAGGAGACGTGCCTGAACGCAACCGAGTGACTCCGATGGGCGACATCATCGCCAGCCCGTTGCGCGGTGCCTGGACAGGCAACAAGGGTCGGATCCACGAGGGGCACGAGATCGTGCGCTTCCATTCGGGCAAGCTGTGGATCGTGTGCGCCCTCGAGTTCCGCAGGCGTTGGCAGGAGCAATGGAAGCCTCACCACTACACGTTCCTCTTCTTCCACGATGAGGCGGTCGCGTTCGCGGCCGGTCACAGACCATGCGCGGAGTGCCGGCACGGCGCATACGTCGACTACGTGGATGCCTGGCACGATTCGCTGGGCGGCCAGCGGCCGACCGCGGCGGGCGTCAACGACCGTCTGCACGCCGAACGGCTGCAACCGCGGTCGCATCGACGGCGCGTGCACGCGGTGTCGTGGACGGATGTTCCCGATGGCGCGTTCGTTCTCGATGACGGGGCACCGCGCCTTGTGCTCGGCGACGCGCTCGTCGAATGGACCCCGACCGGTTACGCCGGCAGGTCACGTCGACCGAGTCGTGGAACCGCAGCGGCCATCACACCGCCCGCGACGCTCGCGGTGCTGCGGGCGGGATATCCGGTGCAGATCGACGCCTCGGCGACACGCTGAGTTCGCAAGGGCCGCTCTCCGACGCCACGGATGCCACCGGCCTCCGAACCCGCATGACGCCGGGTCGAGCGCCGCCCTACGGTAGCCTGGAACCCGCCCGGCGCGTCTCTCAGAGACTGCGCACGCCCCCGTAGCTCAGCGGATAGAGCAGGAGCCTTCTAATCTCTTGGTCGCAGGTTCGATTCCTGCCGGGGGCACCAACTCAAGGATCTCGGGCGTTTTAGGTCGCCGACCCCGAACTTACCCCGAACTTTGAATCGAGTGCTGCTGCGGCTTTCGCGGACTGCGTGGTGCGGGACATGTAGACGTCCTGCGTCATCGACGGACGCTTGTGACCGAGGTATTCGGCGATGTCTCGGGCCGAGAGGCCGGCAGCGTCGAGCGCGGTCGCGACTGTCTTGCGGAGTCCGTGCAGTTTGAAGTCCGGATAGCCGAGCCGACCGCGGTTGCTGCGCCAGGCGGCCTCGGTATTTGCCGGGTCGCGCAGCTTGCCCAGAAGGCTCTGGAAGACGACCTCGTCCTCCGAGTTGGTCAGAGCGAGTCGTGGCGCTAGAAGGGCGACAGTGGCGTCTGGGACGACGATGGTGCGGTTGGACGTCTCGGTCTTTCCTGCTTCGTGAATCGTGAGGCCGGCGCCGGGGATCCTTGTGACGGACGGACCCAATGTGACGGTCTTCCGCGCGAGGTCGACGTCTCTGGCACGTAGGGCGAGGGCCTCCCCGATTCGGCATCCGGTTCCCGCCATGAACCCCACCAGATCGGCGACATCCAGTCGCCGCAATTGCTCATCGTTCTGGATCCGCTCGAGGAACGTGGGCAGCTCATCGAGGGGGAGTGCTGTGCTGGTGCGCGACCGTGTCTTCTCGATCCCGGCGACGCCGCTCACGGGGTTGATCCTGATGGCGTCGTTGCGAATCGCCAGCGCGAACATGCCGGAGAGCACACTGCGGCAGCCCTTCGCGGAGCCCGAGCCGTGGCCGCGCGCGACGGCGTCGATGAACGCCTGGATGCGTTTGGTGGAGGCTTCACCGATGGTCAGATGGCCTATGCCTGGCTTCACGTGCTGCGCGATGTTGTACTCGTAGGTCTGCAGCGTGCGGGGTGCTCGATTCAAGGATCGCTTTTGCGCGAGATACGCATCCGCCAGGGTCGCGACGGTAGTCGTGCGCGTAATGCTCCCGGAGGTTGCCGGCGCGCTGATGACGGTGAGCGCTTGTTTGAGGGCGTTCTCCGCTTTCGCCCGGCTCACCGCGAAGCGCTCCACCTGCCGTCGATTCCCGTCCTCGAACCGGAACAGAGTGCGAGCGCGCCATTTACCGCCCTCGACCTGTTTGAGGTTGATGGCACCATGAGCGCCGACGGGGGTCCTAGGCCGAGCCACAGCTGCCTCCCGTTCGTGCGTGCGCGTCGTGACCACATTCGAGCGCCACGGCGGCTCTGTGCATGAATCCGATTCGACACCAGCATGCATCGCCGTCAGCTGTAGACGCACCCGGTCGGCATCGGGCAGCGAATCCACTACTCATCGGCTGCTCGGCTTCACATCGGGATCGACGCGTTGGCTGAGGGCTTGCCGGCTCAGCCCGCTCCGCGAGGCAAGGGAGTTCCAGCTTTCGCCGACCTGCCGCAGGTGTGCGATCAACTCGTCACGCTCGCCACGGAGGATGTCCTGCTCACGTTGGAGTCGGCCGATGGCGCGGCCGAGGTGACCGAGTCGGTCGAGGGCGTCGGCGCGCGTGCCCCATCTGCCCTCCAACACGGTCAACGCGTCGGCGGCGTGCCGCTGTGCGGCCACACGCTCCTGCTCAGCAATGTGCCGGACCGCTGCTGCGTCGTGCTGTTGCCGCTGCCGTTCGTACGAGCTAGAGCGACGTTTCGTCCTGTCTGAGATCCCCCGATTTCCCATGCAAGGAGGTTTTACGCGCAACCCCTGTCATTGCCGGGGCAATGACAGGGACCCACTGAAAGTGCCTGCGTGCATTAGCTATTGCCTCTTTCGTCGATCTCTTTGGATCCTTGTGTCATCTGTTCTTCTCTTGCCCTTCAGCCTTCTCTCCTCTTTGTCTCCTTCATTCGTTCCTTCGTTGGTCCTTGTTTCGAGAAACGCTTCCGTCGACCGATCGCCCGGGCTTCTCGCAGCCACGACAGACGCGTTGCAGTTGACTTACCTTCTCCGGGCACCCCATCGCGCGGGGTAAACGGGCATTTCGCTCAACGACTGTCACCCGCTCATCACTCGGGCGGGCGTGCGCGGTGGGGGACCCCCTTGTGAAACATGGCGCTGGCGGTGGCGACAATGCGCAGTCGTTTGACTGAAGCGGCGTGCCTTGAGTGCTTCGTACGGTCGGAGCATGGATCTGGATTTGAGTGGACGGACGGTGCTGGTGACGGGGGCGAGCCAGGGCATCGGGTTCGCGGTGGCCAGGGCGTTGGTGGACGAGGGCGCTGAAGTGTTCGGGGTGGCACGGGGAACCACCCCGCAGGTAGAGCGCCTATCGGCCGAGGCGCCCTCGTTCCACTACTTCAGCGCGGACCTGACCGACGAGGAAGGGGTGGCTGGCCTGGATTCGTTCGTGACCGGCGATCTGGATGTGTTAGTGAATAACGTGGGCTCGGCGCCGGCACGGCCGGGCGGGTTCAGCAGTATCAGTGCGGATGACTGGGCGAGATCGTGGACGCTGAACCTGATGACGACGGTGCGGGTCACGCACCGCTTGCAGCACAGACTGGTCGAGGGGTCCGCGATCGTGAACATCGCGTCGGAGAACGCTTTGTTGCCGGATCCGATGGTCATGGACTACAGCACCGCGAAGGCCGGGGTGCTCAGCTTTACGAAGTCGCTGTCGAAGGAACTTGCCGGTCGCGGCGTGCGAGTGAACGCGGTCAGCCCAGGGCCGGTCGCCACCGACTTGTGGTTGGGGTTCGCGAAGCAGGTTTCGGCGGCGAGTGGGGTCACCGCCCAGGCGGTGCGGCAGGAGACGGAGAAGGCGATCCCAACGGGACGTTTCAGCCGGCCGGACGAGGTCGCTGACGTGGTGTTGGTTTTGGCGAGTCCCCGCTTTTCGAACGTGACCGGGTCGGAGTTCGTCATCGATGGCGGCATGCGTCCCACGATCTGAGCAGGTCATGATCCGCGCGCGACCTGCACACGACCCCTCCTCCGCGATCACGGTCGTGGTGGCGGTGCTGGGGTAGGAAACGACCAACACGCAGGTGACGACGGAGGTTTCCGCGCGCACATCGATTCGGTCGCTGAGACGGCCAGGAGGGCAGGAGAAATGCAAACGAGCATGCATGCGCTGCGCGCACATCACCGGGGAGAAGCAGAGGTCCTCACCTATGAACAGGCTCCGGTTCCCATGCCAGGGCCCGGAGAGGTTCTGCTGCGGGTGCAGGCGGCCGGGATCACATTCACTGAACTGGTGTGGGATGCGACCTGGTTCCGGGACGGGCAGCCGCGCACACCGGTCATCCCGGCCCATGAGGTCGCCGGCCGGGTGGTGGAGTCGGGCCCCCAGGTGGACACGGTCAGGGTCGGGGATCCGGTGTTCGGCCTGATCCCGTTCGATCGCGATGGTGCGTCAGCGGAGTATGCCGTCGTCCCGCAGGAGAACGTCGCGTTGCGGCCGCTGGAGGTCGATCCGATCCATGCGGCCGCGTTGCCGTTGGCGGCGTTGACCGCGTTGCAGGCGTTGGTCGATCACGGGGGAATCCTCGAAGGTCAGCGAGTGCTGGTGCAGGGTGCCGCAGGAGCGGTGGGCATCTTCGCCGTGCAATTGGCCCGTCTGCGTGGCGCGCACGTGACCGCCGTCGCACGGGAGCAGGACCGCGAATACCTGCAACTCATGGGCGCTGAGCACGTGATCGACTACACGAGCACGCCGGTGACGGCTGATGGGGATGGTTACGACCTGGCGCTGTACGCCGCGAACGGCGCGCCGACTGAAGCAACCTACGCTGCGGTGCGAACGGGCGGCGTGTTGGTGTGTTTGAACGCTCCACCGGATGGCGAGCTGCTGAACCGGTACGGCATCCGCGGCCAGTTCTTCGTCGTGGAAGCCAACCGGGGTCAGATGGACGAGTTGGCGAACCTGGCGAAGACGCAACAGCTGAGTATCCCAATCGCGGCGACGTTCCCGCTCGCGGAAGGACGCGCAGCCTATGAGAGCGGTGCCCGGCACGGCCGGCTTCCGGGCAAGACGGTGCTGGTCGTCGAGACGGCGGGAACATGGCTGGCGTCCTCGTGAACACGGATACTCCCGTCGCACTGATCGGTCGAGACGCGGAGGCACGGCGACTGCTGCAGATGCTGGAGCACGATCCAGGAGCCGGCCGGGTCCTGACCGTCGTCGGTGAGCCCGGTGTGGGGAAATCTTCCTTGTTGGAGGGCGTGATACGGGAAGCAATCGTTCGCGGGCATCTTGTGCTGCGCTCGGCGAGTGTGGAGACCGAGCAGGCGCTGCCCTTCGTGACTCTGCAAGAGCTTCTGGCTCCGATCACCGGTCACCTGGGCGGGCTTGACGCCGTGCAAGAAGAAGCGCTCGGCACCGCTCTGGGGCTGGGCGGCATCACTCAACCGGACCGGCATCTGATCGCGCGGGCCGTTCTCGAGCTGCTCCACCAGGTGAGCGCATCACGGCCGGTGCTTCTGGTGGCCGATGATGCGCACTGGGCCGACCCTTCCACTCAACAGGTGCTCGCCGCCACCGCCCGCCGGTTGAAGGGCGGCAACGTGGTCCTGATGATCGGAGCGCGCACCGGGTATCGGGGCGACCTCTTCTCCTCGGTATTGCCGACGCTGGAACTCGTCGGCGTGGACGATGCCGCAGCTGAGGCGATCCTGGCCAGATCCGCCGATGATCTCACCCCGACGCAGAAGGCGGCGATCCAGGAGCAGGCTCGCGGGAACCCGTTGGCTTTGGAGGAATTGCCCGGCATGGTCAGGGACGGCACCGCGGTCGAGGACTGGGACGAGTCACCGCTGACCGTCCGTCTCGAGGCCGCGTTCGCGACCCGGGTCGGCTCGCTTCCGGCCGAGGCTCGCGATGTGCTGCTGATCGCCGCCACCAACGACGGCGTTGAGGTTGAGGAGATCCTTGCGGCCGC
Source organism: Planctomonas sp. JC2975 (assembly GCF_012985205.1). Taxonomy (NCBI): domain Bacteria; kingdom Bacillati; phylum Actinomycetota; class Actinomycetes; order Micrococcales; family Microbacteriaceae; genus Planctomonas; species Planctomonas sp. JC2975. The sequence continues at coordinate 671,997 of NZ_JABEKS010000001.1, read as the reverse complement.
CGGCGCCTTCCGCCATCTCCCGGTGACCACACGGACACTCTCGTCGGCGATCGATGCACGCCTGGTGACAGTGGTCGGCGGGCGGGTCGATTTTCGGCATCCGCTGCTGCGCTCGGGCCTCCTGCAACAGGAGCCTCCTGGCCGTCGGATGGCGGCACACGCGGCGATCGCCGAGGTCGTCGGCGATGTGCACCGAGCGCGATGGCATCACGCGTTGGCGATCGTCGGACCCGACGATCAGCTTGCGGACGAGTTGGAAGCCAGCGCTGACGCGGCGCTCCAGCGTGGTGGTCTGGAAGTGGCGATCATGTTTCTGGAGAGGGCAGCGCGGCTGACTACCGGATCCGGCCTCAAAGGTCGCCGGCTGTTGAGAGCTGCCGGGTGCTCGTACGAGATCGGCCGGGTCGATCTCGTGCACCGGCAGTTGGCCGCCGCCGAACGGACCGATCTCGACGCGTTGGGTCTCGCCCGGCTCGAGTGGTTGAAAGAGAACCTCGGCGAAGGCGCGCCCAGCGACAGTCGACGGGTTACCGAACTGTGCATCCTTGCCGAGAACGCCGGGCGTGCGGGAGACCTCGATCTGGCATTGGACCTGCTGCACAGTGCCGGGTTGCGCTGCTGGTGGGCTGACACCGGGGCCACCTCCCGCGACCTTGTCCTGGCAGCAGTCGACAGGTTGGGGGTGGAGCACGCCGATCCCCGATACGTGGCCACCATCGCGGTCACCGAACCCGTGCAGATGTGCCGCACCGTGATCGACCTGCTGGAAAAGAGACCAGATACCGAGGCTGTCTCTGCGGAAGACCTGCGACTGCTGGGCATGGCAGCGCACGCGGTCGGAGACGAGGCCCGCGCCAACCGATATCTGCGCGAAGCGATCCTGCGGATGCGGCGAGAAGGACGGCTCAGCCCGTTGGCGCACGTGTTGAGCATGTCCGTCGTGATCCGGCAAGAACTCGGAGACCTCACCGGCGCTGCAGAGGCAGCCGAGGAAGGTGCACGCCTGGCGGAGGAGACCGGGCAGCCGATCTGGAACGCGGGCACTCTGATCTGCGAAGCCCGATCCCGTGCCATCACCGGGGATGCCGCAGGCGCTCTCCAACTCGCCGGCCGTGTCGAAGGAGACGCGCGCCGGCAACGGCTCAGCGATCTCCTGGCCTGTGTCGCGGTGGCACAGGGAATTGCGTGGCTCACCACCGGTGCCGTCGAAGACGCCTTCCACGTTCTCCGTGCGCTCTTCGATCCCACCAGCCCCACCTACCACCGACGCGAACGCTACGACGGCATCATCTTCCTGGCCGAGGCGGCCACCCGATCAGGCCGAACCGAGGAGATCCGGCCGGTCATCGACGATCTTGCCCACCTCGCCGACACGGTCCCCTCACCCCTGCTGCACATGCAGTTGATGTGCGCCCGCATCATGCTGACTCCCGATGAGGACCTCGCCCCCCTCTTCGCTGCCGTCGCCGACACGGACCTGACCGACTGGCCCTGGGTGCGCGCCCGCATCCAGCTCCTGCACGGGCGATGGCTGCACCGGCAAGGTCGAACAGTCCACGCCCGCACCACGCTCCTGGCCGCTGCCGACGAGTTGTCCCGAATCGGCGCCGCGCCGTGGGCGGAAGCCGCGGAACGTGAGATCCGGGAACTGTCCGACACCACCGCGACAGGAACCGGCAGAGGACAATGAGGCATAGTCAGCTTGACGGAAGGCGGACGTGAGAAACGGTGACACCCCCCAGCTGATCGGTCGCGCCCCGCACCTACAAACCTTGCAGGATGCGGTCGACCGCGCCCGCCACGGCGATGGTAGCTGTGTTGTGGTGGTCGGTGACGCCGGCGCCGGCAAGTCGAGCCTGCTTGATGCGGTGCTCGCCCAGGCGCAGCAGGAAAGCGCCGAGGGCGCCGGTTGGCGGGTCCTGACCGCTTCCGGTGTGCAGGCGGAAGCCCAACTGCCGTACGCGGCACTTCACAGCGTGCTGCGGCCGGTGATGGAACGCACCGCCACCATTCCCGCCGGTCAACGCGCCGCTCTCCGGGCGGCGTTCGGCATGGAGGACGCAGCCGGGTCCGAACCGTTCCTGATCGCCCTGGCCACGCTCAGTGCGCTCTCCGACGAAGCCGCTAACCGGCCGGTCCTGCTGGTCATCGATGACGCGCATTGGCTGGACCGGCCCAGCCAGGACGTCATCGGATTCCTCGCCCGACGTGTCGGCCGGGAACGGATCGCTCTCGTCCTGGCGACCCGACCAGGAGAGTCCACCTTCCCTCAGCAGCCCGGTGTCACCGTCCTTGCAGCGGACCCGCTCAACGAGGAACAAGCCGGCACCCTCCTGGACCGCACCGGGCCGCAGCTTTCAGCCACGGACCGGCAGCACGTGCTCGACGAAGCCGCCGGCATCCCGCTCGCATTGGTCGAACTCCCCGCAATGTGGGCCACGCAGCGCGTCGGCGACCGCCCCCGAAGGCCCGGTGGTGTGCCGCTGAACGACCGGTTGGAGCAGTCCTTCGTCTACCGACTCCAGGATCTGCCTGACCGCACCCGCGACTCCTTGCTGGTGGCGGCCATCGACTCCGAGACCCGCACTCCCGAGATCCTCGCCGCTGCGTCTCGGCTGGCCTCCAGGACGCTGGATATCAGCGTCCTGGACCCGGCACAGAGGGCGGGACTGATCCGTTACGACGAATCTCAGATCCGGTTCCGGCACCCGTTGGTGCGATCCGGGATCGTGCAACGCGAGCCCGCGGCCCGGGTGCAGAACGCCCACCGCGCGTTGGCCGAGGTCCTCGACGACGAGCCTTACCGTCAGGTGTGGCATCGTGCGTACTCGGTCGTCGGCCCGGACGACAGCATCGCCGACGACCTAGAGCACGCCCACACGGAATCTTTGCGACGCGGATCCGCTCCCGCCGCCATCGCAGCACTAGAACGATCGGCTGAACTCACCCAGAACCCGCAAGTGAAGGGCCGCCGGCTTCTGCTGGCCGCCGAGCACGCCTTCAGTCTCGGCCGCGCCGACCTCGTGGACCGGCTCGTGTCCGCCGCATCCGTCCTCCCACTGACGCCCTTGGACCGCGGCCGGATGGAATGGCTCAGCGAGATCTTCAACGACGGTGTGCCCGGAGACGGCGCCCGGATCTTCGAACTCGCCGAACTCGCCGCGGACGCGGCCGCCAGCGCAGATACCGACCTCGCCCTGAACCTGTTGATGGGCGCCGCATTACGGTGCTGGTGGGCTGAGCCCGGCGACAGAGCCCGGCATCACGTCGTCGAAGTGACACAACGGCTCAGCCACGCCGAAACCGACCCACGGTACACGGCCGTCCTCGCTGTCGCCGACCCGCTGCACAGCGCGACAACCGCGAAACGGCTCTACGACGCCGTCGTGCTGGAAACCCTGACCGACGCGAACCAGCTGCGACTGTACGGAATGGCCGCCCACGCCGTCAGCGATCCGGAAGCGGTCATCGACTTCCTCTCCCGCGCCGAATCACGGCTGAGGGAACAAGGGCGGCTCGCGATGCTCTCGCACGCCGTCACCATGCAGATCCTGAATCACATCGAACTGGGCAACTGGGACCAGGCCGTCACCTGCAGCGCCGAAGGACTGCTGCTGGCCCAAGAGTCCGGGCAGCCCGTCTGGGACACCGGCACCCACAGTCTGAAAGCGATCGTCGAAGCGCTGCGCGGCAACCATGAAGAGTCCGAAGCGATCGCAGCCCGCGCCGAGCTGGAAGCCAACGGGCGTCGGCTCAGCGACCTCCTGGCGTGTGTGCTGATCGCCAGAGGGTTCGCCGCGCTCACCGACGGTCGTCCTTCCGACGCGCTGGACCTGCTTCTGCGGGTCTTCGACGAACACGACATCGCCTACCACCCGACAGAACGATTCCACGCCGTCGCCTACCTCGCAGAAGCCGCCGTGCGCTCCGGCAGACATGACGACATCCGAAACCTGATCCAGGTGCTCGACGCTGAGGCGGCAATCACGCCCTCGCCGACGCTGCACGTTCACCTCGACTACGCCCACGCCGTCCTCGAACCGGACAGCCGCGCCGAGGCCGTCTATCGGAAGGCATTGGCCGACGTGCCGATCCGATGGTCACTGGCGAGGGCACGACTGGAGCTCGCGTTCGGGTCCTGGCTGCGCAGGCAACGCCGGGTCGCCGAATCCCGGGGCATGCTGCGCTCCGCGGCCGCCACACTGACCTCGATCGGCGCCGACTACTGGAGCGAACAAGCCCGCAACGAGCTCCGTGCGGCAGGCGAACGCCTCACCGACACGCCCGCCGCCGGAGTCGAAACGCTCTCCGCGCAGGAGCTCCAGATCGCACGGCTGGCCGCTCAAGGCCTTTCCAACCGGGAGATCGGTGCACGACTGTTCCTCTCACCCCGAACCGTCGGCTCCCACCTCTACCGAATCTTCCCTAAGCTCGGGGTCTCCTCCCGAGCACAGCTTGCTGCCCGTCTGCAACCGGCATAAGTCATCCGACTGCACCGCGTTCCGTTGAGTCGGCTGACGCAAGCGTCCCGGAACCTCTCCGACCGATCCTGATGGTGTCCTTCTAAGGAGAGGAAACCTCATGGAAAACACGAAACGGTCCGTGGTGTTCATCCACGGGCTCTGGCTCGCCGCATCATCCTGGCAACCATGGATCGACTACTTCACCGCTCGCGGATACGACGCCCGAGCCCTGCTTTGGCCGGGAGAACCAACAGACATCAACCAGGCACGATCCAACCCGGACGCCATGGCCGGCGTCGGCATCGAGGAAGTCGCCGACTTCTGCATCCAACAGCTGGCCGCACTCGAGGACGAGCCGATCATCATCGGGCACTCCTTCGGCGGGATGATCGCCGAGAAACTGCTCGGCGAGAACCACGGAAGCGCCGCGATCGCGATCGACGCCGCCCAGATCAAGGGCGTGCTGCCACTGCCGCTGTCGTCGTTGAAGTCGACGTTGCCGGTGTTCAAGAACCCCGCGAACAAACACCGTGCCGTCTCCCTCGACGCCCGTGAGTTCCGCTACAGCTTCGGCAACGCACTTGACGAAGACGAATCGAACACGCTCTGGGAGAAATGGAACATCCCCTCACCCGGACAGCCACTCTTCGAGGCCGCCGGCGCGAACTTCGCGAAGAACTCACCCGACGAGGTCGACACCAGCAACGACAGCCGAGGTCCACTTCTGCTGGTCATGGGCGGCAAAGACCACACCGTGCCTGAGGCGATCACGAAATCCACCCTCAAGCAGTACCGGCACTCCAGTGCGGAAACCGACCTCATCGAGTTCGCCGACCGCGGGCACTCCCTCACCATCGACCACGGCTGGGAAGAGATCGCCGCCGCGTGTATCGACTGGATCGACAAGACCGTGTTCCACACGGTCGTGGAAGCAGAGCAGACACTCTAATGGTCACCACAACCGCAAACCTCACACGCCGACTCCTCGCCGCAGCGGCCGCCCTTCTCCTCGCAACCGTCCTCATGCTCGCCCCGAACATGGCCTCAGCGGCCCCGGCCGCCAGCACCGCGAAACCCACCATCGTGCTCGTGCACGGGGCATGGGCCGACTCCTCCAGCTGGGCCGGGGTGACCGCCATCCTGCAACAGGCCGGATACCCCGTCCTCGTGGCGCCGAACGACCTGCGAAGCCTCTCCGGCGACAGCGCCGAATTGGATTCCTTCCTTGCCCAACGCACCACCGGGCCCGTCGTCCTGGTCGGCCACTCCTACGGAGGAGCCGTCGTCACCGACGCCGCGACAACCGCACCCAACGTGCGCGCCCTCGTCTACGTCGACGCGTTCATTCCCGACCAGGCCGAGAGCCTGCAGACCATCATCGGGAAATCCACGTCGGCGCTCAACGTGCCCGACCCGACCACCGTGTTCGACGTCAACACCTACCCCGGCGCCCCGCAGAACGACGCCGATGTGTACCTGAAACCGTCCACGTTCGCCGCCGACTTCGCCCAAGACGTGCCCGCCGCCGCGCGCAACGTACTCGAAGCAGGACAACTTCCCATCACCCTGAACGCGCTCGGGGAGCCATCCACCGCTCCCGCTTGGAAGACCATCCCCTCCTGGGCAGTCATCGGTACCGCAGACAAAGTGCTCCCCGCCGCCACCCAACTCGCCATGGCGACACGAGCACACGCCACCATCACCAAGATCAACGCCTCACACCTGTCCCTGGTCTCACACCCACTCCAGGTCGCAGGCGTCATCCTGACTGCGGCGCGCAGCGTCTACTAGACGACCGACCACGACTCGTGGGCCGATGCGCACAACGCATCGGCCCACGGGTCATCAACAACTCAGCAGCGCCCCGGACAGAAAAGCCGCAGAAGGGCGACCGGAAACATGAATGGCAAACACGCATCGGACCGTGCGCGCCTCCGACCGCTACCCCAACGCGCAGAGTCCCGGCGGTCGGCTGCGTGCCAGAACTCGAGCAACGGCGCGCACGCAGGTGGATCCGCAACCGTGTCTCGCATTGGGCGATGACGGACTCGCGGTCGGCTGCCGCCCGCAGCAGGATCCCGTAGTGACGCATCAGCGCCGTGCTGATGCCGTTCGGGCGCGGAAGCGGATCCCGCTGCGGGCTTGGTGTCTGGACCTACCGCCCTCGGTTGCCCTTGATGCCGAAGTAGACAATCAGCCCGACGACGACCAGCACGATCAGCAGTCCAGGAATGATCAGCCAGCCCAGGTCCGGTTGCGCGGACGTGTCTTGACATGGGCTTGGTGTTGCGCACGAAGCGTGCACGATGATCGACGCGTCCATGCGGAGAGAATGCCACTCACCGTGTGTTCAGGAAAGACGTGCGCAGCGGGATCCGCAACCGTGCCTCGCGTTGGGCGATGACGGACTCGCGGCCGGCTGCCGCCCGCAGCGGGATCCGTCATTGACACATTGGATGGCTCGGAGCGAGCGGTTGGGAAACGCGGCGGGTTGCCCGAGGGGTATGCCGCGGAACGGCCACCTGTTACGAGTCGGCCTCTGCTTGGTTGCCATCGAGGATGGTGCGCTGGTTCGACCTGGATGGTCGCTGCACGAGTAAGAGCGCGGGGACTGTGGTCAGGTTCAGCGCGAGGACGACGACGAATGGTGCCGCGTGCTGCACGGCGAAGAGAGTGGCGAACAGCACAGGACCGATGATTTCGGCCGCCATGAACGAGTACTGCCACATGGCCAGGTAATTCCCGCGGCGGCTCATGGGGGCCATCGAGCTCACTATGGCGACCGATGTTGGGGCGTGCAGGATCTCCGCGAAGCTGAATGCGACGATGGTGGCGGTGAGCAAGGCCATTGCGACGGGGAGAGTTGTGGACGCTGCCACCGCCAGGAGGGTGCATCCGACAGCCCAGCAGACTGCAGCCACTTTGAGCACGCTGAAGGGTCGACGCCGCACCGCGTACCGCGCACCCGCGATGCCGAGGCTCGAAACCAGGAGCGCGTTGCCCACGAGCAGGAACGAGCTCAGCCATCCCGGGCCGCTGAGCGCGTTGCGCACGACCACCGGAATTGTGAGACCGAGGAGCAGCGTCGACATGGCGAACACCGTGTTGGTGATGAGAAGGCCGAAAAACCGGGCATCACGTAGCATGCCGCCTTTGGATCGGGACAGGGATGGTGGCGACCCCGGCGTCGAGGGCCGCGTCGACGACGGGCGTGCCCTAACGGGCAGCATGAGCACTGCGGATGCCCCGAGGCACCCCGCCGCCACGGCCGCGAGCACGATGTAGACGGCCGTGCCGGGAACGGTGAGTGCGATGCCGGTGATGAGTCCCCCCGCAGCGATCCCCGCCGTGCGTGCAATGTTCGTGACGGCGAACCAATGCTGTTGGCGACCCTCCGCGCCGGCGTGATCGGCGACCGCCACGAAGATCGTGGACCAGAACAGCCGGCCACCCATCGACATCAGTGCGGTTACGACGAAGACGCTCAACGGCTCCCGGGCGAAGACATACCCGACGAAGGCGAGGGCCTGAATCGCCTGAGAGAGCATGACGAGTCGCGTCGCGCCATACCGATCGGCGAGACGCCCGGCCACGGCGGGAACCGGAACCGATGTGAGGCCGGACACCCCGACGATGACGCCGACCACGCTCAACGGAATGGTGGTGACTTCGGTGAAGAACACCAACGAGAGCGGCAGGAACAGGCCACTGGCGATGGAGACGAAGACGAGGGAAGAAGTCAGCGACGCGTCACCTGCGCGTCGCCCGAGAAGGACAGACATCGAGAACTTTCATGAGGAGGTGGGCAGGGCAGCATGCATCGCCCGCGCGCCACAACGACACGCGGGAGCTAGCCCTGTCTGACATCCATCACGAAAACCACGAGGTGATCATAAACCGGCACAGCACCTGCAGAAAGACGCAACCACCGGCGTAGGCCGCCTGCAATCCAGAGAGCAAAGGGTCGAACCGCGTCGCCAGGCCGGCTCTAACCTTCCATCCGCGCACGGTCTCCCCGGCTCGGTGTTTTCGCAGCAGTGACCGCAGAGCTCGCCCATTCGCGGACCATTGACGTACAATATGTCGCAGAAGTCATATTGAATGGAGACTTGGTCATGGCTGCGGTTGCATCGACTCTGGTTCGCGCTGCCCGTAAAAGCCGACGGCTCACCCAGGAGCAGCTAGCCAAGCGGGTGCGCATTGACCAGGCCACTGTTTCGCGGTCAGAGCGTGGACGCGAAGCCGAGTTCGCCACGGTCGATCGTCTGCTTGCCGGTGCGGGTCATCGGCTCTACTCGGCGCCGACTCGTCGGGATGACGCCGCGACAGTTGCGGCGGAGATCCGTGACCGGCTCCGTGCCGGGGATAAGGACCGCGCCCTGCGCTCGCTCATCCAGCTGAACGACGACCTACTCGCCGAGCGAGGCCTTGTTCGCGGTGTGCTCGGTCTCGCCGAGCCGGAGACGACTACGGATCCCGTGTGGGACGCGGCGCTTGCTGCTCTGGTGGCGTGGCGGTTGGACGAAGAGAAGCTGCCGTCGCCGGATTGGGTCAACGCACCGAGCCGGTTCGTACGGGAGCCCCGCGGGCTCGAGATTGATTCTGCTGACCCTGTGCCGCCCGCTTCCGAGGTGCCAGCAGAGTTTGCCAAGCGTGGGGTCCTCGTCTGGCATGACACCTTCGCGAGCGTCTGAGGATGGCGACCGCCCTGGACAGGGATGACATCATCGCGGGTCTGCGCGACCTCATCGCGGAGCTTCGTAGTGCCGGGGAAGTCGCGGGCATCCGGCTCGTCGGCGGCGCGGCGCTGGCCCTGCGGTACTTCGATCGAGGCACCACTCGGGACCTCGACACATTGCACGTCCGGCCCGGAAGTGACGTTGCGGTCGCGGCGGCGGCGGCCAAGGTTGCTCTCAAGCACGACTGGGATCCGAGCTGGCCGAACTTCGAAGTCAACGGTGCAGATGCCCTGCCATCGCTCGGACGGGCCGTCGAATGGGAAGCCATTCACGACCACGACGGCATCGTCATCGAGGTTGCTTCCAAGGAAGCACTCCTGGCAATGAAACTGCGCGCCAACCGCCCAGGACGCGACACCAGAGACATACGACTGCTGCTCGGCCTCTGCGGCATCCCAACTCGGGCCGAGGCCGAGGCGCTTTACGAAGAGTTCTACCCCGGGGATGACCTCACTGAACGAGCCATTCAGATGGTCGACGCCATCTTGGCCGATGGACCGCCTCCGGCGCCGGACCCGCTGCCGCCTCTCGTGCTGTGAGCGGGCGTGAGTGCCCTCTAATTTTCTCAAACCCCGAACTTACCCCGAACATTCAAGCGCATTCAATGTGATTCAACGAAATCAAGTGTCATTTAAAATCCCTGATCAAAGGACTAAATCAGGATTGGTGAGACCGAGCGAGATTGCTGAACTTCTAATCTCTTGGTCGCAGGTTCGATTCCTGCCGGGGCACCAGCTGAACGATCGCGCGCGTTCTCGGTGGTCGACCCGAACCGTCGACCCGAACCCACCCGAGCTAGCTCACTCATACGTCGTCGTCGGTGCGAGAGGCTGCCATTCCTTCGCGGCCTCAAGGGTCTTTTTGATGAAGGGCGCCTTGGCTGCCCTGTACTTCGGGCGGTCCTCGTCGTCGAGCGCCGCAAGCCGGCGCTTCAGGATGGCGTATTCGGCGACCGCCTGCGGATGCGCGCGCAGGTAGTCGCGATACAACAAGAGGTCGCGCCACCCCCACGCGGGTTCGACGACGTGAAGATGGTGCGTGCGCCGCTCGATGCTCGGAAAGCACAGCGAGTACTTGCGTGCGCCCTCGTCGCCCGGTTCAGGAGCGAGCCGCCATCCGGCGTCGGAGAGGATCGGCAGAACGGGGCGGACGTCTTCGTACCGGCGAACGACAGCGAGCATGTCGATGATCGGTTTGGCAGGAAGGCCTGGCACCGAGGTACTGCCGATGTGCTCGATCGGCCGCACCAGAACTTCGCAAAGAGCGTCCGCGAGTGCCTGCTGCTGTTCGTGGAAGAGAGACGGCCACGCTGGGTCGTAGTCCTCGATATGAATCCGGTCCAAACGCACACTCGATTATCCCGACCAGCAGCAGCGCAACAAGGATCTGACCCAGCGGGTACGCGGACCCATGCCCCGCCCTATCGTGGCGCGCCCGGTGATCCACCTTGCGCCGCCGATCCATGGCGAGGTGGAATGAGGTCGATCCTGGTGACCGCTGAGGAGGCGTCATGGAAGCTGAATCGGCTCCCTTCACTCTGGATGATTTCCGCCTACGCATGGAGCGGTCGGCGCAGGCCGCCGCGGCGGACGGGCTCGATGGGCTTCTGATAACCCCGGGGCCGGACTTGCTCTGGCTCACGGGCTATCAGCCCACCGCGATAACGGAGCGGCTCACCCTGCTTGTGCTTCGCGTGGATGCGGAACCGCAGCTGCTGGTGCCGGTTCTGGAGCGTCCGGATGCCGAGTCGGCGGTCGGCGCCGGGGCCGTCGCGATGTCTGACTGGCGCGATGGCGTCGATCCCTACGAGGCGGCCACTCCGCTGCTTTCGGTGGATGGTGAGTATGCGATATCCGACTCGGCGTGGGCGATGCACCTGCTCGGGCTGCAGCACCGACTGCCCGAGACCCGGTATGTGTCGGTCACCGACCGGTTGCCCATGTTGCGTGCGGTGAAGGATGACAACGAACTGGCCAGGCTGGAGGCTGCGGGTGCAGCGGCGGATGCCGCCTTCGGGGAGATCGTCAAGGTCCGTTTCGCGGGACGCAAGGAGACAGACGTCGCCGCCGATCTCGCTCGGCTGCTGCGCGAATTCGGGCACGAGCAGGTGGACTTCACCGTGGTGGGCTCGGGCCCCAACGGCGCCAATCCGCACCACGAAGCCGGCGATCGCGCGATCCTCGCCGGCGACATGATCGTCCTCGACTTCGGCGGACTGAAGCACGGGTACGGATCCGATACGACTCGTACCGTGTGCGCGGGCGATCCAACGGATCAGATGCGCGAGGTGCACGACATCGTCCGGGCGGCTCAGCAGGCTGCGTTCGAAACAGTGCGGCCGGGCGTGGCGTGTCAGGAGATCGACCGCGTCGCTCGTCGGGTGATCTCGGAGGCGGGTTACGGCGACGAATTCATCCATCGCACCGGCCATGGCATCGGGATGACGACCCATGAGCCTCCCTATATGGTCGAGGGCGAGCAGAGGCCGCTCGTTCCGGGGATGTGCTTCTCCATCGAACCGGGGATCTACCTAGCGGGCCGATTCGGTGTGCGCATCGAGGACATCGTCACGGTGACCGCGGATGGCGGGCACCGGCTCAACAACAGCGATCGCGGACTGACCATCGTCGAGTGAGGCGCGCGTTCAGGCTGGCGCCGGCGGGTCACTCTCGGACCCGCCGGTCGTGCTACCGGGCCGAGCCGGATCCTGAAGCAGTCGTGGCAAGTGTGTGGGAGCCGGCGGCAGCGGCAGCGGCGACATCCTGGAGCGTTCCGACTGCCATCCGATGGCGTCTCATGAGCACGGCCATCACGACACCGGCCAGGCTGAGGCCGGCCATGACCCATGCGGCGGCGGCAAGGCCGGACGCCAGCGCGTGCGACATCTTCTGACCAGCGCCGGTCTCCGACGCGATGACGGACGAGTTGATGGTCGCCACCGCGGCGGTTGCCACTGCAGCGCCTATGTACCGAGCCATGTTCGAGACGCCGGACGCGGATCCCACCTGGTGCTCGGGAACGCAAGCCGTGGATGCGGACGAAGAGGGGCCGTTGGACAGGCCCATGCCGACAGCGATCGCGATCAAAGGAAGCACGAAGGCCGCGTAGGTCCACGACGCTTGGACGAACCCGATCACGCCGAATCCGACGGCCGTCACAAGGAACCCGATCGCGACGACGCGGCGTCCTCCGATTCTGGAGGCGAACCTCGGAACCAGCGGGGCGATGATCACGAGGCCCACCGTGGCAGGAAGCATCGCAAGCCCTGCTTGGAAGGGAGTCATGCCGAGGGCATCCTTGTTCTGGAAGTAGAGGCTGAGCAGATACATCAGACCGTTGATCGTTCCCGACCCGATCAGGATCGCAACAGTGGAAACGACCAGGACGACGTTGCGCAGCAGCGCGAGATCCAGCAAGGGCACCTTGACGCGCTTCTCGACGATGACGAACGCGACGGCACTGCCCACGGCCACGACGATGCAGACGATCGTGGGCACAGAGATCCAGCCCCACTGGCCTCCCAGGCTCGTTGCCAGGATGATCGGAGCGAGCGTGAGCGCGACCAGCACAGCACCGAGATAGTCGATCGATTTCGGCCGCTGCTCGTCTCGCGACTCGCTGACTCCTCGGGCGGTGATCAGCACGCAGATCAGCGCGACGACAGCGTCCACCCAGAAGAGTCCCTGCCAGCCAGTGAAGTCGACCAGCACGCCGCCCACCAGCGGGCCGACCGCGGCGCCCACCGCGGCCGCCGCGCCCCATAACGAGACCGCGCGCAGCTGAGCCTGACCCTGGTTGGCCACGGTCAGGAGGCTGAGCCCGCACGCGAGGATCGTCGCTC